>CAZHNA010000080.1:0-8055 GCA_964532775.1 uncultured Methanosarcinales archaeon
CCCCCTGATCTTCAACAGTTATTTTACGCGCTCCAAATAAGGTGCCCTTTTTTTGTGTCGTTTGGATGTGGGTATTCTGTATATAAGATAAAAAATAACATTTATTTGGTTTTTTTCATTTTGATGGAAATTTCCGGGAGCTATTGTTATGGGTGAGAAAGCAGAAAATAAGGGAAGAGTGACGGGTATCGGTGGAGTCTTTTTCAAATGCGAAGATCCCCAGGCAACAAAGGAATGGTATCACAAGAATTTAGGCTTGGTTACCAATGAATACGGTGCACCCTTTGAGTTCAGGAATGCGAACCGACCTGAAGAAATTAATTACTTGCAGTGGAGTCCTTTTCCCGGGGATACGGACTACTTTGATCCTTCAAAAAAAGAATTTATGATCAACTACCGGGTTGAGAATATTGAAGCTCTGGTGGAAGAATTAAGAAGTAACGGAGTTACAATTATTGATTCAATTGAGTCTTATGAATATGGAAAATTCGTTCATATTCTTGATTCTGAAAACAACAAAATTGAATTATGGGAGCCGGTAGATTCAGTCTTTACAGAAATGTACAAGGGTAGCCCAACAAATAAATAATAATCAGAAAAGTGATGGATTTAGGTATTTAAACACAATGTTGTTAAATTTCTCATGTTGTTCAATTGAACAGACATGTCCACAATTTTTAATTATTTCTACTCGAGAATTGTTTATTTTTTTGCTATGCTTTACAGTATCACTTAAAAAAAGATGGTCTTCATTTCCTGAAACAAACAAGACACTGATATTTTCATTTAATTCATCTAACCAGGTCAAACTTTTCTTTGTTTGTGGAACAACATCCACCCATCTACAAAACTCGTCATATCCCAACATTTTTGCTTCATTTACAAAAATAGCCCTTGATTTTTTGTGATTTCTTCTGGGCATAATGATGTAGGCAAAAAACCTGTAGAGTATCATGTAATTAACAAATCTCTTAGATTTGATCGCTAAAAAAAGTAAAAAGCTCGTTTTCAGGTTGAATTTTACAATTCCTCCGCCCATAATTAATGAATTAACCTTTTCAGGATATAGTAAGGCAAACCGTAAACAAATCAATGAACTAAACGAAAATCCTAAAACATGGGCTTTTGTGATTTTATAGTAATCCAATGTATTATTGATACGATTGCAAATCTGATCTAAGTCGAGTTTTTCATTTGTTTTTGACTTATGCATTTCCAGCACAAGCAAGTTATAGTGCCCTGAAAAAAATTCGATCTGCTTTTTCCAGGTCCTTGCACTACCTCCGAAGCCATGAATTAGAACAAGCCAATCAACAGAATCGCTTTTATGGTAAACTTCAGCATCAAATCTTTTTTCTTCTGCCATCAGTTATTCCTTTCTTAAAAGCATAATATTTCAAAAATTTCGGGAAATTTGTCTGGGTATATTTTGGCATTTTTTTAAATAACTCATCAGCCATTCCTTCCCAATCCTTGGCTCTCTCATAGCTTTTCTTAGCAAGATCTTCAGCAGATTCTGGATTTGCTAAATGGGTTGATTTTGCGCCCCCTGCATTTACTACATCAATAATTGCCTGTGGATTATCAATTAAAGGGCAGGCTCTTAATGGATTATCCGAAAACGGCTGTGCATTTCTAAAAGTAGTAAAAAAGTCAGATCTAAGTGCATCAGCCAGTGAAACATCGTAGATGTTAGAATCGGAATAGTGGCAAAATGCACACGGTTCAACATCACCTTTAGCATTGATATGCACGAACCCAACACCTGCGCCAATGCAGCCGAAAGATAAATGGCCGTTATTCCAGAAATCTACAATTACATAATCATGCTTTTCGCAGTAATCCCTGATTTTCTCCTGCACGTAAGCTCTTTGCTTTGCGGTACAAACTAAAGAAGTATCAGCATTGCTTCCGACTGGAATATATTGAAACAACCATCCAAACCAGGCACCTTTTTCACGCATGTAATCAAGAAATTCATCACTAGCTATGGTTTTATAGTTTTTTGAGTGATAGCAGGCTGAAAAAGCAAATGCAATGTCTCTGGATTTTAAGATGTCCATGGACTTGATGACCTTCTCGTAAACACCTGTACCTCTTCGAAAATCAGTTTCTTCTTCAGTCCCTTCAATACTAACAAACGCATTCAGATTTCCCAATTTTGCCATTTCATCGGCAAATTCTTCGTCGATTAAAGTTGCATTGGTAAAAGCTCCGAATGTCATTTTATCATGTTTTTTGCACAACTTCAGAATATCATCTTTTCGGATTAAAGGTTCCCCGCCTGTCATTAAACAGTCCATTATCCCCAGTTTTTCAGCTTGATTTAGTATGTCGTCAAACTTTTCATAGGATATGTTGTGTCCGCTTTCATAATCCCGGGACCAGCATCCTTTGCACTTTAAATTGCAATCACTGGTTGGGTCAACCAGAAGAACTCTTGGAATAGAGCATTTGTTTTTAACTCCTCTATATAGTTCTTTTAGTGTAATGAAATTCCCCATCGTTAAATGGGTTGTCAGTTTCTTAGCCAAAAAAAATTCCTTAGATCGATAGATGTAAGCTTTATGATGGGGAAATGGGGGAATTTCTTCTTTTTCCCCATTGATCATTAAATATTTCAGTTGCAATTCCTCCAAACCTTATTTTTCAGTCACGGTGACTTTTTGTGGAACAACTCCATCAAACACAAACTCTCCGTCAGAATTAGAGGTTAAGCTGTTTATTTCAAGTCCCGGGACAACTGTATAAATTCTAGGGAAATACTCCTCCATTACGTCTACACTTCCCTCTTCCATGTATTTTCCTGGAAGCGATGCAGCACCTAACTTAAATGATTCTGGATCCCCATTTAATTTGTTATCTTTAACGCTGATCTGTCCTTTGCTATAGATGTTTAAGGTATCCGGTAGTGGAATTGGGACATCATCTGCGACATCTGAATATAGATCGGATTTCAATCTCTTTACATCAACTTTGCTGGATCCTTCCATAGTTCCATCCGGTGAAGCTTTGACCTGCAAATCATCAAACCACCAAAAAGATGGGGCAAGTTCATTTAGCAAAGCAGTTGACTCTTCTGCAGTTAGTGTAAATTGTTTTCTTTCATAGTCTGAAAACTCAAAATTATAATCCTGAAATGACTCTTTTGGAGCATCTGTTTTATACTCCTCCAGTACTTCACCAGACATTCCCTTGTATTCTATTTCCATTCCGGTTTTTTCCAGGGCACTCAAATAATCTTCATGGGTATATTCAACTCCTAGATCTTTGGGTCCAAGTATTGAAAAACTTGCATACACCGCAAAAGCACTGCCTATAATTATCAGAAAGGCCACCAAGAATACATATTTGATTTTTCCGCTCTCTTTGTTCACAATATCACCTACTCATTATTCTAAGCCAGTCATATATGATCTGCTCAATCTTATTTAAGCTAATATCCGAACGGCTAGCATAAAAATTAAGATCAACAGATTCAAAATTCGAAATGTGGGTCTTATTTTCACCCTGCTTAAAAAAAGTATAATCCTCAAGTTTGTAACTTTCTAATAGCTTCAAAAGATCTTGCACTCTGAATTTCAGATGCATATATTAGATTATTCTGGGGAGTGGGGTATGATTCCAAAAATCACAATGCATAATACGATTCGTTTGGATGGTTCGGTTGTTGGTTTTGATGTTGATATGGAGCTTGAACTCTTAAAATGTGATGCTGTTGGAAGCAACTATGTGCATCTGGTATATGGGATAGAAAAATAACATCTATTGGAGTTTTTCTTTTTGAAAATTTCCGGGGGTAATACAATGGAAGATATAAGAATTGTAGAAGTGGAATCGCAAATGGTTATAGGACTTCGAAGGCGCGGTCCCTACACACAGATTGGTGCAATGATCCCTGAACTTTTTGAATTTGCAGAGGAAAATGGTGTTATGCTTGCAGGCGCACCGATCTTTGTAAGTCATGAGACAACGGCTGAAGAAGCACTGGAAGCGGAAGCGAAAGGGACTGCGGATGTTGAAGTCGTTTTTCCGATTGCATGCGATGTGAAACCCAGCGGCGAAGTAAAATATTATGAACTTGCTGGTGGCAAAATGGCACAAATTGTGTATAAAGGGCCGTATGAAGCAATGGTCCCAACATATGAGAAATTGTTTGTCTGGCTGACAGAAAATGGAAAACAGATTGTAGGTCCCTTGAGGGAGGTGTATCTGTCAGATCCAAGACTTGTGTCACCTGACGAATACATTACTGAAATATACGCTCCGATTGATTAAATTCCGGGATGATGGCACATTAACAATTATTATTTAGTTGGTTGTGGGAAGCCTTAATATTTCAAATAAATCGTACTGCAGTGCCATATGCAAGAATCTCAGCCGCTGCAGCTGTTGTCTGTGAGGTTGTAAAACGTATGTTTACAACGGCATCAGCTTCAAGTTTTTTTGCTTCTTCAATCATGCGATCAAGAGCTTCTTGGCGAGCTTGTGAGAGCATTATAGAGTATCCCTTTAACTCTCCTCCAACTACGTTTTTTAGGGCAGAGCTAATGTCACTCCCGATGTGGCGAGCTCGTACTGTATTTCCCATTGCAAGGCCTAGAATTCTTGATTTTTTCCATTAACATTGTCTATCGTAGTTACTATCATTCATATTCGCCTCAACACAGCTATTAAAAAAGGATAAAGTAAAAAAAGATATGGGTGTCCATCACTCTTTAATGAGGTGGACATCCAGTTGTGGGAATGGAATTTCAATTCCCTGTTCATTATATGTCTTAAATATATTGTTTGTAAGATCCTTTTTGACATCCCAGAAATCAGCGGTCTTCACCCACGCACGAAGCTGTAGGTTTACTGAAGAATCTGCCAGCGCTGTTGTCATAACTGCTGGTGCAGGATCATTGAGTACACTCTGGTTTCCTTTCATTACATAAAGTGAGATTTCAATTGCCCTATCAAGATCAGTGCTGTAGCTGATTCCGACATCAACATCAACTCTCCTTGTAGGCATTCTTGTTGCGTTAACAATCGGACTGCCCCACACAAGGCTGTTTGGTATAGTAACTATTTTGTTGTCTGGTGTCAGCAGTTCGGTTGCCATTATTCCAACAGCTGATACGGTTCCAGCGGATCCGTTAACTTCAACATATTCGCCCTTGTCAATTGGTCTCAACGCAGCGATCCAGAGTCCTGCTCCAATATTTGTCAGCGTATCCTGCATTCCAAAACCTAGGATCAATCCGATAACTGCAGAAAGTCCCAGCACTACTGCGCTCATGTTCACGAATACCGAAAGAACTGCAAGTATGACAATTACATAGAGCAATGAACTCAGAAAACGTGTCAAAAATTCGACTACCAGCTCCGGTAGTTTTGTTTGCTTCAACCCCTTGCTAAATAAGCTTGTGAGCATTCGGGCAACAAAGTATCCCGCTATCAGGATTATTATTGCTGTCAGGATGTTTACAAATGTTATATCTGTATAAGGTAAAGTTTGATCTAACCCAATGGCCATATAATACCTCCAAAAAAGAATGATTTTAATCAGATATAAGGATTATTTAAATTTACGGTAACAGTATGTCATCAACAGCATGGATTATTCCGTTGGAACACTCAATGTCAGGTTTTGTGATGGGTGTATTCTCAACAAAAACTTTTCCATTTTTGCCTTTGAAACGGATGCTTTCTCCGTTCATCGTTTGAAGGGACTCAATATTTTGAAGGTTTTCTGTAGTATATTTGCCCTCTACAATATGGTAATTGATAATGTTCAAAAGGTAGTTGCTATCATCAAACGCTTCTTCAATCACATCTTCTGGAATTGGTACAAATGCACTATCTGTTGGAGCAAATACGGTAAAGGGGCCTTCGGATGAATACTTGTCCAAAAGTCCCAGCATCTTTGCAGCGTTCAAAAGGTTTGTGAAGCTACCTTCTTTTTCCGCAGTTGTGATCAAGTCTTGCATTTCGATTGCGCCTTTATTATCTTTCGTAGGAGTCAAGTTGTGATTGTACAAGTTCACGGTGCTTTTTCTCAAGGAAACTATACACAGATCCATGATTTGCTCCTTCCATGAGCATCTCGATTGCAGTGTGCATTATGCGGTTTTGATCTGGACTTCCAAGGATACTAACAGTTTTTCCATATATGGAAATTTTAACGCCGATGAGGCTTTCCGCAATTTCACGGGTCTTTCCGCCTTTGCCAATTATTCTTCCTTTGAGCCTAATGAGTTCTTTTGGTGTAGATGCGTCCTGTGACAAATCAATGACGTCAAGCATTAGCATATCGTCATCGAACAGCGGGAGTGCCTTTTCCGGACTAAAACCTCTGCTAATTGCTTTGATGGCATCGGCTGCTCTCATGGCTCCAAGAGGATCATTTCCTTCTATGATTTCCACAGTTCCATTTTCACTGTCGATATCAATTTCAGAGGCTGATTTCTCCTCAATAAGTTTTTTCGTTTCTCCTTTTGGGCCAATAATGGCTCCAATCCTGTCTTTTGGAACTTTTAGGTGTGTCATACAATTCACCGTTGTAAAGATTATTTTTCATTATCTGGGATGTTTTTTGACTTTAACTTTTTATAAAGTTCTTCGTCAGATGTTTCAATCCCGTATTTTCGGAAATAACGGGTAAGATTTTTCAAATCTCTTTTTAGGAAGGTTTCTGCGCCGGGATGTTCTGGAGTAACTGCCTGTCCCATGTCGATTATATAAGGTTCAAGAGTTGAAGGGTTTATCAGTATATTGTACTCACTAAGATCCCCATGCACCAGTTTTGCTTCATTGTAAAGTAAATCAACATAATTGAAGATGATTTCAGCTATTTCCTTTGCATCTTCCTTTTCCAGCTTTATGTCTTTAAGGAGTGGAAATGCTTTCTCATTTTCTCCCAAGAATTGCATCACAAGTATATTGCGATAAGTGGTTATTGGTTTTGGAACTTTAATACCCACTTCTTCTGCCCGGAGAAGGTTGCGGAATTCCTTGCGTGTCCATGCAAAAACCACGTCTTTCTTTTTGTGACGAATACTCTTAAATCTAGGATCTCCAAGGATATAGTCTTCCATTGATCTGAAAGTGCTTGTAGATATGCGGTATATTTTAATTGCAACATCGAAGTCTTTACCATCTGCAAGGAATACATTAGCTTCTTTTCCTGTACTAATTGAACCGCCCAATGCTTGTATTACTCCATCCTTTGATAGGTGGTAAAGGGCTTTGAGAGTAGCTTCATCAAAGACTGCCTCTTTCACTTTGAGAGAATTGGAGTCCTTTTTGCGAATTCGCATCTTATCGATGTCGCTTTCAATTTTTTGGAGGTTCTTAGGGATTGATTTTCTCATGTTCAACCTTTAAAGTATCCTTTGTCTTTAAGCCAGCTAACCTGTTGACGTGTGTATTTCCATATTACGTCTGCTTTTGTGTCCTGGAAATCCCAAGGAACTGCAATAATAAGGTCACCAACTTGCAACCATGTATCGTTTTTCATGGAACCTGTTATTCTTCCAATACGTACTACGTTATCAGTGCAATTGAGTCTGACCCTATTTGCTCCGAGCAAACTTTCGATTGTTGCAAGTATTTCCCTGTTTTCTTTTCTCGGAATGCGCACTTTTAACCTATCTTTTGTTTCCGAAGAACTATTATTTTCTAACACAGGCAACCATCTCACTTACATTTATCAAAAAGTGCTGGAATTCATTTTAAGGTTCTGCGTTACAAGTTCCTAATGCTTATTTATCTTTTGTGTGCTCTGAAAGGGTTGAATTTTTAGCACGTATTTGTTCTTGTTTTACATTTGGATCAATTTTGGTATGAAAACTTTATATGGTAGTATGGATATGTTAGGGGTCCGCATAGATGTGCTGCATTAAGTTGCAGCCCAAATGGGTGCGCATTCATATGCACAAAAGTGCTCCGAAAACGGGGCGCACAACATCCTTATATATGATGTGTGTGTATGAAAACAATCCCGTGCTTTGCGCGGATTAAATTTATGGAGACAAGAATTTTCTCTTGTCTGACTTGTGATATGACAGTTCG
>CAZHNA010000081.1:0-8047 GCA_964532775.1 uncultured Methanosarcinales archaeon
TCCTCTTTTTTCCAGTTCTTGTGCAATATATTGCCGATGACAATTTCTAGGGCTTTTTTCAGCACACATTAGTGTAATTCCAGTATCGTCATTTTCTGCTGTTTTGATAAGTGAAAATAATCTGGATATTGAAGTCTCAAACTCAGCTGATTTTATAAATTGGTGATATGGGATTTTGCGAATTCCGCCCAAATGCGGGCAAGAAGTATAAACATTTTCTCTTTTAGGGAATTCTGTCATAAGGGATTCTGAATTAAACTCCTCTCTCCCTGAATCCGGATAACTCCGGACATCAACTAAATGCGATATTTTATAATTCCGGAGCAAGTCACTAAGTTCTTCAAAACTCCGGTTTCCGTATCCGATTGTGTGACAAATCATGCTCAACTGTAAACCTCTGGAAATTTTTAATAATTGTATTCAACTCGCTCTATATTTAGTTTCCTGATTTATTTCCTATTGCTGTCTATCAATCGTTTTTTTAGGAAATAACTTATAGTTAGAGTCGTTAATTCTCTTTGAAACTCGAGGTATCTTCATGGGGCAGGAAACACCTATTGGGCGAATCGTCCGTGCAAGTACTTTTACAGATGCTTGGTATCGTGGTCTAACTGTTATTTGGAATCACGGTCAGGTAATATCAGATGAAAGAGTAAGCAAAATAAAGGAATTCATGAACTTGATGGTGACCATCAAGGATCCTTATACAGATGAAATTCCCGCGGATATTGCATGGAACAAGGAAAGACTTGACGAATATGCAAAACAGCTAATTACCGGTGATAATTCTCAGGATTTTGAATATACTTATGGTCAGAGATTGCGCAATTGGGATAATAGCGTAGATCAAATTGACTATGTTATCAAAAAGCTGAAATCAAGCCAAAGTACCCGCAGGGCTACTGCTGTAACCTGGATTCCTTATGTTGATACAGAAGTTGATGAAGTCCCCTGTATGATTCTTGATGATTTTAAGCTAAGAGATGGCAAAGTTCACCTTACAACTCTTTTTAGGAGCCATGATTTTGCAGGTGCTTATCCTGCTAATCTTTATGGGCTTTCAAGGTTGCTGAAATATGTTGCTGACGAAAGTGGATACAAACCCGGAACGATTACAACTATCAGCGTATCTGCCCACATCTACGAGCATGATTGGGATAAAATTGACAAAATAGTGCAGGAGATCTGATTATGAAAGTAGCAGTTGGTCGTTCAGAAGTATGGGGTGAAGTTTTTGCTCCTCCTTCAAAAAGCTATACACACAGGGCAATAACAATAGGCTCTCTTTCTAAAAGATGCGTTGTAAAACGTCCTCTATTATCGGCAGATACCGAAGCAACAATTCATGCATGCGAGATGTTTGGCGCGGAAATAATCCGTGAAAAAGATTCTCTTCTAATTAAAGGTGTAAACGGCGCTCCAAAAGTTCCAAACGATGTAGTTGATGTACGCAATTCAGGGACTACATTACGATTCATGACTGCAATCTCTGCTCTCACGGATGGTGTTACTATTCTTACAGGGGACAACTCCCTGCGGACCAGGCCCAACGGCCCCTTACTTGATGTACTCAAGGATCTAAGTGTTGATGTGTATTCTACAAGGAACAACGGATGTGCTCCCCTCGTTGTACGTGGTGGAATTGAAGGTGCAATTGTGAAGATAGATGGTTCTATCAGTTCCCAGTTTATTTCTGCACTTTTGCTTGCATGTCCTTTTACAGAGCATAGTACAACACTTTCAATAAAAGGTGAACTCAAATCACGCCCTTATGTAGATATGACACTTGAAGTCCTTGAAAAAGCTGGAGTTGAGATCTTTGAAGATAATCAGCATAACGTGAAATTCATCATTCCCGGAAAACAGAATTACAATCTGGAAGAATATCTTATTCCTGCAGATTTTTCTTCAGCTTCATACTTGCTGGCTGCAGCTGCAGCAACAGGTTCCAGTGTAACAGTCAAGAATCTCTTCCCTTCAAAGCAGGGTGATTCAAAAATAATTGATATCCTGAATGAAATGGGTGCAAAAGTTGACTGGGATCAGGAAAATGGTATAGTTTCCGTGAAAGGCGGGGAATTGAAAGGTATCCGTGTGGATGCTGGTGCAACCCCTGATCTTGTGCCTACCATTGCTGTTCTTGCCGCTGTGGCCGACGGTGAAACCGTAATCGAAAATGCAGAGCATGTTCGTTTTAAGGAAACCGATCGTCTCCATGCAATGGCATCAGAATTGCAGAAAATGGGTATTTCTGTTGCTGAAGAGCAAGATAAACTCATAATAACTGGTGGAGAATTGAAGGGTGCAGATGTGCACGGATGGCATGATCACAGGATTGTCATGGCATTGACGGTTGCAGGTTTTGTCGCAGGTGATACAACAATTGACACCGCAGACTCCATCTTCATATCTTATCCAAACTTCTTTGATGATATGCGTTCTCTTGGTGCGGATGTCATGGTAAGTCAGGAATAAGGGATCTTTATGATCTATGATGTGGCTGTGGTGGGTGGAGGGCCGATTGGTTCTATTGCTGCCCGGTATGCAGCCATGCATGGTGCAAAAGTAGCACTGTTTGAGGAACATTCCTCAATTGGTTCACCTGTTGGGTGTACCGGTCTTTTAAGCGTCAAAGCTCTTCGGGAATGTGATATTTCACCAGATCCTTCTTTTGTTGTAAATAGCGTACGTGGTGCCTTCATCCATGCTCCTGATGGTACTTGTGTGCCAATTGACGGTAGGGATACGCGTGCTTATGTCGTTTTACGGAAAGTTTTGGACAGGAAACTGGCGTTGATGGCTGCAGAATCTGGCGTAGATTTTTTCCTAAAATCCCATGTTCACAATCTAACTTCTGAGAATGGACTAAAGGTATTATCTGTAACCAATGGTGGTGTTCCAGTTGATTTCAAATCAAAGGTTGTAATTGCTGCTGATGGGCCTCGTGCACAAATTTCCAGAATGGCTGGGATACCTGCTTCAGAGAGACTTTTACCCGGAATCCAGTTTGAAATGAAAATGAAACCAAAGAAACAATATTTTGTTGAATTATTCGTGGGTTCAGTCGCCCCGGGTTTTTTTGGATGGGTTGTACCGGTTACGCAAGACATATGCAGAGTAGGAATGGCTATTGAAAAACAGGATGAATGTGTTCAGCACTATTTAGACGAATTCATAACCATTCTTGAAAACAAATATGGCAGAATTGCCAAAGGTTCCATGGACTTTGTGGTTGGCTCGATTCCACTTGGTTTACCGTCTACTACGGTTGCAAATGGTGTACTGGTATGTGGTGACGCTGCTGGTCAGGTTAAGCCTACTTCCGGAGGGGGAATTTATCCCGGTGCTATTTGTGCAAAAATTGCAGGCAAAGTAGCAGCAGAAGCAGCCCTTGAAGGAAATACTTCTGCATCCCGGCTTTCTGTTTATGACAAAGAGTGGCGAAGGGTTCTGGAAAAAGAGTTGAAAATGGGTATGAAAGCTCATAATTTTGCAGCAAAACTTTCAGATTCTCAATGGGATGAGCTGATAGTTTCTCTGAATAAACCAGCTCTTTTGGAACTCATAGAAGAATATGGTGATATGGATCACCCTTCAATACTGCTAAAAAAATTTTTGAATCCAATGAACTCCAGACATATGGCTGGTTTGCTGAAAAGTTTTGTAAAATCCGTTTTTTGATTTAGTAAATGCTAACGCCTTTTACACTTTTAATTCCCAGAATTTTGTCAACTATTTCACCGGGTACTTTTGAATCGGTTATAATTGTAAGGCGTGCTTCGTCGGTGAAGTATGGATCATCGGAGACTGCCTGACGAATGCTAAGCCCGTTTTCAGATACAACTCTTGAAACATCAGCCAGGATTCCTACATTTGCTGCATCATCAGGAGTTATGATTAGTACGCCAAGATCAAGTTGTGGAGCTACATCTCTCAGGAAAGGAATGGATCGAACATTCTGGAAAATATTCCGCAACAATTCATCGGATAGGATTGTAACCGTTGTAGCATCGACAACACGGCGATCAACACCTGCCTCCCTTGCAAGCTGTGTATGGGCAATTTCAATGCTTCCTGAAACTACTTTACCATCGTCGTTAACCTGAAAACCTCTCTCAAAAAGAATTCTCAATACTTTTTGCTGGGCAGGGTGTTTTTCGAATTTCTGAACTAGAATTTGCCACATATCATTCAACTTGCATTTTCCTGTATATAGAAGTTAAGGTTAAAAGTCCAAAGAAAACGTTTGCCGTCTTCTTTTATATAAGCTTATTTCAAATCAAAAAGAAACACATTTAAGGATCAAAATCGTCCTATGAAAGATATAGCGATTGAAAAAGGCTTTTTGATAAGATTATTTGCATTATTTATCTTAATGATTTTAATTCAACCACCCCTCAAAACATAATGGAAAAGCGTTTGCAGAGAAAGGAGGTATTTTGTGAAGGTATACAAGGATTATGATGATTTGCCTATGATTAAACTTCCACATGGCCAGGAAGTTTCCATAAGCGACAGTACCATCCGTGATGGTGCACAGATGCCCGGGATTGTGCTTAAAAGTGGGCACAAAGTGACTATTTACGATTATTTGCATGAGATTGGAATTGAAAAGCTTGAGGCCTTCGTTTACAACGAAAGAGATCAGAAAGCCATAAAACTCATGCTTGACAGGGGATATGAGTTCCCTGAAGTAACCGGGTGGGCTCGTGCGAAAACCGAAGATATTGATCTGGTTCTCAACATGGAGGACCTAAAAGAAACTGGTATTCTCATGTCTGTTTCCGATGCTCATATTCTGGAAAAAATGGGGCTTCCTAACAGGGAAGCTGCAGAAGAAAAATATTTAGGGACTCTCCAATATGCAGTTGATCATGGGTTAAGGACGCGTGCACATATTGAAGATATGACTCGTGCTGATAACTACGGTTTTGTTTATCCATTAATCGAGAAAATAATGGAAATAGATCCGGAATGTACTATTCGTATCTGTGATACCATCGGATATGGTGTTCCATTTGAAGGTGTTGACGAACCTTACGGTTTCCCATCTATGGTCAAACACCTCAAGGAAAACATTGGCGTAAAGAATGTCGAAACCCATTGCCATGATGATTTTGGGTTGGCTGTTCCGAATTCCCTTGCAGGCTACTGGCATGGTGCTAACTGGTCAAACGTAACATTCCTGGGTATAGGGGAACGGGCCGGCAATGCAGAGATGGAAAAACTCCTGATCTTCTTATGTCGCAGGGTTGAAGGATTCGATAAATATAACCTTGAGGCAATTTCGGATTTTGCTAATTTCATGCAAAGGGAAATCGGCATTCGTGTACCTCGCAATAAATCGGTGGTCGGATCAAATGTATTTGCTCACGAATCGGGTATACATGCTGCTGGAGCTATTAAAAATCCATTTACCTATGAACCTTATCCTCCGGAATCTGTGGGGGGGGTACGAAAATTCCTTGTAGGTGACTCTTCAGGAATTGAAGTTATAAGGTATAAGGTTCAGGAGACACTAAAAGAACTCATAGGTGTCCAGATTTCAGTGGAAAAAACAGATCCTCGCTTGAAGTCTATCCAAAAAGATATACAGAAGCTCTACAACAAAGAGAAACGTGTGTCTTGTATTTCTGATGAGGAAATCCAAGGTTATGTGGAGAAATACTTCCTCTTCGAACCTGTGATCCAAAATAACATGAGCAGGGAATCAACCTATTCGGGTGAAGCAATTCCCCCCAAACCATTTAGAAAGTGAAAAATGTATAAGGCGATTTTCGCCTTATAATAACTTTTTTTTCTTAAATTTTGCTTACAATAGCATCAGTCATTTCACTGAGCTTTGCGTTGCCGCCCATGTCATATGTAAGTGCTTTTCCTTCTACAATGACCTCTTCGGTTGCCTTGAAAATAGCTGCTGCATTTTCTTTCTCACCAAGGTAGTCAAGCATCCAAGCACCTGCAAGAACAGTTGCAACAGGATTAACTTTATCCTGACCTGTGTATTTTGGTGCGGAACCGTGTGCTGGTTCAAACATTGCGAACTCATCTCCAATATTTGCGGAGTAGATGAGGCCTATGCTACCGATAAGTGCTGAACATTCCTCACTGATTACGTCCATGAACAGATTGGTGGACAGTAATACTTTGTTGTTGAAAAGCTGTGGGTTCTTGATAAGTTGCTGTGCCATATTGTCAATGTGGTATTCCCAGACATCGATGTCAGGATATTCTTCACTGACTTTGTTGACTTCTTCAAGGAAAGTTCCACAGGTCTGCTTAAGAATGTTGCTTTTGTGGATTGCAACTACAGCGTCGAAGTTCCTGCGTTTTGCTTCCTCAAATGAGTATTTTGCAATATTGCGGCATGCAGGTCTTGTGATTTTACGAATTGCGATGTAAACGTCATCGGTCAATTTGACTTCTTCACCGATATACATGCCTTCGGTGCCTTCCCTGACACATACGAAATCAACATCTCCAAGAGGAGTATTGGTGTTTGGGAATGTTTTTGTAGGTCTTACGTTTGCGTAAAGGTTGTACCGTTGGCGTATTGATACTGCAACACTTTTCGGGGAACCTGCTCCACCCGGGGTTGTGGTTGGTCCTTTGAAACATGCATTTGCTTCATCAAGAATGTCCCATGTTTCATCAGGAATTAGGGAATTTCCTCCGTTCTTTTCCCACCAGTTTGCACCAGCTTCACAGGTTACAAATTCGACGTTCGTTCCTGTAGCTTCAACGACCTTTAACATTGCCTCCACAAGTTCCGGTCCAACTCCATCTCCTTCAATTACTGCTGCGGTTTTACTCATATTAATCACTTTTGAATTTGTTAAGTTTATATAGTGGTAGTTGGCATCTCGAATGCCTCCATCGTATATATATGCTATCGGAATATTTTCAGTAGTTTTCCTACTTCTAAATAGTTTATTCACGGCTACAATTTTACATAAGAACACACATACATTGTATCATGTCAGCACCATTTCCAATCACCGATGAGCACATTCACATCGATCCCCGGGCAAAGGGGATGAAGGCAGTCCGTGAGTTCCAGAATGCAGGTGGAACTCATATGATTGTGGTTTCCAAACCAACCTGGACGCTGGGCGTGGAAGTCTCAGAACCTGAAGATTACAGGCTGGTTTTTGATGAAACTGTGGAAATTGTCAGGCAGATTAATGAAATTGGAGTAGGTGCTTTTGCTGTACTGGGGCCTCATCCGGCTGAGATTACAAAACTTACTGAGAGGATGAGTTTGGAAGAGGCTTCTTCGTTGATGAAAGCAGGTCTTGAAATCGCTGCAAAATATGTTGAAGAAGGGCTTGCAGTGGGCCTCAAAAGTGGTCGTCCCCATTATCCGGTTTCGGATGAAATGTGGGATAAATCTAATCTAATCATGTCGCATGCATTTGTCTTGGGCAAAGATCTAGGATGTGCTGTGCAATTGCATACGGAAGATGTGGGTGAACCGGAACTTCTGGATATTGCTTCCATTGCAAAAAAAACAGGAATTCCACTTGGGAAGGTTGTCAAACATTATGCTCCACCTCTTGTGAATGTGTGTGAAGAAATTGGTTTGTTTCCGGGAGTCCTTGCTGGAAAGGGTGCGATTGAAGAGGCTCTGTCCCAGGGAAGTCGGTTTATGATGGAAACCGATTATATTGATGATCCTGATAGGCCGGGTGCAGTTCTGGGTCCAAAAACGATTCCCAGAAGAACTCTCAAACTGGTTGAAGAATTCGGAGAAGACATTTTCTGGAAAGTGCACAAAGAGAATGTTGAAGAGGTTTATGAGGTGGAAATTGAACTCTGAATTAGTTATGAACGATATGAGTCCGGTTGTGAGGCCATTTCACAAGAATGATGTTGAAGCAGTTTCCAGAATTGTTGCGATATCCTTTAAAGACAAATTTGGCAGATTGTCTGTATCACAGGATAAACTTGCAGACTTCTTGCTGGTAAATGGTTTTGTGGAGCATTTGCCATTTGAAGGCTACTTCGTGGCTGAAATTTACGGGCAGGTTGTTGGTGTTCTTTCTCT
>CAZHNA010000082.1:0-6637 GCA_964532775.1 uncultured Methanosarcinales archaeon
GATAGTTATCCTGGTACTTATATCAACAGCACAGCATATGGCATTTTCACCATAAACAACCGCATGCTCACCAAAAAGATATACTTTCCCCGGAGCTGAACAAGTGACCATTCTAATTCACATCCCGCTTTTTGTCACCATTTTAGTCAACAACTATCGCTGCATAGCCGACAACTGCAGAATAATCACCTGAAATATCGCCGCTTGTTGCATACTTCAACAGCTCCGTGGAGTTAGCTCCCATTTCTTTTGAAGCTGACAACATAGCTGCTATTGGACCGTAACCACATGCTGATGCATTGATCTCAGCAATACGTTTATAGAATTCCTCAATGTTCATATCAAGAATTGCTTCAATAAGAAATTCATCTTTTTCATTGGCTGTTTCCTGAGGTTCATAGTGAGTGAAATCACTGGAAGCAATGAATACAACACTCCTTCCAAGTTCTTTGGCAGCTTTTGCTACTTCCTGACCAACTTCCACAGCCGTATCAATATCTTGCATCCCAAGGCAGATTGGAAGAATCTGGAAATCATTCCCAAACTTGTACTGAAGAAATGGAAGTTGAACCTCGATAGAATGTTCGAAACGATGTGCAATCTCATCCATGTCAACAATACTTCCGGCGAGTTTGTCACATAGCTCAGGATCGTTTTTCACATCACCCATAGGAGTTGACCAATTGTCACGAGAAAGCGCCACTGGTGAACCATACCCTGTGTGGTTAGGTCCGAAAATCACAAAAGTATCCGCTTTAGGAAGACGAGCATATACGTGAGCTGCTACTTCACCCGAGTAAACATATCCTGCATGTGGAACGATTGCCCCTTTTACCGGAGTCTCAGTTATTTCCAAATCGCGAAAACAACGCACAAGCTCTTTCTTTAAGGAATGTAGAGCTAACGGGTAAAACTGTCCGGCTACTGTTGGTTGTCTCATACTATCTATCCACTATTAGAGAAAGAGATAAACTCCAACATATAAGTAGTATGTAATGATCCCATGGAAAAAGAGAAAAAAGGGACTTCAGAGGCCTGCCTCGAAGTCGCTCATCTCGTAGTTGAAAGGAATATTCCTGCCATCTGCGACTTCCCTTGCGAGTAGCCAGTATATTAAAGACAGAGCTTTTCTTCCTTTGTTGTTGGTTGGAATTACTACATCTACATTTGAGGTCAGGTTGTTGGTGTCACATAGACCCACTACAGGAATACCAATGTCTACCGCTTCCTTGATAACCTGTGCATCTCCTGCAGGATCTGTTACAAGTACTACATCAGGTTCAAAGAAATGATCGACTGATGGGTTTGTAAGTGTACCTGGAATAAAACGGCCAACCATGGACCTTGCACCTACTGCTTTGGAGAACATTCTTGCAGGGAATTGGCCATACTGCCTTGCTGACACAACAAGTATCTGGGAAGGATCATATTTTGCCAAAAACTGGGAAACTTCCTTAATCCTTCTGTCAGTGGACTGGATGTCAAGTACATAAAGGCCGTCTGTGCGAACCCTGTATACGAATTTCATCATGTCCTGTGTTTTCTGCTGTGTACCGATATGAACACCTGCTGCGAGATATTCATCGATTGGAACCAGTGATGTGGATTCTGGGGTGGACTTGTCTTCCTCTTCGTCAGCCACTGCCTCCACTACAGGCTGTTCTACTACTACTTCTTCTTCAGTTATTTGTTCAATATCCTGATCCTGTGTTTCTTCCATTTAGTTCACCTCATAATTGGGAATCGTCACGTTTAACGGTAATAGGGATCACACCTTCTTCAAATTCAAGTGTGGCAATTACTAAAGGATCGTCACTCTCTACATCGAGAAGCACAGGAGCCTCCATAGATATCTGAAGGGTCCGTGATCCAATAATCCTCGCACGTTCATACCTTGTATATTTCTGTTTACTCAAATGATCACCCTTAAAAGAATAAATCTCAGAAAAAAATGCATACATTCATGTAAATGTGTTCAGAAAAATTCGGAATTTGTTATTTTCTTTGAAATAATTTGGGTTATTCGGAATCCCTCCGAATGTGGTTATCACGCGAAACGTCGCCCATACCAGATTCCCCGAAGGAAAATGGGAACACTGAGATTCGAACTCCGGTGCCGGCGTCCCGAACGCCGAAGGATGGTCTACGCCACCCTACGACCCCTTACTGGTATGGCGAAAATACGTCCACAAGTTCAACATGAGTGAGTATCATACGCCTGCAGCAATACCTGCTGATACCAAGATCATCAAGTACTGATGCCGGGTCTTCACCACCATCTGCACGGCGTTTGAACTCTTCCCAGCTGTTTGCGATGACTTTGCCACATGTGAAACAGCGAACAGGAATCATGAAAAAACCTCACCTGTAAGATTTCTGATATTTTGCACGAGCACCAGGACCGCCTGCTTTCTTGGTTTCCTTTTGTCTGGAATCATTTACCAAGAGACTTCGATCATAAGCCATGAATGCATCACGCAAAGATGTATCATTTGTCCATTCGATAATGCCTCTTGCAACTGCAGTACGAACTGCATTTGCCTGACCCATGATACCGCCGCCCTGCACCTTTACATCAATATCGATGGAAGATGTTGATTCGCCTGCGAGCATGAGAGGCTCCATGATTTTGAGCTTTGCATAAAGGGGTTCGAATATTTCTACGGGTTTCTTGTTTACACGGACTTTGCCGGCACCCTTACGAACCGTTGCACGGGCAATAGCAGTCTTTTTCTTACCCGATGTATTACAAACTTTGGTGGACATATATTAATCTCCTTTAGAATTTAGACCCTAACTTGCGGCTTAGATCGCCGATTGTCATATATTTGCCTGTGCTGAGACGCTCGATACTAGCTTCATCGAGAGTTGTGAGTTCCTCACCTTTAAATTCATCTGGAACACCAACATACACCTTAAGGCGTGCAAATGCATCCCTTCCCCTTGATTTCTTGTAAGGAAGCATTCCTCTTACAGTCCTTTTAATAATTCGTTCGGGTCTCTTTGGGAAATATGGACCAAATTCCTTGGAACCTCTGGACCTTTTTTCCTCATATTCACCAAATGTTGTTACTTTAGAACCAGAAATAATTGCATTTTCAGCATTGACTACAAATATAGTCTCTCCGGCAAGCAGTCTTTTTGCAACTGAGCTGGCAAGCCTGCCCATAATAAGTCCATCAGCATTAATAACAGTCATTAAGATCACCTTTATTATCTCAGAATCCTGATACCGGAACCTGATGGGTTCTCTACCATCAGTTCTTCAATGGTCATGAGTTTGCCACCGGCACCTGCGATCTTATCCTTTGCTGAAGCACTAAAACCAAGTGCTCCTACTGTAACAGAGTGACCGATTTCTCCGGCACCCAATACTTTCCCCGGAACAAGTACGACTTCATCAGCAGCAGAGTGACGATTTAACTTGCTGATATTAACTTCCGCATAGTTCTGTCTGGGAGATTCAAATCTCTTTGCAATATCCTTCCAGATAGGGGCATCTTCCTGAAATGCTTGCTCTCTTAAAGCAGAAACTAAAGCCGGCATCCTTGGATCGGTTTTTTTAGATACTATTGTTTGATTTCTTTTGCTCATTATGCTCCTCCGCAAGAGTAGGTCTTACTCACGCAAAATCTGCGTTCGAACATAGGTAATACATAATACAGAATGGGTTGTAATTACATTACTACTACATAAAGATTATGCGCAATTATTGATTAATTGAAAACTTTTCCTGAACCTGTTCATAAAAGACATCCATATTACAACCCAGTTCTTTACCTACGAGAAATGCAGCGACTTCCAGATCGATCATCTCTGAAAGTTGTTCCTGAAAGCGATTTACCTGTGCAACAATTTCCTTAAACTCGAGACTACTACAAACAGCAATATACTGAAGCATTTTGTCAATCAGGAGTGTTTGTTTGAGCAGATCATCTGAGGGGTGAAAACCCCGTGGAATGACTATTACAGAGGGGTCAAAGGATGGATACAGCAGGTTTTCCTCCTCACGGAGAAGTCCTGATTCCAAGGCTAGATCACGAATTGTGACGGCTTGTTGGGGAGAAAACCATTTAAGATCAAAAGAAAGGGAAAAATCAAAATCCTTAACAGAAATAGGGGTGACACCACTACGTTTGAATGGTGCTGCCACAACATAAACCAGCTCATCCATCAGGATCCACGTCGGAGCTCTTCAATGATGGTATCAGCAATTCTTCCACATTCAGTTCTGCCCGGACCATCAATGTGATTAATACGAAATGCTAGAATCTCATCTTCAAGAATCGCACGCACAAGGAAAATATCCCCTTTAAAGGGAACCCGGTTATATTTGCCATCTAGATAGCTATATTTCAGAGACATGCGGAAATCAATAGTTCCCTGTGGCTCAATGGTGTCTATAATAGAATCCACATTACGGTAATTAAGGGAAGAAAAATCAAGTCCGTTTGTGACAACTTCCACTTCAATTTCACGACGGGCCTGAATACGAGATGCCTTCCGGGACACAGACTCCGTTACAAACATCCCGAATTTACCATCAATACCAGCCATTACTTTTACGAGAAAAGGAAGATCCGCATAGTAACGATTCCTCTGTTCAAACTCTACTTCCCTATGCGGAAACCGATGATATATCCTTTTCTTCATCATACCTTAACCTGTGTTTGTGCAATGTATCAGAGAGAAACAAGCTTCGCATCTATGATACCGTCAATATGCCTCATTTTCTCCAGAATATCTTCACTAATTTCAGAATCAACGTTCAATGCCATGATGGTCTTTTCGCCTACCGGCACACGACCTACCTGCATTCCAGAAATGTTGATGTCGTTTTCACCCAGAACAATGCAGCAGGGTCCAATTACATTTGGCCTGTTGATATGAGTTGAGACAACCATATACCCAGTAGGAGCAAGATCAACTCTCTGACCGTCAATCATGATGATTTTTGGTTCATCTGCAACAACTGCACCAGAAATCGATTTTGAGACAGATCCTTTGCTGAGTGATATAGTTATACTTGAAGCAAAATCCTCAGATTTATCGGATTTACTTTCAACGATCTCAATATCACGAGCTTTTGCAATTGCAGGGGCATTTACATAGTTAACAGAAGATCCCATTACAGTACAAAGAACACCTTTTAGTGCTGCAAGAGTGAGATGACGGGAATCTTTTTCGGCAATTTCCCCATTGTAGGAAATCTCAACTTTCTCATAATTTCCATCCATAATCTGGGACACTGCACTGCCAAGAGTCTCTATTAGATTAATGTATGGTGCAAGAGTCGACATTAGTTCTGGTTTCAAAGATGGAATGTTAATAGTATTGCGTGCCTGACCGCCATTCAAGACAGAGATAACTTCCTCGGCAACCGCAACTGCTACATTCACCTGTGCTTCTTCAGTTGAAGCGCCAAGATGAGGAGTTACAACCACATTATCGAGGTTTATAAATGGACACTCCGTAGGAGGCTCACTCATGAATACATCCACTGCAGCACCGGCAATCTTACCGCTTTTCAATGCGTCTGCAAGTGCATCCTCATTGATGATACCACCACGGGCACAGTTGATGACCCTTGCAGTAGGTTTCATCAGTGCAAACTGATCAGCATCAAGAATGTTTTTTGTCTCCTTGGTTAAAGGAGTATGAACGGTCATGAAATCAGCGCGTTTTGCAATATCATCCACGGTTGTAAGTTCAACGGCCATATCTTTTGCACGGTCTTCAGTTACGAAAGGATCATACGCCAATATGTTCATTTCCAGACCTTGTGCTCTTTTTGCGACTTCAGCGCCTATGCGACCAAGTCCAATAACACCAAGAGTTTTTCCGTTGACTTCAACACCCATGAATTTCTTGCGTTCCCACTTGCCTGCTTTAAGTGAAGCATCTGCACGGGGAATGTTACGAGCCATGGAAAGCATCATAGCAACTGTGTGTTCTGCTGCTGAAAGCATGTTCCCTTCGGGAGCATTTACTACAATAATGCCTTTTTCAGTAGCAGCATCGATGTTAATATTGTCAACTCCCACTCCTGCACGGCCGATGATTTTGAGATTGTCAGCGGCCTGAATAACCCTAGGTGTTACCTGTGTACCACTACGAATTACAAGAGCATGGAATTCGCCAATCTTTTCAACCAATTCATCTTCGGACAGACCGGTTGAAACCTCAACATCAAAATGCTCTTTAAGTTTTGAAATACCTTCTTCAGATAATGAATCGCTAACCAGCACCTTCATGATAAAAATCTCCATATTATGATAATGACATAGTCATCGGGAAATGAATGGAGTCCCGGGTGACCACAGAGACAAGATAGAATCAATACTATAAATATATCTAACCATTCGGTTTGTGGTCACCAAAACAACTGTAGTGTTTTCAAGAAACGGTGTCTTAAAAATTAAATTTTAAGACACATTTATTTCATGTAGAGGCCACATTTACAGG
This sequence comes from uncultured Methanosarcinales archaeon, assembly GCA_964532775.1. GTDB lineage: Archaea > Halobacteriota > Methanosarcinia > Methanosarcinales > Methanosarcinaceae > Methanohalophilus. The sequence continues at coordinate 6,466 of CAZHNA010000082.1, forward strand.
AGCCTTTGGTTTCAACATCCCTTGATTTGGCTGCACAAGGACAGATAATTTTCTTATCTTTTTCCACATCACCGGATCTCTTCTGGCAGAAACAGTACCATTCACCAAATTCGCGTTTATTTTTTGCGATGTTTTTAACAATAAGTTGTCGTGTAACTTCTTACGATATTTC
>CAZHNA010000082.1:6647-7791 GCA_964532775.1 uncultured Methanosarcinales archaeon
TTTTAACAGCCGTAGAAATAATATCATATTCGGTGTTCAACCTGTATCCGGTAGTCTCTGCATTCTTTTTAGAACGGTCATAAAACTCGGTTTCAAGATCATCATAGAATTGCATATTTAATTCTCCTTTAAACAAATTGTATTACTATCAATTTAATATATCGTTAGATTCACTTTTTGCAATTTCTGCAAGCTTTATACCGAGTTCACGGCAAGCCTGCAAATCATCGCTCCCAGGTTTAAACTTAATCTGGCATGCGTCATCCACAAGTTCAATCTTGGATTTTTTAAGGATTTCTTCCACTTGCTTCGTTGCCCCTCCACCCCAACCATATGAACCAAAAGCAACCGCCTTTTTACCTTTAGGATTTAGCCCTTTAAGGTAAGTCAGGAAACCACCTACAGTAAAAAACATGCTGTTGTGCATTGTTGGCGAACCAAGGGCAAAAACCGGTGCTTCCATCATTTCCTTGATCAGAAGACTCCAGTCATTCTTACGAAGATGGAAAAGATGCGCCTCAACTCCAGTAAACCGCACCCCATCAGCAATAGCACGAGCCATAAGTTCGGTGCTTCCCCACATGGCATCATAAATCACAAGCACTTTTGGAACCGTTCTTCCAGATGCCCAATTAACATAGGCATTAATAATCTTATCCGGATAGCTACGCCAGATTATACCATGAGAAGGGGCAATCATATCTATCGGAATATCAAGCTTGTGCAGAAGCTCTACATACTTACGTATGCGGGAACCAAAAGGCATGAGAATATTAGCATAATAGATTGCCGCATCTTCCATTACATCCAACCCGACTTCATCATCAAAGCGATGAGATGTCGCCAGATGTTGCCCAAATGAATCATTTGAGAAAAGGATGTGATCTTCCTTGAGATACGTCTGCATACTGTCCGGCCAGTGAAGCATCATTGCTTCAATAAACATAAGAGTCTTTTTTCCTGTGCATATTTCTGAACCAGTCTTGACGATCTCAAAGTTCCACTCGTTGCAACCATCAGCCTCATAGTACCCAAGGAGGCCAGTTTTGCCTTTTTCGGTAGAGACAATTGTAGCATTCGGGCATAGCTTCATGATTGCAGGAAGGGAACTTGAATGATCTTTCTCCACATGGTTTGAAACCAC
>CAZHNA010000083.1:0-7776 GCA_964532775.1 uncultured Methanosarcinales archaeon
TGATATACGGCTTTGGAAATTCCACTCTTGAAGCACAGGAGAAAGCTATTGAACTAGCTTCCAAACTTGGGGCATATCTGGATGACACCTCATCTTTTTGTCAGGGACCGTTTGTTGAAGCCATCCTTGAAGGAAAGATTCCTACATGTACACTCGACGACGTACGACATCAGGCAGATGTAACTCTTTTCTGGGGCTGTGATCCTGCTAACTCTCATCCCAGACATCTTTCACGATTTTCCTACTTTCCCCGAGGTGAAAAAAGACAGCGTGGATGGGAAGATGATAGAACTGCAATTGTGATTGATGTGAGAAAATCCGATACTGCAGAAATCTGCAACAAGCATTTTTACCGCATACCACCCGGAAGCGACGGGGAATTAGTTGAAGCACTTACAGCTGCCCTTTCCGGGAAAATCCCGAAGGTATCCTTTGAAATGAGTTCAAAAGAAATACTTGAACTTGCAAATCTCCTGAAAAAGGCGGAATTCGGGACGATTTTTGTAGGATTGGGTTTGGTTTATTCACTCCCACAAATTGAACCCATGGTCAAACTTATAGAAGCACTAAACAAATCATCAAATTTCCATCTAATACCAATGGTTGGTCAATACAACATGAGAGGTTTTGACCACCTGCTTTTTGAGAAAACAGGATACATAAACCGTGTGAAATTTGCTGGAGACAAGGTTGAACATGGATCAGAGTGCTCGGTCATGGAAGTCTTGAATTCCGAAAAAGCAGATGCTGCACTGATTATCGGATCAGATCCACTAGGATCATTCCCACGAAGTGTTGCTGAAAAACTGAAAAGTATTCCCACAATAGTGATTGATCCTGCTCGAAACTTTACCTCAATGATAGCAGATGTAACCATACCTTCCGCATACAGTGGAACAGAATCAGGTGGGACTGCTGTTAGAATGGATGGAGATAAAGTGGAAATTATACCATTCTTAGATTCAAATTACCTATCTGACGAAGAAATACTCACACGCATACTGGAGGGAATTTAATGGGATTTGGACAATTCATTTCCAAACCGGAGCTTGAGATTCTCATTGTCACACACAGGAATATTTTCCAAAACTCTGCTCTTGAAGCCTCAAGATTTTCCAAAGAATATGCAGATCAATCTGCGTTAATTGTTCTCACAGCTTCTGATATGAAGAAACTTGAAATCGAAAATGATAGCCATGTACTCCTGAAAAACAAATGGGGAAAAGTTGTTGTCAGAGTAATTGAGTCAGAAGAAGAGGAGGAACACAACGGGGTTGGTTTCATGATTAACAGCCCTTGGTCTAACACTCTTGTTTCACCTGAGACAAATGGTACTGGAGTCCCAGATTTCAAGAAGATTAAGGCGACGATTTCTTCTACTGAGGAAAAAGATATTGGACTTCTTCCTATATCAAAATGGGAAGAACAAGATTAACTGCCCATAACAAACTAATGCTAAAAAAAGAATATATGGAGTTGCATTATTTTGCAGCTCACTGTTGATTTACATCTTAAGAGCAATCAATGAAACTCCGAGTTCAGCTTCAAGATCTTTGATCTCTTTTGTGCCAGCATCATCCAGATCTGCGAAGGTAGTAGCATCGTTGGAAAATGCAACTAAAGCAATGCCTAATTTCTTTTCCAGATCGTTTATAGCATTTACGTTATCTGTGTTTAATTTTGAAAATATCCACATTTTCACACCACAATAACATTGTCCTTTAAAACTAATATACTTACTCCTAAAGCTGTGACTCACATGTGTTAGTCTTTTAGATAACAATATACTGGCATTAATTTTATGATTATGTTTTAGCACATGTAGCAAACAATGTATTCAAAAAAATAAATGGAAAGGAGGCAAGCCCCGGAATTAGCTGAAATGGGAAGGAAAGGAGGTTGTAGGGCTTACCAGTAAAAACCACTCCTAAGCATAAGACAATGTAAGTTGTATAAAAACAATTCTATTTGATTTAGTTATGTAAGCCTAAATACTAATAATAAATATGTTTTAAATTGTGAAAATTGATCTTGTACCAAGAAAAGACATCAATACCCAAATTCAAACAAGATCCTTGGGCTGTTTATGCTCTGGTAGTGCAGGCAAAGGCATTGTATTGATGAGTATTGGAGAAGTTACCTCTTTTGCTCTCTCAAGCAATAGTTCCTTTCCCTTCTGTGTTAAGGCAAACAATGGAACAGCTGTTCCGACCTGTGCCAGAGGTTGTGCTAATTCCCTTATCCATTTTGAACCGCAACTGGTTACGATATCTAAATAATTAAGCAATTCACGTGTATCCGATTCGCTAAGACCTGTTACATGTGCACCTACAACAAACAGATCAAGGTCATGCTCTTTTTCTACTTCACGCAATTTTGAGGCAACAATTGGATCAATGGTAGTAGCTACAATCTTCCTGAATCCCAGTTCCTTAGCTTTCAATACACCTGCAACAATATCCAGTTTTGCAGTTTCAGGATCAAGCACTACTCCACCACGTTCGGTAATTCCTGCAATAACTTCAGGAATTGGCTCGGTTTCCACAAGCCCGGAAATCCTTGCACCCATTCCCTGAACAAGAACTGGATTATTTGTAATGACAGTGCCTGCACCATCACATACGGTTACTGTAGCATCCAGCATGCCTCGGTTTAAGCCGGTCATTGTTACTTCAGAAACTCCGAATCCTACAAAAACATCCATTTCAAGCTGCCTTTCAGGAGTAAAGAGGCCGAAATTCTTGATGCGATATTCCATATTCCATTTGACAGATTCAGAAGTAATTTCCTGAATACCATGGACTTTGGCAAAGATGGGACACCATTTGATCTGTGGTTCACCTACCTCGATTACTTTCCCGTCTTTCACAACCACGCGGGTTTTCCCGAGCATTTCCATAACATGGGACATTAAATGTACTCCTCAAATTGCTTCACGACGATCAATAACTCTCTGAGCTTTTCCTGTTGTTCTGGGAATGGTTCCTTTCTCAACAAGATCAACATTAGTGCGAATATTCAGAACACCCTTGAGTTCGCCTTCTACCTGCTTCTTGATCGTAGCAAGATCCTTTAATTCCCCGGTAAAAGCAATTCCTAAAAGCTCTACACGAACGGTAATTTCATCCATCCTTCGCTGGTTGCGGTCAAGAACTATCTGGAATTGATCTGTAATTCCATCAATTCCTACAAGCACATCCTCAATCTGAGATGGGAATACATTAATTCCCCTGACAATAAGCATGTCATCTGACCTTCCGAGAATGCGTGAAATACGAGTAGTAGTCCTGCCACAACCACATTCAGGTTCCAGCAGACGAGTAATATCACCGGTTCGGTAGCGGATTACAGGGAATGCTTCCTTTGTAAGAGAAGTCAAAACAAGTTCGCCCTTTTCTCCTTCCGCAACTGGTTCTCCTTCAGAATCAAGCACTTCAATGAGGAAATGATCGTCCCATATGTGAAGTCCATCCTGTTCCTCACATTCAAAAGCAACGCCAGGTCCTATTAATTCAGAAAGCCCATAAGAATCATAGGCTTTTATGCCAAAAGCATTCTCAAGCTCTTTTCGGGTGCTGGAAGACCATGGTTCACCACCAAAGGTACCAATGCGAAGTGAGAGCTTGTCAGTAACATCAAGTTCCTTGGCTGTTTCAGCCAGATATAGCGCGTAGGACGGCGTACAATTGAGAACAGTAACTCCGAAATCCTGCATCATTTCAAGTTGTCTGGCAGTGTTTCCTGTAGCTGCGGGAATTGCCATTGCGCCCAGTTTTTCAATACCGTTGTGGAAACCCATTCCACCTGTGAATAAACCATAATTGAGAGAATTTTGGAACACGTCATCAGGACCTACGCCAACCATTGCAAGGTCACGTGCCATCATGTCTGCCCACATATCAATGTCGTTTGCAGTATAACCCACAACAGTAGGTTTTCCGCTTGTACCGGATGAAGCATGGATTCTGACTACATCCTTATTTGGAACAGCAAATAGGCCAAAAGGATAATTTGCGCGAAGATCAGGTTTTCGAGTAAAAGGTAATTTGACAGCGTCTTCCAGAGATTTTAAATCATCGGGTTTAATTCCTGCATCCGATAATTTCTGCTGGTAAAAGGGGACGTTGTTATAGACAGAAGCAGCCGTTTTTTTAAGACGTTTCAGTTGCAATTCCTTTAAGCTATCACGATCCATTGTTTCATATTCGGGCTGCCAGTAACTCATAAGAAGATCACCTTTTTCCTTTTGATATACCCCTTATATTTATAATCCTTTACCCTGAACAGACCCAGCAATTAGAAAAAGTATGTACATATATAATCACCTCCTGCCGGCATTTTATGTACATACATTCTTAATTTGACCTCATATCCTTTACATGCATGTCCATAAAGAGGTAGGGGCATGGGCCTTGAAAGTGATATATATCTTACTAGATGGAATAAAACAGGTCTACCCGATCTTTTAGTTTTCCAGCAGAAATTCCAGAAAGAATTCATGTATGGAGGACATCTTTTCGCATTGGGTGCCATTAGTGTAGTCTATATGTGTGCGCTTCTGTCCTCAATACCCATTACATGGGACTTTATGGCTCTTGTTTATTTGATTTTTTACTGCATCTACCTTTATGATTATTCAAGCGGAGCAGAAGAGGATCTAATCAATAACGAAGATCGTAGTGAGTACTTGAAGCAGGAGAAAAATACCAATAAAGTTGCTTTCACAATGTACGCTTCAATACTTGCAGTTGCTGTCATATATGTTGTTAAAAGCGACATTACAAACATGCTTGTAGGATTTACGGTGCTTACACTAGGTGTCTTGTACCACCCTTACTTCAAGCATCTGACAACGATAATTCCCGCATTCAAAAATATATTTGTTTCTGCAGTATGGGCTTTGCTCGCAATTTTCCTGTTCACTTATTATTCTTATCCCATTACACCCACAGCCTTGATTCTTGCAGCATTTGTATTCTTGAGAATGCTGACAATTCAGATTGTGTTTGACATGCGTGACGTTAAGGGTGATATGGAAAAAGGATTGCTGACTGTTCCTCTCCTATTCAAAGAAAATGATTGCACAATTCTCAATTTGTTAAACGTATTGACAATTGGCGTCCTTATTTATGGCATTTACATAGGAATTGTACCCGCAACTTCGATCATGCTGCTGTTTGTCTTTTTTTATGCATACAGTTACATCAAGAATCTCCATCTTTCTCGCTCAGAAAAATCTAACTATTTTAACGCAGCAGTTGAACCTATAATCTGGGCAGTCCTCATCCAATCCGGAAATTTCTGCATTGATGTACTCCAGATTTCTGCACATTTCCTATAATGTGTTGACAAAACAAAATTTAAGATATGTAAGCTGTTTATTATCCTGAAAACAAATATATCGAGATATGGAAAGACCTGCTCCAGATTCGCTAATTGACAGGCAGCTTTACATTCTATCCATTTCAAAACTTTTCAAGGACATAGCCACCGGAATACTCGTTTTTATCATTCCACTATATGTAGCAAACGTGGATACGTTACTGCTGGAAGACATGCCTGTAGTGCTAAAAGCCGGGCTTGCAGCCGCTGTTTTTGGGTTGGCAAATTCACTTTCACAGCCTTTCATGGGGAAATTAAGTGAACGCCTGGATCGCAGGAAAATTTTCCTGACAGCCGGATACTCGATTTTTGCAATCTTGTGCATACTCTACGCAAACTCGGAGTTTCTTGAATCAATCCTTTTCCTCAGGATAATACAGGGAATTGCAATTGGTGCAACCATCCCTGCTATTGTTGGCATGGTAACGCATCTTTCCGCTTCAACCGTTAGGGGACAGGCCATCGGGATCTACGCAAGTCTACGGGGATTTGCGTTTGGAATGGGTTCAGTTTTGGGTGGAGTGATTGTAACTTATTACAGCTATATTTTAGGCTTCTACATCAGTGCTGCACTTGTGCTGCTAAGCTTAATTCTCATCTCTATTTTCGTAAAAGAAACTCATGTATCTCCGGCAAAACATTAGGAAAAAGTTACTGACGAAAACCCACCCCTAATCAACGTTCTCGCAATCGCAATGTTCATGATGATGGTAGGGATCATGCTCATACTTTCTCTCCTGCCGGCATACCAGACTAGGCTTATTGCAACTGAATTTGCTCTTTCAATTGCATTCTCTGCCTACGTGATAGCAAGAATTATTTTTCAGGTACCTATGGGAATTATCTCCGACAGGTTTGGCAAGAAATTCCTTATCATTACTGGTATTTTCCTTAATGCTTTGATTGTCTACGGTTTAGGTCACGTTGGCGATGTGAATTCATTGATTTCCCTACGTGTACTGCAGGGAATCGCGATGGCAGCAGTGGAAACCCCCTTGCTAGCTCTAGCAGTGGAAATTTCAGGTGAAGAAAAGGTTACAAGCAGAATCAGCACTATTACCGGCGCGCAGGCAGCAGGAATGGCAGTTGGGCCGCTTGTGGGAGGAATATTCGGAGGCTATGTCAGCTTCGAGACCCCATTCCATATTAGCAGTGTTCTGATTTTAGCTTCCGGAGTGATGGTTTGGTGGGCTTTGAGGAAAAATAATCATTTAGTCTAAAAAGGCTCAAACATTACTTATATTAGAAAATATGCTATTGATGCATGGAAAATAATGCAAAAAAGGCAATCATAAGAGACATACTCATTTTTGCCATTGCATTAGTTTTAGCTGTTATTTATTGGGAAAGCAATCTTTTACTCACATTCCTGCTGGTTTCCCTTTATGGAATCAGACAATATTTCTGGTCTGAAAAAGGCGACAATATCGTTTTTGTAACTGGAATTGCACTTGGTTGCGCTGCGGAATTTATTGGAACATTTCTGGGAGTCTGGAGTTATGCAGAACCTTTTTTCTTCAACATACCCCTCTGGCTTCCATTCGCGTGGGGATTGGTATCAGTGATTATTATCAGGGTTTCTCATCCACTCATTGATCAGTGATAATTTTTCAAATCAATATGAACCAGACCTTTCGCTGAAGATTTTCTTTAAGGTACTGTAAGCAATCCATACAAAAAGCAGTGTTCCTAAAATAACAAGCGAGAAATAGGTAACCGCCAGAATTCCAATACTAATAGCCGGAACAAAGCAGGCTACGCTAACAGCTAAAATAGATACAGGTATGAATCCGGCAAGATCTTGTGTTGAGTAGGAATTAGTTTCCAACCAATCCATATATGCACCTGTGCATTCTGATTTGTAGATCAAAATAATTGGGATAATATAGAAAACAATCACTGTAAGATAAGGAATAATTGTTGTTGGTATTCTCTCCGGTAGCAGATAAAGGAACGTAATCAGATACAACAAAAACAGGTAAAGGGCCAACAACCTAAAACCTCGTTTTCCTAATTCCAGATCCGTGATAACAGCGCCCTGTGACAGATGCCAGAGTCCTGCTATTATTAACAGCGTCCCGAGAAGAGAAGCGTTTGCAGAAAGCAGGTTATATCCATTTCCATTAGCGATGAATGTGGACGTAAGGATCAGAAATATCAGAATGAGAATTGTTTTTCTGCGAGTTTTTTCCAGAATCCACTCGTGTCCAAAAAGTACTCTTCCTGTCAGTATCTCAAAGACGAGTATTGGAACAATGAAAGACATTATTGGATGCCAGAAAAAGGTGAGGATAGGAAACTCAGCCAGTCCCACACCAAGGAACATCCCCGCTCCCGGACCTTCGGAATCTATGTAGCCAGCCCACAGGACTTTGGTTATCCATGCTTCATACA
>CAZHNA010000084.1:0-7763 GCA_964532775.1 uncultured Methanosarcinales archaeon
CTATAATAAAATCAACGGCTTCCGAAACGGCACTTTCGGAATTGAACATTTTCTTCACGTTGCTAGATCCTATCATAATCTTCATCACTTAGTATACTTCGATAAGGTTTGCAGTGCGGTTATACAGTAAATAGTGATCTCCAGATGCACTGCTAATCGTCTTGTTTGATATATTGGTGTTTTCTAAGTTGTAAGGAATTTCAACTCTTGTTTCATATCTCTCATTAGATTCAAATATTATTTTTGGAGCTTGGTCTGAGAATTCTATATTATAATAGTTGTTAGCAATTCTCAAAGGAAGTTCGATATCACGTCTTATTTCGTTGACTTCTCCGCCTGTATTGTCAACAATACGTACAATTGTATCAATTTTCGTTAATTGGAGAGCAATATTTTGTCCGTGGATCTCAAACTCTTCTCTCATAACTTTTTGTTCGGTTTGTTCCATCATAACATAGGAAGAATGCATAACTGCTGTGAAAGTAAGAATTGTAATGGCAAAAGTGAGAATGAAACCAATAGCAATTGATACTGCACTGTCATCATTGTACAATCGTTTCATATTTGCTTCCTCATGGTACAGTTACTGGAACCGAAACGTTGACCTTGTTTTTTCCGATGGCAATATTTACTGTAGTGTTAATCACCTTGTATCTTTCAGATTCAAAGGTATCATTTGTTGCCAAACTTCCTGTTATCAAATATAGCCCAACGGCATTGCTTCCGTTAAGATATTTTATCTGATAAGTTTCAGATGCGGTGCTTGCTGCAAAGTTGAAATTTACCGGGTTATTGTTTATGATATCTAAATACACACTGTTATTTGATGAAGCAATTGTATTTGTTTGATTGATGACGGAAATGTTGATGTTGATTCCATCATCATAAACCTTCATAGACCATATCGATGATCCCGATTGATTTACAGCATGGATTTCAAATGGACTAGATGCATTTTGTAATTTACCGGTATCTGGCATTTCAACTGTAAAGTTATTTACAACTTCAACATTGTTTATTACAATCCAATCGGAAGTTCCTGAGGAAAGCCCATTTTGTGTGAAATAAGCCTCATCAAGTGTACTATTTGAAAAAGAGAATGTAATCCCTCTATAAGCATACAGCGACTGTATTTCATGCTCATACGTATTTAGGTATTGTGTGAATACAGAATTATCAAATGATCCACCTGTTGTAGCATTATAATAAGCAGCACTGGTTGCCTCATCTGTCAGTTGTACAATATTTGAGACATCAAAAGAACTTATATCATCGCCGGATTCTGATGCTATATTACTAGCATAGATCAGATTGTTTAACATAATTGTTAAAACTACTATCATGAATGCAATGGCGAAGGCGGCAAGTAACAGCATTTGTGCGGAGTCATCCAACTTCTTCATATATCCATCTCTTCTCATTTACATACGCCACAATGTCAGTTTGACATCTATGATATTGTAATAATCAGTTGTAATATCCACATCAGGAATCCCGGTATTTATTTTGAAGGTTGTAGCATTTGTAAGATCTGTGTTGGAGATCAGTACTTTCCTTGAAACAATTATGGCATTGTCTGATGGATCTCCGTTGTAAATATAGGGTACAGTCAATGTACCACCATCCAGATTGCTAAAAGTATATTCTATATTGTGTGCAATTCCGTTTTCAACCACTACGAATTCAAGCATATCCTTTACGGGGCCTTCAAGAGTTTCACTGGCATTAGTTATGGAAATATATTGTGTGGAATTCCATACGTATTCATTTCCATTCCAAGCCAAAATATTTTTTTTCAGGTTGGAGTCCTGCTTGTAGGACGAGTGATCAAGTGCTGTTATAATGTCCTGGCCAGCAGCACTTAGTTGGGCTTCCACATGGGCATTTGCAGTAGACGATGTAAGGGGTGTGAGAGAAGTTGCCTGAACAGCAAATATAAGAACGCCAATCATAAGTGTTGCAGCGATGATTCCTTCAAGAGTATTTAGTTGTGCACCAGTATTTTTCCAAAAAACCCGGTCATTTTCTTTTATCAAATCACCACACTTTTACTGATATGATTGCTGGTTCAATGGCTCCAGTTTCGGTATTTTCCAAAAGAACAATTCTTTTTGTTTGTCCAATATTCCCGGAATATGGGAGTTTTTCTCCGGCTACGTATATAATAGAAGTATTATTTTCGATAGTAACATTAAGATCATAGTTATAGTACCCGCCACTCAATCCAAGAGCGGTAATTGTATCTTTGTAATCAGAATCTAGCACGTTTTTGAAAGCTTCTGAATCATCTTTATCTACTAGATTTGGTGTTGTCACAGATTCTGCACTAATCTCGTTTTCAACAATGGTTGTAGCTACACGATCTGCAACAAGAGTAATTTCGTCAGAATCTGACTCAAATGGTGTGAAGAGGCCTGAAGTATATTGGAACACAAAAAAAACAGCGAGTATAAATATCGTTATTCCGACCAGATAATCAATTGCAATCTGGGCATCGTCCTCTTTGAAAACCATCACTTATATTATTAGGTATGAATTATATAAATATATGGTTATATACCGTAAATCTCATTGCTACCCTTGACTTTTTTGATGTCTCTCTCGATGAGTGAAAGCTGGTTTTTATCTACTTTTACTCCCGCAAGCTTTTCAATAAACCAGATGGATTTTACATGATCATCAGGTGAAAGTTTCCAGTCCGGTTTTTCAACATAAAAATCAATTCCTTCTGCATATCGCATCAGTTCAAGTCGAACTGCATCGCTAATCCATTCAAGTTCTTCATAATAAGCAAGGATTTCTGGGAGATTATTCCGGCCTACAAGTTCCATTAAGAATTCCAACCACTCCATGCAAATCTTGGTGTTGGTGGAATTTTTAACAATCTTTGTTAGTTTTACACTTTCCCCTGTAAAATATCCTTGAGAACCGGTTTTCTTTATTTCTTCATCAATGAAATTCTTCAGGGCTTTAATTTCATTGTTGAAATCATCTTCATGTTTTTTTATTTCATTGGAATTCTCTTTGCCCTGTTTGCCAACATGAGCTACGTCTTCCATGAGTCCAGCTATCGTATTTGAAAGTCCGGATACTTCGGTTTTAATTTCATTCTGTGAGTTTTTGATGCCGGTAATTTCAGTTTCCAGTAGCAAGGAATTCGTCTCCAGTGCATTTTCATGCCTTGAAATTGTCTCTTCGATAGTAGCTTTAAGCTCCTTTCCTTGATTGGTTTGAAGTTGTATTATTTCCTGAATTTGGTTTTTAACACCTTCAAAGCTTTCGGTGATATCATCACGACGATCATCAAAAGTGTTTACGTTTTCTTCGACCGAATTAATTTTTTCCTGTAAAACAGATACAGCATCTGAGGTCTCACTGATTTGTAATTTAATAGCTTCGTTACCCTCGGTATTTTCAGCAATAGGTTCGGTCTCAGCTATGTTTCTGAAATCTTCAAGCTCCTTCTCCATTGAATTGAGACGTGTATTTAGTTCTACTAATTCTGCATTTGGAGTTGTATCAGGGGTTGCGGGTTGAATTTCGGGTTCAAAAAATTCAGAATCAGGAATAGCGTTTTGTTTTTGAATCAGGATGTTATTTGCTTGGTCGGGTACAGAAGTAGATTCTATTCTTTCAATTTCCTGAAGCAAATCTCTTTTCTTTGTGAGTTTTCCAAAAAAAGCTTTTAAATTCCCCATCATACCGACTTGTTGAACAGATTCGGGAACTTGGTTTACCGGCTCTGGTAAGGGCTGCGCTTCGGCAATAGAATTAGTTTCGGTAATATCTTGTACAATCTCTTTTTTAGGGGTGGAATGTTCTGTTTTTGGGGCATCATCCCATGGAAATGGGGGTGCATCTTCAAAATTAGTTACTTCTGTGCTTGTTCCCCGATTTTGTTCATCCATTGCTGACCCCCTTTAATAAGTTTAATAATATGATCATTATAGGAGAGTTGCTTATTTAAGGGTTACTCACTATCGAAGGCGGTTGGTTTCCATATTTCAAACCCCTCCAGAAGAGTTTGTAGAAAACTACGTTTCCTTAGAATAAATAGATTAAAAATTGATGTACGGGGATACTTTAAAATAGATTATAAGGTACCCCAAAACCAGCATCCCGAGGGATACAAGCCAGGCCCATCTAAGTATCCTGGCTTTGTTTTGGGGTTCCATTAATTTCAGGAAGAACCTTTCGATCAAATTATATGATCGATCGACTTCCTCATCATCCATAATCTTACGCCTTTATTCTTTTCAGACGGAAAGTGTTTTCCCTTTCCATTTCTTCAAGTCTCAGGCTGATGAATGCCACTGCTTCTGAAAGTTCAGGAATTACCTTGAATTCAAGAGCATTTACACGCCTTTTAGTCTTCTCGATATCATTGAGCAGTTTCTTCATAGTAGTTTCAATCTCTGCTGCAAGAATAATCTTGTCCACAAGGATTTCGTATGATTCGACTGCTTCATCGATATAAGAACTGGTGCCGAGAATTCCGTATCCGCGCTGGTTGAGAGGTTTATGAACCTTGGAAGATTCAATTTTTGGTACTACAACACCCATGATGTTGTGGCTACGAAGACTGATCTCCGGCGTATTTTTCAGTGCAAAGGCAGTTGATTTAATTGTCACACTTCCTTCAACAGCTTCTGCTAAACCGATTTTCTCGGTGGCATTCACATAGGCAGCATCCAGATCGTTCCTTACATCTTTAGCCTGATTGAGTATGTCAAAGAACTCAAGAATAAGACCGTCTCTTTTCATCTTGAGCAGCTTGTGGCCACCTTCGGAGAGCTTGATCTTTTTCTTCAGGGTAATAAGTTCGGATCGAGTTGGTGTAATGTCTTGTGTGCCCATGGTAAATCACCCGTTTCACTCTGCTTCAGTCTGGTTTGCAGGGTGATATTTGTCAATATACTTGTTGTCTATTCTGGTTAGGTATGATTTAGGCATCTCGGAGAGAATCTCCCATGATACATTGAGAGTATCTTCGATAGTCCTATCTTCATCCCTGCCCTGACGGACAAAGCGATCTTCGAACAGGTCCGCGAATTCCAGAATTTTCTGATCTTTCTCAGACAATGATTCCTTACCAACAATAGCAACTAAACCACGGAGGTCACGACCTTCCGCATATCCTGCATAAAGCTGATCAGATACTGCTTTGTGGTCTTCCCTTGTCTTTCCGTCTCCGATACCGGAGTTCATCAGACGGGAAAGTGAAGGCAATACGTTGATTGGTGGATAGACACCCTTCCTGTGAAGTTCACGTGAAACCACAATCTGTCCTTCGGTAATGTAACCGGAAAGGTCAGGAATTGGGTGAGTGATATCGTCACCAGGCATGGTTAGGATAGAGAACTGAGTAACAGAACCTTTCAATCCTTTGATAACCCCTGCTCTCTCATAGAGAGATGCAAGATCAGTGTACATGTAACCCGGGTAACCACGTCTTCCAGGAACTTCTTCACGAGCTGCACCCATCTGACGCAATGCTTCACAGTAGTTTGTGATATCTGTCATAATTACGAGTACGTGCATATCATGTTCGTATGCAAGATACTCTGCAGCTGTAAGAGCCATCCTTGGTGTGATAATACGTTCGACAGCAGGGTCATCTGCAAGGTTCAGGAAAACAACAGCTCTTTCAAGAGCGCCGGTTTTCTCAAAGTCTTCCATGAAGTATTGGGCTTCTTCGTTTGTGATGCCCATAGCTGCGAAAACCACAGCGAATTCTTCATCGGAACCTGGAACTTTTGCCTGCCTTGCAATCTGCAAAGCAATTTCGTTGTGTGGCAAACCTGATCCTGAGAAAATAGGAAGTTTCTGACCCCTTACAAGGGTGTTTGTACCGTCAATAGTGGAAATACCTGTCTGGATGAAATCCTCAGGTGGCATCCTTGAATAAGGATTCATTGATGCACCGTTTACATCCACACGTTTCTCTGGGATAACACGAGGTCCACCGTCAAGTGGTTCTCCTGATCCTGAGAGGATACGTCCAAGCATATCTTTTGAAACAGGCAGTTTAATTGTTTCTCCGCTGAACACAACACCGGATTCGGAGTTTAGTCCACCAGTACCCTCGAATACCTGCACGACTACCATGTCGGCAGATGTATCCAGGACCTGGCCACGTTTTGTGCTTCCATCTGGGAGGTTGATCTGTACCAGTTCGTTGTAACCTACAGGCTCTGTTTTCTCAAGGAAAATAAGAGGTCCTGCAATATCTACAATGGTTTTGTACTCTTTGGTCATATTCAGTTGCCTCCAAGCTGTGCAAATTCGTCATCCATTTTTGTCATGACTGCTTCGAGAGCTGTATCAAAGTCTTCCTCAAACTTGACTTTAGCAAGTTCGTCTTTAGACTCCATTTCCATGATTTTCTTCATCTGGACGCCCTGCTCGAGTTTCTCAGTTGCAACGTCGCCGAATTTTGAAACTGCTTTGAGTAACTGATATTGTTTCTCGAATGGACAGAATGTGTCCACAGGGTGGAATGCGTTCTGCTGAAGGAAGTATTCCCTGAGCATCCTTGCAATTTCAAGGGTCAGCTGCTGGTCTTCTGGAAGTGCATCGGAACCTACCAACTGCACAATCTCCTGAAGTTCAGCTTCCTGCTGAAGAACATCCATTGCATTTTCCCTGAGCTCATTCCAGTCTGCACCTACGTTTTCTGTGAACCAGTCTGCAAGTGTCTTGTTGTACAAGGTGTAACTGTTGAGCCAGTTAATAGCAGGGAAGTGTCTCCTCTGGGAGAGCTTTGCATCCAGTGCCCAGAACACTTTCACAATACGAAGTGTGTTCTGTGTAACAGGTTCGGAGAAGTCACCACCAGGAGGTGATACTGCTCCAATAACAGTGATTGAACCGTCAAGTCCTGCAAGGGAGTTTACTGCTCCTGCACGTTCATAGAACTCTGCAAGTCTTGCGGAAAGGTATGCAGGATATCCTTCTTCACCAGGCATTTCTTCAAGCCTTGAGGAGATTTCCCTCATTGCTTCTGCCCATCTGGAAGTAGAGTCTGCCATGAGTGAGACATCGTATCCCATGTCACGGTAGTATTCTGCAATAGTAATTCCAGTGTATACAGACGCTTCACGTGCTGCTACTGGCATGTTGGATGTGTTGGCTATTAGAACTGTACGTTCCATGAGTGGTCTTCCGGTCTTTGGATCTTCGAGTTCAGGGAACTCGTTAAGAACATCAGCCATCTCGTTTCCACGTTCGCCGCATCCAATGTAAACTACAATATCAGTGTCACTCCATTTAGCAAGCTGCTGTTGGGTAACTGTCTTTCCTGATCCAAAAGGACCTGGAATCGCAGCAGTACCGCCTTTCGCTACCGGGAACAATCCGTCAAGAATCCTCTGGCCGGTAATAAGTGGCTTGCTTGGTGTCATCTTCTTGTTAACAGGTCTTGGTTCCCTGACTGGCCATCTCTGCATCATAGACAGTTCTGTTCCGTCAGAAAGGACACAAATTGTTGCATCCACGGTAAACTTGCCTGCCTTGATTTCATCAACGTTGCCAGAAACCTTTGGTGGCACCATAATCTTGTGCTCGATGTTGGTAGTTTCCTGAACAACACCAATAATGTCACCGCCCTTTACATGGTCTCCTGAGTTTACAGTAGGTTTGAATTCCCACAGTTTTTCCCTGTCAAGACCGTTAGCTGTGACACCTCTCTCGATGAAGTCTCCCATCTTTTCCTGCAATACCTGCAGAGGTCTCTGGATACCATCATAAATACTTTTCAATAA
>CAZHNA010000085.1:0-7745 GCA_964532775.1 uncultured Methanosarcinales archaeon
TACAATTCTGTCATCTATTTTTGACAAGACTTCAACCTCAGGACCTGCATCAACTATAGCAGGAGCCCTGATAAAAACAGCACTATAGGGCAAATCAAGGAAAGGTAGCTCCAGATCAGCCTCGAACGAGTCACGTTGTCTTCCAAAAGCATTTCTGTTGACCTGAGTAGTCATCAAGCCAAGCAAATGCTGATGGGTTTTTGCAACCTGCACATCCCCGCGCTGTGCAAGCAAAATCAAGCCTGCACAGGTTCCCATAACAGGAATATTTTCTGAAGCTGCTTGCTTTATTTCATCAGAAATACCCTCTTTTAAAAGTAAGCGTCCGAGTGTAGTACTTTCCCCACCGGGAAGAACGATAGCATCACACCCATCCACAATTCCACTATGCTTGATTTCAACAATATCGGCGGATTCCCCACGTTCTGAAAGAGCACGTTCTATCGCATAGACATGCTCAGACACGTCGCCCTGAATGGCAATCACACCGATACGCATTGTGATTTCACCCGTAAGAATTACCAGCCACGTGTTTGCAGGATTTGCTCATCAGGAATTGAATCTACACTCTGGCCTTTCATACCAGCTCCGATTCCCTTTGATACTTCTGCCAAAACTTCAGGATTATCGTAATTGTTAACAGCTTCGACTATTGCCTCTGCCATTTCCACAGGATTTTCTGCCTTGAAAATGCCTGAACCTACAAATACACCGTCTGCGCCGAGACGCATCATAAGTGCTGCATCAGCAGGAGTTGCAATTCCACCGGCAGCAAAGTTGACAACAGGAAGACGCTGCCTCTCTGCAGTTTCCATTACAAGCTCAACCGGTGCTTCAATTTCCCTTGCAACCATCATGAGTTCTTCCTTGTTCTTGCCTGCAAGTTCGCGTACTTCACCCAAGATTTTCTTCATGTGTTTTACAGCTTCACTTACATCCCCGGTACCGGCTTCGCCTTTGGTACGGATCATAGCTGCACCTTCGTTGATACGGCGAAGGGCTTCACCAAGGTTTCTGGCACCACATACAAATGGCACTGTAAACTGGGTTTTATCAATGTGATACTTGTTGTCTGCAGGAGTTAACACTTCAGACTCATCAACCATATCCACACCAAGGGATTCAAGAATTTCTGCTTCCACGAAATGACCAATTCTTGCTTTTCCCATTACCGGAATAGTAACAGTATCAATAATATCAGAAACAATTACAGGATCTGCCATCCTTGCAACGCCACCTTCTTTCCTGATATCTGCAGGTATAGACTGAAGAGCCATTACAGCAACCGCGCCCGCTTCTTCAGCGATACGTGCCTGTTCAGCATTTGTGACATCCATGATGACGCCGCCTTTCTGCATCTTTGCAAAGCCGCGTTTAATAAGTTCAGTACCATGTCTTAAATTTTCAAGTTCCATTAAATCATCTTCTCGGATAGGTTATAGCTCAATAGTAAAAAGTGTATACTTAAAGTTATTCATTCCCCTCGATTCTTGCCACACTGACAACTTTGTCACCGTTACGGACATTCATTACACGTACACCCTGAGTGTTACGACCTTGGACACGAATATCTTTTACAGGCATCCTGATAATAATTCCTTCAGAGCTGGTAAGAATCACTTCATCAGTATCATGTACAGCCTTGACGTTAACGACAGGACCATTCCTTATGCTTGTGACAATAGTCATTACACCCTGGCCGCCTCGTCTCATTGTGCGATATTCACCAAAGAGAGTACGTTTTCCGTATCCATTTTCTGTAACCGTAAGCAAACTTGCTGTTGTATCAACAATATCAAGGCTCACAACTTCATCTCCGTCAATAAGCCTTATACCCCTGACACCTTTGGCAGTTCGCCCCATGGCTCGCACATCACCCTCGTGGAAACGGATAGCTTTCCCAAACCTTGAAACCATGACAATATCCATAGAACCATCAGTCTGGACAACATTGACAAGTTCATCAGCATCCAAAAGGGATATTGCAATAATACCTGCTTTCCGTGGGTTGCTGAAATCGGATAGACTGCATTTCTTAACAGTTCCAGCCCTTGTAGCCATGAAAAGATATGTTTCCTCTTCAAAGTTGGTAACAGGAATCATGGCACTTACATACTCGCCTTCTGCCAATTCAAGAATATTGACAATAGCCTTACCACGTGATTGTCGGCTTCCCTGCGGTAGTCCGTATACTTTCTGCCAGTAGAGTTTACCACGGTTGGTAAAGAAAAGCAAATAATCGTGAGTAGAAGCAATGAAAATGCTTCCAACAGAATCATCTTCCTTGGTTTCCATTCCGCGAATTCCTTTGCCGCCACGATGCTGCTGACTATACGTATCAATTGGCAAGCGTTTTATGTAGCCACCATCAGTCCACGTAACTACAACTTCTTCATCCGGAATCAGATCCTCATCATCTATTTCGTCCCTGCTGCTTTCAATTCTGGTGCGCCTTGCGTCACCAAAGCGTTCCTTAAGGACAAGGATATCTTCGCGAATGATAGTGTATTTACGGGAATCGTTTGCAAGAATGTCCTGCAAATCAGCAATGGTTTTGAGGAGACCGTCATACTCGTCTTTAATCTTCTGTCTTTCCAGTCCGGTCAAACGCTGGAGACGCATATCCAGAATAGCTTTTGTCTGAATTTCATCCAGTCCAAACTTTTCCATAAGTCCGGCTTTTGCTTCATCTGCAGTTTTTGAAGCCCGGATAAGTGAAATAACTTCATCAATGTGATCAAGAGCAATTTTCAAGCCGTTGATAATATGGGCACGTTCCTCCGCCTTTCTTAGTTCATATTCACTACGGCGGGTAATTACGTCAATACGGTGCTTGAGATATATTTCAAGCAATTCCCGAATACCCAGAACCCTTGGAATATTGTCCACAAGAGCCAGGTTGATAATACCAAATGTAGTTTCAAGTTGTGTGTGTTTGAAAAGCTGGTTGAGTACAACATGTGGATTTGTGGCACGCTTTAGCTCTATTACAACACGTATTCCATCCCTATCTGATTCATCCCTTAGATCCGAAATTCCAATTATTTTTTTGTCTCTTACGAGATGTGCAATGGATTCAATTAAACGTGATTTGTTGACCTGATATGGGATTTCAGAAACTATTATCCTGAACTTATCATTTTTCATTTCGTCGATATCAGCTACCGCACGAAGGTGGATCTTGCCACGACCTGTTTCATAGGCATCCCGAATACCACTGGCCCCCATGATTGTCCCACCTGTAGGGAAATCCGGACCGGAGATTACAGATCTGATGTCCTGAATAGTTGATTCGGGATTGTCGATAAGCATCACAATCGCATCTACGACTTCACCCAGATTATGGGGGGCCATATTCGTAGCCATTCCAACCGCAATACCAGTAGAACCATTAATAACCAAATTTGGCAACCTTGCAGGCAATACTTCCGGTTCCTTGAGAGAACCGTCATAGTTCGGCCTGAATTCTACGGTTTCCTTGTCAATGTCAACAAGCATTTCTTCCGTAATGCGTGCCATGCGCACTTCGGTGTAACGCATTGCTGCAGCGGAATCACCATCAATAGAGCCAAAGTTACCCTGCCCATCAATCAGAGGGCAGCGGAGAGAGAAGTCTTGCACCATTCTAACAAGACTGTCATAAACAGCAGAGTCACCATGAGGGTGGTATTTACCCAACACGTCACCAACCACACGGGCGGATTTTTTATGTGACTTTTCATAGATAATGCCAGCTTCTTTCATGGCATAAAGAATACGCCTGTGAACCGGTTTCAATCCATCCCGAGCATCCGGGAGGGCACGACCGACTATCACACTCATAGCATAGTCAATATAGGAACGTTTCATTTCATCCTGTATAAGAATAGGAACTACTTTTCCACCTGAAGAAACATCCGTTTCGATGATATCGCCAGTGGATTCAATATTATTAATGTTATCATCCTCTTCCATTGATCCTCACCTCAGATATCCAGATTTACGACATCCTTTGCATGATCCTGAATGAACTTTTTCCTTGGGGCTACATCATCGCCCATTAATACGGAAAACATTTCATCCGCAGCTACCGCATCTTCCATTGTTACCTGTAAAATAGTCCGGGTTTCGGGATTCATTGTGGTTTCCCACAATTGATCGGGATTCATCTCACCAAGACCCTTGTAACGCTGAATAGAAACGCCTTTTTCACCAATCTCTGCTAGTTTTGCAGCCTTTTCTTGATCTGAATAAGTAAAATACTGCTTTTTACCTTTCTTGATGCTGTAAAGAGGAGGCTGGGCAATGTAAACATACCCTGCCTCAATAAGCGGAGTCATGTAACGGAAGAATAATGTCAATATGAGGGTCCTGATATGAGCACCATCCACATCAGCATCAGTCATGATGATTACTTTATGATATCGTGCTTTCTCCAGATTATATTCTTCTGCAATACCAGTACCCATTGCAGTTATCAAAGAAAGAATTTCATTGTTTTTCAGGATTTTTGCAAGCCTCGATTTTTCCACATTCAATATTTTACCCCTGAATGGTAAAATAGCCTGATAGCGCCTGTTGCGGCCCATTTTTGCAGAACCGCCTGCGGAATCTCCTTCTACAAGATACACTTCGCAGAGTGACGGATCCTTTTCCGAACAATCCGCAAGTTTACCGGGAAGAGTACCGACTTCAAGAGCACTCTTACGACGGGTCAGTTCACGCGCTTTCTTAGCGGCTTCCCTCGCACGATTTGCATCAAGAGCTTTCTGGAGTATTGCAGATGCAACTTTCGGGTTTTCTTCAAAGAATTCAGCTAATCCTTCTCCAACCATGGACTCAACAATACCTTTGAGTTCGCTGTTTCCGAGTTTGGTTTTGGTTTGCCCTTCAAACTGTGGTTCACTGAGCCGCACACTTATAATTGCAGTTAATCCTTCACGGATGTCCTCGCCTGATAGCTTCGTATCATCCTTTGAAAGATTATTCTTTTTAATGTAATCGTTAGCAATACGAGTCAGAGCACCCTTAAAGCCAGCCAGGTGAGTTCCGCCCTCGTTAGTATTAATGTTATTAGCGAATGAATAAACATGCTCTGAATAACTATCAGTATACTGGATAGCAATTTCCACCTCTGTGCTATCCTTTTCCCTCTCAAAATAAATCGGTTTTTCATGAAGCGCATTCCTGCTGAGATTAAGGTGTTCTACAAAGGAAACGATACCGCCTTCGTAGAAAAACTCATCCTGAAGGACTTCCTCTCTCCTGTTATCCGTAATTGTAATCTGAAGACCTTTGTTAAGGAAAGCAAGTTCTCTTAGCCTTGTAACAAGAGTGTCATAATCAAAATCCAGAGTCTCAAATATCTGCTCATCTGGTTTGAAAGTTGTACGTGTCCCGGTCCCATTGGATCCACCAACTTCAACAACGTCTGATTCCGGAGCACCTCTTGTATATCTCTGGAAAAAGACCTTTCCTCCACGACGAACCTCAACTTCAACCCATTCAGAAAGAGCATTTACAACAGAAACACCAACACCGTGCAGACCACCTGAAACCTTGTAGCTGTTCTTGTCAAATTTACCACCTGCATGCAACACCGTCATAACTACTTCAAGAGCTGATTTCTTGTATTTTGCATGAAGGTCAACCGGAATACCACGACCATTGTCTGTAACGGTTACCGAACCATCTTCGTTAATGGAAACATCAATAGAATCACAGAAACCCGCTAAGGCTTCGTCTATGCTGTTGTCTACCACTTCATAAACCAGATGATGTAGCCCTCTTCCATCAGTGCTGCCGATATACATACTGGGACGCTTCCTGACAGCCTCCAGCCCTTCCAGCACCTGAATATGCGTTGCATCATAGTCATTTCTGTCGCTCATAGTGATAGTCTCCGTGTAGTGATAAATAATCAGGGATTAATATTTTGGTTCTTTCGTGGAACATGAAAAGAGATGTGAAAAAACCATCAAATCTCTCATCCCCATTATTCCTCTAGATTCGGGAAATACTACGTATTCATAGATAATAAAGATTGCTTTTTCAGCACTCCATAAATGGTTAGTTATATCAATAAGAATGTATTTTAGGATACAAAACGACAACTAGTTTATATATTATTTACAATCCCAGATCAGGGTGATCATATGTCATTGGCAGAATTAAGGACACATTATTCAACACAGGTTAATCCCGAAGAAATTGGAGATGAAAAAGTATCTCTTGCTGGATGGGTACACGAAGTTCGTGATCTCGGCGGAATTTGTTTTGTAGTATTACGTGACCGCGATGGAAGGGCGCAGGTTACTCTTGTTAAAAAGAAAATTGACAGGGAACTATTCAACTTCGCACGCAAGCTCGTCCGCGAATCAATTATTTCAGTAACCGGATCAGTAAAGCCGGAAGCAAAGGCTCCAAATGGCTATGAGCTAATTCCAGAAACCATTGAGTTGATTAACGAAGCAGAATCACCGCTTCCAATGGATACTACCGGTAAAGTGGATGCAGAACTTGACACAAGGCTGGATTCAAGATACATGGATCTAAGGCGTGAGAAAACACATGCGGTTTTCAGAATACGCCATGAAGTACTCAATGCAGTGAGGTATTTCCTTTCTGATAACGGTTTCCTTGAAACCTCAACTCCAAAAGTTGTAGCAACCGCTACAGAAGGCGGAACTGCATTATTCCCAATTACTTACTTTGACAGGGAAGCTTTCCTTAACCAGAGCCCTCAGCTTTTCAAGCAGATACTTATGTCCGGTGGAATGGACCGTGTATTTGAAATCGGACCAATTTTCCGTGCTGAAGAGCATGATACGAGACGCCATCTCAATGAAGCTACATCAATTGATATTGAAGCAAGCTTCATGGATCATTTCGATGTAATGGAGCTCCTTGAGGAAATGGTTGCTTTTGTTTACTCAGAAGTAAAGGAAAACGCTGCCAAATTCCTGGAAGACCTTGAAATTGATCTTAAGGTCCCAAAAACACCTTTCCTGAAATTGCCTTACAGCGAGGCAATCGAGATTGTCAATGCAAATACAGATGAAAAACTCACATGGGGAGATGATTTGTCAACTCTTGCTGAGCATACCATCGGGGAGCATGTGTTCCAGGACACCGGAGAAGAGCATTATTTCATCATAGACTGGCCATCAGAAATCAAACCATTCTATGCATTGCCTTATGAAAATGACCCGGAAATTTCCAAGTCTTTTGATATGATGCACAGGACAATGGAACTTTCATCCGGTGCACAACGTGTACACCAGCATGATCTGCTCAAAACCCGCATTGAAAATCAGGGACTTGATTCCGATGGATTTGAGTTTTATCTTAAAGCTTTCAAATTCGGAATGCCCCCTCATGCAGGATGGGGTATTGGCTGTGAAAGGCTTGTTATGACCATGCTTGGAACCGAAAACATTCGTGATACTGTGCTCTTCCCAAGAGACAGGAAGAGGTTGTCACCCTAAAAATCGTTTTGAGTGATCAATATGGCAGACAGGAATTCACCCAACTATCATCCCGGCAAGGAAGCTGCCGGCAAAAAGGCAGCAGATCTAGTGGAAGATGGTATGATTGTGGGCCTTGGAACAGGTTCCACAACTGCTTACACAATCAAGGAAATCGGGAAACGAGTAAAGGAAGGATTGGACATCCTTGCAGTTGTCACGTCCTATCAATCCGAAATGCTGGCAATTGAAGCTGGCATTCCCCTGACATCCCTTGCCGAACATCCCGTATTGGACATT
>CAZHNA010000086.1:0-7739 GCA_964532775.1 uncultured Methanosarcinales archaeon
GTCTGCACCCAAAGCGGTTCATCCCCACATGTGTGGGGAACTCCCAATAACCAACATCTATTACTATTTTCTCGACGGTTCATCCCCACATGTGTGGGGAACTCACTCGCAAACGTGCAATCGAAGCATACGTGAACGGTTCATCCCCACATGTGTGGGGAACTCTGCTGTGTCATTATCGGCTAAGAGCGGGTAAACGGTTCATCCCCACATGTGTGGGGAACTCTTTAGCATGGATTGTAATATTCGTGCTGGTGACGGTTCATCCCCACATGTGTGGGGAACTCGCGCAGGTTGACACCATGACAATATCAGAAATCGGTTCATCCCCACATGTGTGGGGAACTCATTCTATAAGAACGTCCTGTAATATCCATTTCCGGTTCATCCCCACATGTGTGGGGAACTCTGTGGTGTATTTAGGTGAGATGGCCGGAAATCGCCTTCCCTTTTCAAAAAGGCAACAGAAACAGTCATAATAAAACAAAATAGTTTATTTCCATGATTATTGTTCATATTGAAACTCCATCCGTTAATCATCAGGTAAAAATGATATTAACTTTACGCCATCCATCTCTTTAGGGATACGTCGGTTTCTGCCAAGTGTCATGAAATCATAGCCCGACTCATTCCGAGCATTCCATATCATAACTGCATTCCCATCCTCTAAACCATCTTCTACATTGCGCCAAATCATATCCCTAACCTTTACAGAATAATCTCCTACATAGACACCTGCCCTTACTTCCAATAACCACACAGCCAGACGACCGCGCAAGCGAGCTGGACCGTTTTCAAGCACGATGACCAACATCACCAATACTCCTTTCATTTGGTATGGCAGGAGGCAACGAGTCTCTGGGAGCAGTCGGCAGATCAATTTCTCCCGCAGAAAGGATTTCCTCAATTGTCGGGATAATCTTCTTCAATAATCTTGACTCCCGAAAAGAATCCCGGCAGGCAATTCTAACTGCCCTTTCATAATTTGTGTGCTTTTCTGAAGCAATACGAAAAGCAATTGGGACAACTGTTTCAAACTTAAAAATATCCGCAATATCATAAACAAACGAACGAGGTTTTCCTGTATGTATAAACCCCACTGCCGAAGAATAGCCAGCCGCCAGAATTGCTGCCTCTGCAACCCCATATATGCAGGAAGTTGCAGAACTCAGACATCGGTTTTGAACATCACCACTATCCCAGTCATCCGGATCATATCTTCTTCCTTTCCACTCAATGCCATATTGTTGAGCGAACATTTGATACATTTTCTTAACTCGTGCAGCTTCCATTCCACGCATCTGCTCAACACTGTAATCATCAGGTAGCGACTCATCAAATCGCATTTCATACATCTTGCGCACTACTTTAAGCCTGAGATCCATATCCAGAGCCAGCTTTGCCTGATACAACAATCTGTCGGCACGTGCACCCCCCGGTTGTCCTGCCGAGTATAATCTTACCCCTGCTTCCCCCACCCAGATTAGTAAACAACCAACCCGGGCTGCAAGGACTACTGCGGCATGTGACACCCTTGTACCCGGTTCCAGCATAAGGCAGGCAACACCCCCCACAGGAATTTGCGAACGTACACCATTCTTGTCCACAAGTACAAAAGCCCCGCCTATAACATCGAGTTCACCCCTTTCCAAGAATAGTAGGGATAATCTTTCTTTAATTGTAATTGGTTTTAATTTTGGAAGCATTGAGGCCACCACTTAACAAACCGGACGTACAAGAAGCAAACCACATCCAAACCCTTTAGCTGGACCAATTCCATGAAAAAGAGCCTGTTTAAAACGCACAGGATCCGTCACCGTCAACAAACCAGTGAAATCAATCGTACTAATATTTACACCATGCTTACCCTTCGCCTTATAAAATCGCTCCTGCCGATAACCATCCGCCTGTATTTTATCCCCCTCCACACCAAATCCATACTGATCACCTTTTTTTGCCAGCCATTTAAACCCGTGATCTTGAACAATTTCGGTCTCCAAAGGCCAGTTCTTCTTTGGAACACCATCTAGTTTAAGCTGATTCTTAGCATTCATCACCACATCATGACGGTGCTGCTTTCCGGCATCATCCCTCTTTGTACAAATAGGATTTGCACAAAGTGAAAACGCCAACCTTTGACCGATATACAAACTCGGATTATATTCTTTAGATTCAACATTCCACACACCGTCCTTATCCTCCGGTATACGCTCTGAAACAGAATAAAAAAACGCATTCTCTTCACCACTTTTGTGCAAATACAAGAAATCACGTTTTTGATCTGCATTACATGAAAACAATGACCAAAGTAAATGGTGTACCTGATAAGCATCACTCATCTCATTCCAAAACACCTTACTTTTAGAAGCATCTGGCAACAACCTAATTCTACTCATATACATTTATTCATCCCTCCCATTTGCCGGTATAACAGCAAAATATTCATTCCGATCAGCAAACTGCCATTGCTTACGACTCAAGGAAGTATCACGACGAGTAATGCTATGCACCGCTGGCAAACCTGCATCATCTTCTCCTTCCCAATAAAATCTCATTTTATTATCTTTTTCCAACCCAGCAAGAAAATCGTCAGACCCCATTCCACTAAAAGCCTCTTGTAAATTCACACTATCAACCACCTTTGCATTGATTGGTAACGCCAAAGGACAAGATTTCCTTCCAAGATACAAAACAAACTCCGGTGCATCTAATTTTTGCATTAAAAATTCAAGAGAATATGGAACTACTTCTGTTTTGCACCATAAACACACAGTGTAAACTGCGTCACAATAATAATCTCTTGTAGAAAGAATGGTTTTCATATCTTTTTTCGACACAGCCAACTCATCTTTTCGTGTAGCAAAATATTTTTGATTTTTTCCAGTACCCGAGGGAGGAACCTGGGAAGTATGATAATCCCTCAACATCGTGCCAGATGCATCTACTCGCACAGCAAAATTATATGATGTAGCCAACAATCTAAGCTTATCATCTTCATCTCTGCGAATCCCAATAGCTGCTGCCAACAATCCAAAAACAGCCGATTTTGAGGGGTGACTAAACGATGGGCGAGAAGAACCCACCGCAACATCACCCCATGAAACCATAGGACCATAAAGACGAAAAATTAAAAAGTTTGTCATAGTCTCAACCCTTAATTACCCATAAAATTAAGAATCTCATCTAATGATCCTTCGCCAGTATAAGCATTCATTTCACAAATTGAATCGCTACACGTTCCATAAACATTTTCCATCTTTTCATTTGTGTCCTTCAAAGCAGATATGGATTCATCCAATAATGTTTTTCCATTTAATGCCTTCAAAAATGCAACCGACAAAGACCGAGGTTGTTGAGTACCTTTCTCTGCTAAAATAAACGATGCATAAGCACGAGAAGCAAAACTATTCTGTTTCCCGGTTGGAGACACTTTTGCAGCAGCTTCCACTAAAGCCCGTAACGCTTTATTCACCAACTCTTCATCCCCTCCTAGATTATCTGCCAAAAGGGTGCGATTTATGCATACATAATTATAGAAAAGTCCCGAAGCAAATTCCAATTCTCCAATATGTGCTGCTCCCGAATTATCGTCAGCATTATTCAAATCGTCCACAGCAGTAAAATAATCATCTTCCACAGCCACTTTATGCACAGTTATTGCATGAGCCACCTGCACAGCCGCCTCTGTATTATATTTCGGACTAGATGCAAGCATACGACCAAACATAGCAATATCTACTGCGGTGTGCTTTTCACGTAAAAGCATTAAATCGTCTTTACTAGGTGCAGCATCAGTTTCAGCCAATTTAACCAAAAGTGAATCAATTAAATGAATTTCTTCTGGACTAAAATGAGCGAGTTGTTCTAGTTTTAGATCTTCAAACTTATCCAGATTGGCATCATCCTCTATCTCATCCTTATTTTTCTTTACAGTCTTCACTTTTCCAAACACATTTGCGATTTTCTGAGCATACTCTTTCGCCTTAGATGCAGATAGTGGTGAAAAAACGGTGTCTGCATCATCATTATTTTTAATTACATTCTCAAGACTGCATCCGGTAGTTAATGCTTTATAAACATAAACCCCCATCTCTTTTGTACGAATACCAATATGATCTGACAAAGATTCTTGGAATATATCAGACTCTCTCCATGCTCTTTTAAGGCTTTGTGATGATACCCTCAGGCGTTGAGTACCGCCCATAACAGCTGTTTTTGGTCTTCCAAGATCGTCGCGATTCAGGTTTGATGGTGGATACGATGCTAAGATATGTAGTTGTATAAATTCACTCATTTTAAAAATCTCCGTATAATTGTATAGTATTTATCAAAATATTAAATTAAGATTCAGAAGGAGCTTTATCATAATATGCAAAAGCCCATTCTTTACGCGTAGAATCATTCACATTCCACCAATAAATGCTATTTGCAAGTGCGGAAATGTTTGCGATACCGTCAAGCATGTGTACAATGCGAATCAGTGGCTCAAAAAGATCGGTATTGTCCTGAACTTTTAGTATTCGCCGAAAACGCAAACCACTAACGCAAGCAGTAGTGCTTCCCGATTGTGGCATCGCCATTTGAGCTGCAATATGTACACGCTCGTTATCGACTCTTACATGAGACAAAACGCCTGCAATCACTGCCAACGACTCTGAACTCACATAGCCAAATTGCTTGAACTTTATTCGTAGTCTATTGTAAGCTGGATTGAATGCAACTTCTGTCGGATTATGACAACGTCTTAATGCTGCCCGATCTCCCCGAGAGTTATCCAAATCTTTCCACCACTTCAACAATATATCACGTGCATCCGGATTTGATACAAATGATAAACTTTTACTTTGTTTCATATTCACTTCACCTCGCATTTGAGATAATCTAAAGTATAAAATGAATTAATTATGTGTCATTTGACAAATCCAAAATCGTTACAATTTGCTTATTCCTTTTTTGATTGTACTTGCGCAAATTTTTATTAGCTAAAGCAATACGCTTCGGATCAGCAACATCCATCATGCTAGATTGAGAATATTCGTCAAATATCTGCTCTCCGATTCTGAATATTGCACTCAGCCATTGAAGTTTAATTTCATCAACAGCATTGTCCCCACTTGAAAGAGAAATACGCAATTTCTCAAGCGTATCATAAAATTTGGGTTCAGCATTATTCCAAAATTGAAAATCTATAAAAGAAAAATCGCCTTTTACATCCTTAGGCCGCCTAAACATGGCCTCTTTCACAAATTTACGAACATTACTTGCCACAAGTATAGAAGTATTTATTAATTGTTCAATCACTGATTCATACTTATTTCGAATACTCTCATCTACATGAATTAGGGGCATTTTACCTTCATACCAACAACGAACCTTCATATTATCAAAATCATATCCGAATGCCCATAATTGTGGAGAGTGTTTGTTTTCAAAGAAATCCTGTCGACCCCTAAATGTGTGAATAACTGTGGCAGGTTCCCCTCCGGTTTTTGAATTATTTTGCACAAATCCCAGCCAATGTCGAAAAGTTATTCCGCCGGGTTGCCCTTTTACAGATAGCAATTCATTCTGTTTGGTTTGATTATAAGGAGTCAGTGTATGACGCCAGCCTCCTTCGTAATTCGTGCCATAGTTCTTAGTAATATAATTTGTCACCAAATTGGTTGATTCACAATTACACAAATCACAAATTCCTGTTTCATCCAAATCAAAATCCAGTACAATTCTTCGTGGCATACCCCAAAACATTTGTGAAGGATGTGCATCCTCTGGCGTGGTAAGCCGATCTTTTCCAGCCCGCGTAGGCCCCATCCATGGAAATGTATTATTTACATCAGTCAGTGAAGAATTTCCACAATTGTCTAGAAAATCAGATTCGTTTAATATATTAAACCAAACTGTTTCCCAAAGCGTATCACCTAGTACGATAGTAGTTAATGGACCACCACCCCTTAGCGAAACCCTATGACCTTGACCTCCGCTAGGCGCATTAGTTTGCAATGTAAAAAGTGCCATTGCAGCACACGGAAAACACATTTTACTAACAGAATTTCGTTTAATGAAATGATCTGCATTATCTTTGATGGTTTCGTCACCTGGGATCTCCACGAGTAACTTATCGATCTGATTGTTTTTCCCTTCATCAAGATCAAAATCCTGCATAAACCGAGGACCATCTCCATCCAGATTAAAAGCATCAGCCACTTTTGCAAAAGCAGTCTTTAATTCATCCGCCTCAGGCGGTTTAGCAAATCCATTCCTCCAGTTCTTATCTCTTTTCGGAGCCATCGTTGTCTGTACCAGACCAATTAAAAACTGAATCAAAACCCCATTAAAATCTGGACGATTTGCATCCAAATTTACAATTGGATTTGAGTCAATGTCGTCAGTAATCTGCCATGGAGCTATTCTGTCAGGAGTTCCGTCCAATCTCTTTACTGGAATCCATTTCTTGTCTATCAAATTAAATACCACTGGTTTACACCTCTCCATTTTCTTGAGTGCTAAGTCCTGTTATTGAATCATAAGTAACCTGAATACAATCCCCACGTTCGTTTTTCGCAAGGCCTTGCCACTTATCCCCATCGACTTTAGACAATGGAATTAAAACTCCCCATTTACCCTTATCAGGCATTGAAGCCATTGCATCTTCAATTTCTGCATTCAAAACTCCATCATATGGTGCCATCTCCTTAATTTTTCTCTGGCTTATGCTTACCTGACTAAGCTCCCATGCATTCTTTTCAGTTGCCACCCACGGAATAACTTTACCACCATCCCATTTTGCAAGTCGAACGTTTGTAGACAATTCCCCCATTCGTGTTGGTGTTTTAGTATCATCCACCCACTGACTAACAGTAGCTCCATATCCTTTATCGGGCAACAACCGATTAAGCTTAGCCTTTGAAATTGCAGCACTATTTTCGGCTTTTGCTTTGTCATCCCTATCCCTTAGAACTTCAGGCACATTCAATCGAGCATCATTTCCAAAAACCCCTTCAATAAAATCACGTGCATCATCGGGCATAACCAATTGTCCATGCATTGAAAGCAAGTGAGCTGTCAACCATAACTGACCATGACTTGGATAGACAAATGCTGCTTTTGGAAACACACCTTCATACCAATTTTCATCAGGAGTGTTGGTTAAAGGTGGGGAAAATATTCCCAATACAGGAGCCAGCAAACGCTCTTTGCGTAAATGTCTATGAAGGCGACCTGCTCGCTGAATTATTAAATCCATTGGAGCCAAATCACTAACCATGTAATCGAAATCAAGGTCAAGAGACTGTTCCACTACCTGAGTGGCTACAAGAATCCGTCCACTTCTAATTATATCCGTACTATCTTTGCCAAATGTATCCAATACTTTTTTCTCAATCTTCAAACGATCGCCCATAGCAAAACGTGCATGGAAAAGAATTACGTTTTCAGAACCCAGTTTAGAATACAGACTATTGTATGCATCTACTGCATCATTCACCGTGTTGCGAATCCAGCAAGCACAGCCTCCATTTTCAGCAGCATTCATCAGCGATTTTTCCACATCAGAAATATCATCAAAGAACTTCACAGCAACCTTACGTTGGGTGCTTTCACGAGTCTTAAGAGGCGTTTCAAAAATGCTATTCGCGGTGTTGTGAGTGATAAGAGGATATGAATTCTCATTTAATTTGTACTGCTTCCCCTCCAGCCCCTGAGAAAAACTATCCACCAATTCCTGACGAACTTTTATTGGA
>CAZHNA010000087.1:0-7609 GCA_964532775.1 uncultured Methanosarcinales archaeon
CTTTTTTCTTTCCGTGATGTCAAGTATAATTCCCTGTAGATAAGTCACATTTCCTGAATCGTTATGCTGGATCTGTGTCCTCTCATCCACCCAGCGTATTTCCCCCTCTTTGGTAACTATCCGGTATTCTTGTGTAAAAAAAGAGCTTCCTTCTTCAGTGCTTTTTTCCATTCCGCTGCGCACTTTTTCAATGTCATTCGGGTGTACGATATCTCCATACACCATTTTTCCAGAAACGAAATCTTCAACCTCATATCCGAACTGTGTTACGTTTTCCGACACAAATTCTACCGGCCAATCTTCTTCGGCTTTCCAAAGGAAGACGATTACAGGACTTGAATTTATTACCGTTTCAAGGGCTTTCTTCATTTCAAGGGCGCCGTCAAGAATAGCTTTATCTTCATTTTTCTGATCTGTAATATCTACAATTATGCCCTGATAATATGTTCCGGTATCACTGTGATGCACACTCGTTCTTTCATCAACCCACCTGACTTCTCCATTTTTTGTTAATATACGGTATCGCAAGTTGAACTGGTCCTCACCTGCTTTTAAGTGCTCTTCCACTTCTGAATTAATACTATCGATATCTTCCGGATGCATAATGTCCCTATATTGCAAGGGGTCTGAAAGAACTTCTTCTACGCTGTATCCAAATTGCTCTATATTTTTGGATACAAAGGCAACAGGCCATCCGGTTCCTTCTTTCCAGATAAAAACAACAGCAGGACTGGAATTGATAACATTCTCAAGTATTTCTTGTATGGCACTTCTGTCTATGTCGGAGGACGAGCCGCTCCCTCTTTTGAGTTGCAGGAAATCCAGCATTTCAGGGAACTTTTTTTTCATCGGATTCAATCTGTATTCTGTGTTTATAAAATACACTGTTGCTAACCCATTACATGAATCTGAAACCGGACCCCCAACTCAAAAACGATTCAGCAGAAATACTGTATGCTAAAGGGAATTGTCTCTACCAGCTTGGAAGATATGAAGAAGCAGTAGAAGCTTTCAGACAAGTTTTGGGTCGCAAACCACGTTTTGTTCCTGCATGGCAGGGATTGGTCAATTCATATCTGAAACTGGGTAAGGACGCAGATGCCCTCCAAACATGTGATCATGCTCTGGACGTATCGAGTAATTCGGATCTTATAAAACTGAAAGCGTCTGTTTGCTCAAAAACAGGAAAAGATAATGAGGCTCAGGAACTTTTAGCTTCATTGGGAGAAAAGGACTGAATCAATAGGTTCTTTTATCTTCTTTTTCATCCCATTCCTTGAGAAGCTCAAGGCATCTTTCATTATCAATAGACTGTGTATTCAATTTTGGACTGTGTGTTTCACACAATGCCTGCTGGATACGTGAATCATCAAAGCCAATTTTCTCCACTTCCTGAGAAGAAGTGCCATAGTACACTTTATCAATGTGTGCCCACAGAATCGCAGCAAGGCACATGGGGCAGGGGTACGAAGTAGAATAAATTTCACAGCCAGTTAAGTCGAAGTTTTTTAAGGACGAAGATGCACGGCGGATTGCCAGAACTTCGGCATGACTTGTAGGATCATTGCTTTTCAGTACCTCATTATGAGCTTTTGAAATGACCGTATCTTCTTTGACAATGACGGCACCAAATGGTCCCCCATCGTCATTGTTCATGCCCTTTTTTGCTTCTTCAAAAGCTATTTCCATGAAACTGTTCACTCAACTTCCTCCTTTAGTTAGTATCTGTTGAGCTGATGATTTTCCTTAGTAATTCTGCTGCTTCAATTTCAGCCTGACTGCCACACTTTTCCGCTAGTTTCAAATTTTCAAAAACAAGTTTGAGGTATTTGTCCTCACCTGCTAATTCATATCGTGTAGCGTGTACAGTGGCTTCAAGGATTGCGGTAAAGCCACGGTTTGGTGCTTTTAGTGGAGAATTATTAATTTTTCCTGCAATTGGTTCAAGCCATGCAACAAGTGCTTCCGAACCATGCTGTATTTTTTCGCATCTGAAAAAAACCCATCCGAGTGCTTCTTTTAATGCAGGATGTTTCCTTCCTTCAAATGATTCCATAATAAATTCATCATTGTCAAGATTCCCGAAAGTGCTTCTGACAAAAAGAAGGGGATCATAGGTAATGTTTGCAATAAGGACTTTGTCTTTTTCAATATTGGAATATGTAGCAGATCCCTTGTAAACCCGAACAAACGGCTTTTCATCTTTCCAGATTATTCCAATGGGAGCAGCATTGGGTTTGCTGTTTCCGGTGGTGACAATGGTTTCTGATATTCCCTTGAAAATCCCATAATATTCAAGCTTAACTTTTTCGCTCAAACTTGCAAGCCTCCCAAGAGTACAATGAAGAGTGATGCTATGATAATATCTGCGGTAGAACCGGGATTGTTGTGATTTCTAATTAATTTCTCGTCAAAGTCTTCTACAAGTGGAAGAGTTTTGTGGATGTCTGAATTATGGATTTCAGAAACAATTTGCTTAGCATCCCGACTTACAGCTTCTGCAATTTCTTCTCCGAATTTTGCCTGTATAAAAGTATCAGGTCTTGCAGCTAATAGCTCAAGGAATGTCTGCACGATGGCATAATTTAAACCGAGTCCAGTGTCATACAATTCTCGAATCCTGATTGCAGATGCTTCGGTTTCCGGAAATCCCTTTGTCCACTCGCGGGCAATAAGATCATATCCACTGGAAATTTTCATAAGATCGTAGAGGGTAATTCCCTTCTCTTTTAGATCTTCAATGGCTTCGGAGTTTTGAAGGTCCAGTTCTTCCACGTCTTTTACCCTGACGCCGGCAGATTGGAAGCAACGGTAGAAGTCGACTGCATCATTTGTGCCAGTACTCTGTACTATTTCAAATGCAGTCTTAAACACATCATCTGCTACAATATTCTTATTTGAAGAGAGCAATTTCCCCGAACTCATAGCTAGTGGAATGAGTAACAGGAACGCTCCAAAATGAGTATTTCCTCCCTTTTGCCAACGGTTACTTTCAGCAACCGCCATGTTAAGGAGCTTTCCGAAGCTGTGTCTGCCATTTGCGGCATCATGCATTACAGGGTAGACGGATATTGCGGAAGCAATGAAGTGCTCGTATCGCGTATCATCGAAATCATGTGTCCGATCAATGTTGCCGGGTTTTGGTGTTGCCGAAACTTCCAGTGCCATTGCAAGCTGGCAGCATCGTGCTATGTACGATGCAATATCATCCTGATCGGGTGGAAGTGCTATTTCCATGAAAAACCTTCAGTTCATTTATTCTTATTGTTATCCAAAATGTAATCGGCCATCTCTTTTTTCAGTCTCATGTATTCCGCTGGAGAAAGGTCAAGTACATCCAGTACGCCGTCTCTCAAAAAGCATGGTTTTGAAATTTTGCAACACCATGCAAGACTACCGAAACATGTGCTGTCGCCAAATTCCAGTGGAGTTCCTTTTACAAATTCCAGCTTCAAATCGGTGAATTCCTTAGGACTGAAACCCAGTTTCTTGATTTTTGAATGTATGACACAAGGTTTGACAGGCAGGCAACAGAATGTTAATCCTCGTAAGTCACCTTCTCCTCGGCAAATGTGCTTAGGGGCGTTGTACCATCCGATTTCAAGCTGGTACTGACTGACCATATCAACAAGTTCGGGTATGATTTCAGGATCATTGGCAACTGCCCTTGCAACAGAAATTAAATCTGCCCCGCGTGAAAACATTTCTTTTGCATCGGAAAAATCACGGATTGAATTATTACCTATCAGCAAAAGCCGGGTAACATCCCTGATATTCCTTATTGCATTGAGATCTGCCCCTTCCCCGGCTTTCATTGCATCCACATGAAGGATATCTGCACCAGCAGTTTCGATTGCCTTTGCCAGCTCTTCATCATCTACAACGTTTGCCCTTATCTTTACCGAAAGCACAACACCGGTTTCTTTGATCAGGCGAACCCATTCTACAAGACGTGGAAGATCTTCCATCAGTGCTTCTCCTGCACCAATTTCGGTCATTTCCTTCTGCCTGCAATGGGCATCAAGTTCAAGAATTCCGTCTGCTTCCCTGATAATATTTGCCGCTTCAATCAAAGGTTCTATGGTTGTACTTCTTACGCTAAACGCAGCAATTCCGGCGATTTCAACATTTTCAACTTCATTTTTCAGGAATTCAAGTGGTTCGTCGGAAACAAATTCCTCTCTTCCTCTTGATTCAATTTTTCTTGCTGCTTCATTGGTTGGAGCATCTAAATTATATCCTCCCATCACAACAAGCCCTGCATCTTTAGCATAGCTGTTTGCAAAAGAACTATCCGTTTTTCCTGCCATGGAAGCGATAGCAATAGGGTTATTAATTGAAATGTAACCGCTCTTTATGTCAAATAATTCATCAGTCACGATAAAATCCTCTGGAATATTTACTAATAAAACAAGTAGAGGATGCAACGCCCTTTATTTAACTTTTGTCAGGTGGGCACAAATCACGAGTCACAATCGGTTATAAAACACACAGAAACGCATATCTTTATTGGGCGCTTTTTTTCCGTGGAGATGAAAGGTGCATGTATGACATCCTGATCAAAAACACGCGAGTTTTCTACCGGAATCTTTTGCAACCCGGAGAGATACTTATTGAAGATGGTAAAATCAAGAGAATTGCAAAGGATCTGAAAGGAGAAAATGTGGATCGGGTAATTGACGCCGAAGGTGCACTTACCATTCCTTCAGGGATTGATGTACATGTGCATTTCAGGGAACCCGGGATGGAACAAAAGGAAGACTGGTATACCGGAAGCTGTGCTGCGGCTGCCGGTGGAATTACGACTGTTTTTGATCATCCTAATACAAACCCTCCCACAATTAACAAGAAATCCTTCAACCAAAAACTCAAGATGGCAAAACGCAAATCGATTGTTGATTTTGGGATAAACGGCGGAGTTACTAAATCTGTTGACAAGCTCCCTGAATTGTGGGAGCTAGGCGTTAGTGCTTTTGGTGAGATATTTATGGCGCAATCAACAGGTGGTCTGGGGATCGGGGATGAAATTTTCCATGAAGCAATGGAGCAAATCAATGAGCTTGGTGCGACAGCCTGTATCCATGCTGAAGACGAGGAAACCCGTCTCAAAAATGAAGCTATCCTGAAAAAAGACTTTTCATTTGAATCCCATTCAAGAGCCCGTTCAAACCTTTGTGAGAGTATTGCTGTTAAAAAAGCAATCGATGAACTGAATGAGGTTGGGACAAAAGGTCATTTCTGTCATATTAGTACAATGGAGGCAGTAGGGCAGATTAGAAACCAGAAGCTCCTTAATTCGGAGAACGGTACACAAAATCTCACAGCAGAAGTAGCCCCTCATCACCTTTTCCTTTCGACAAAGGATTGGGATAACCTTGGTGTTTTCGGAAAAATGAATCCTCCGCTCAGGGATAGGCGTAGTGTGAAAACACTGATTAACGCAATTAATGATGGTACTATTGATATGATCGCTTCAGATCATGCTCCTCATCGTGAATTTGAGAAAGAGGGGGATATTAAATCTGCACCTTCCGGGGTTCCCGGTGTTGAGACTCTTTTACCTCTTATGCTTGTAGCCGTAAAGCGGAATATTGTTCCACTTGGTCGGATGATTGATTTAACCAGCACAGCTCCTGCGAGAATTTTTGGATTAGATAGGCATGGTAAAGGATCTTTTGCTGCAGGGTTTGACGCTGATCTGGTTATTGTTGACCCCAGGGATGTTCGTAAAATAAAAGGGGAAGAGTTACACAGCAAGGCAGGTTGGACTCCTTATGAAGGGATGGATGGTATTTTCCCGAAGTATACTTTTTCAAAGGGGGAAGTAATCTGGGATGGGGAAATTATTGCGAAAAAGGGCGATGGAAATTTCCTGACAGGCGCAGGTTTCCCGGAAGAGGATGAATAATAAAAATAATTTTTATGTAGCTAGAACAAACCTTTATAACCTCTACACGTAATTGTTTACCATGGCCAGAAACAAGTATCCAGTCCACACAACCCTAAGTAGTGACGCCATAAAGGTACTTGAAAGATATGAGAAAGAATTAGGTGCAAAGAATCTGGTTCTTGAGAAGGCACTTCTGTCTCTTGATACGAGCAGGTTTAAATCAAAACTTGATACTCAAAACCTGGATCGCGCAATTAAGCGAATAAGCACTGGTGTAACAGGGCTGGACGATATGCTTGAAGGTGGCGTTCCAGAAGGCTTCTCTATTGTGGTTACCGGTCCTCCGGGAACCGGGAAATCAACACTTTCAATGCAGTTTCTGATTGATGGTGTAAAAAAAGGCGAAAAATGTGTCCTTTTTTCATTTGAAGAAAGAATGCAGCAAATTGTCCAACATTTCATGCGTTTTGGCTGGGATATTGGAAAATATATTGATGATGGTTATCTTGAGATTTTCGGAATGTCAATGCTTACTTTTGAGGAAATCACTGAAATTCTTGAAACCTATAAACCCAAACGTGTGGTTTTTGATTCCCTTAATGTTTTCAGTCATCCCGAAGAATTCCGTAAATCCTCATCTTGGCGCGCATCTCATAAATTGATGAAACAGCAAAAGATAACATCTTTTCTGATTACTGAAAAATATCATGGGATTGAAACGAAGAACTTCGATGAATATGATTTCCTTGGCGATGGAATCATTTTCCTTGATTCAATGAAGGTTAATGAGGTTGATTCCACTCTATCTCCTGTAATGGCAATTCAGAAAATGCGTGCTACCAAGGTGGATACTACTCCACAGCCCTTTAGGTTTGGAGAACACGGAATTGTAAAATATCGGTCCCTTCATCTTGAATCCAGATTGCAGGAACGCCTTGGTGTCAAATCGCCGGATGCCGGTTACGATGAACCCTTTTCAGACAAAACTGGATATTAAGCCTGCAAGAATAACAGCTACATAAACCGCACGGAAGCTCCCTGCTCCGCCAATATTTATGTATGCACTTCCTTTTTGTTCACTGTTTAGCGCAAAGAGGTGTGCCATTGTGCCAGCTAACACTCCCATAGTTCCGGCAACAAAAACAATAACTTCAGCATTTGCCGGGTCCAGCAGCAAAGCAAACGGAACTGCTATGAGAGCTATATAATCAGGAACAACGATTCCGACACCATCTATCATTTCTGCTACCAGTGCAACAACTACCATTACGATAAGCGCAATTTCCAGAGCTACTAAATTCATCTGGAATGCAAGAAGAAATGCTGCAACAAATAAAGGGATTACAAATCCTCCCAGATTAATTGTAATGATCGTATCAAATACGATTCTGGTTCCGCTTGATAGTTCTTTTACAACAGGGACTGAAAAGATTTTTTCCAACAATAAAGCATCCCTTTGAAGGTGCTCTTGTTTGCGTGTTCTGGTTTTGGCTACCGGAATTTCTATATTGCTGGCAATTGGCATTAATATCAATATTCCGAATAAAACGGTTGATGGAATTGGTCCAATTGATAGTTGACCCTGATAACTCAATGCTGCCATAGGCAACAGTATAAAGGCGTATATGGCAAAATGCCTATAATCGGTTTTGTTAAGGAAGCCTCTCATATCTCTCATCCGATATTGAAGTGGATATTATTTAACATTAATTCAGGATT
>CAZHNA010000088.1:0-7474 GCA_964532775.1 uncultured Methanosarcinales archaeon
CTGGGAGTCATGATGGCAGTTATGGGATCCGGGTCTGAAACCATGGTATACGCCATAATTTACGCCGTCCTCCCAATAGGGTCCATCATGTTTGTGGTGATGATCAGTATCATTACCCCCGGCGAGATGGGTGATCCAGAAGTACTTAAGACAAAAACAAATCTAGATCATGGCATACCTGAAATTCCAGAACATTTAATGCCTGAATTTGATGAACAAGGAAACCCTCTTGAAGAACTTGAAGAGAAGATCGCTGAAAGAGAAAACTATGAAAAC
Organism: uncultured Methanosarcinales archaeon; assembly: GCA_964532775.1. Taxonomy (GTDB): domain Archaea; phylum Halobacteriota; class Methanosarcinia; order Methanosarcinales; family Methanosarcinaceae; genus Methanohalophilus. The sequence goes on from CAZHNA010000088.1 coordinate 277, forward strand.
TTCATCAAATCAAAAAATAATTTGAAATTTAAAGAATATGCGCGAAATCCTGTAAAACCTTTCCTTAAAAAGCCAGAATACTCACTTGCGATTTTTGGACCCCTTGGAATCATAGTGATGGCACTGCCTTTGCTATTAAACATAGATAACCTGAATACTACTGCTGAAATAATTAATTTTGCCGATGATTATATTGTATTTGGTCTTTTTGTTATGATCATCCCATTAGCAATTTTCTTTGAACTCAAGTCCTTAAGGCAAAAAAGGCTGGAGCGCAGTATCCCTGACCTGCTTAAGAGGCTTGCCAGTACAAATGAAACCGGAATGACCCTTCAGGAATCAATCAAACTTATCGGAAAAGCAGAAAACGATGATATCAGTAGGGAAGTTAAGAAAGTCTGGAGAGATATTGTTTGGGGACTGGATATTAATGATGGATTAATTCGTTTTGCAAATCGCCTCCGAACACAGGTAATAGCAAGATCTTTCACACTTATCACCAAAGCAAATGAATCAAGTGGTGACATCGGGGAAGTACTTAGGGTAGCTGCCAGAGATGCGGCATCTGAGCAGGATATGAAAAGAGAACGTGCCATGAACATGATGATTTATATTGTCATCATTTACATCTCATTCTTTGTATTTGTCGGAGTTATTTATGTAATATCCACCACTTTTCTTACCGAAATGGCTCGTGCCGGGGAGCAAATTGAATCATCCGGGGCAAGTGGGGGATTCATTTCGAATTTCAATATTGAGGACTATACACGCCTCTTCAAACATGCAGCTCTAATTCAAGGATTCAGCTCAGGACTTATGGCAGGGGCCATGGGTGAAGGGAAAATACTTGCAGGACTGAAACATTCAATTATTATGATGTCTGTAGCTTACGTCATATTCACCGTATTCATCTGATGAGGTAAAATGAAAGTTGTAGGAATTGATGAGGCAGGAAAAGGACCGGTAATTGGTCCGATGTGTATTGGCGGGGTTCTTGTAGATGAAGAAAATCTCCATTCTATCAAAAATCTGGGAGTTGCTGATTCCAAGAAATTAAGTCCGGCTCGCAGAGAAGATCTTGCCATAAAAATTGAAAAATACGCATCAAAAATATTTGTTCTGGAAGTAAGTTCAGCCCAGATAGATGAATTGCGAAAAATAATGACCATGAATGAAATAATGGTCGTCGGTTTTTCAAAAGTTCTCGAAAATCTCCAACCGGACACGGCATATGTGGACGCAGCAGATGTAAAAGCGGAACGGTTTGGAAAGAAACTTACTGATAACTATACCAATAGTGTGAAGAAGCCCATTACTGTTGTTTCCGAACACAAAGCCGATGCCAAATATCCGATTGTTTCTGCAGCTTCAATTATGGCAAAAACTACGCGTGACAGGCGCATTGAAGAACTAAAGAAAAAGATTGGAAAAGATTGTGGAAGTGGTTACCCTTCTGATAAGAAAACAAAAGACTTTCTTGAAGAATGGGTTAAAGAAAACGATAGCCTGCCCGATTTTGTCCGCCATTCATGGAAGACCGCCGAACAGTGCCTGAAAAATAGGTAATTATCTAATATGTTCAACCATTGATTTGAACATTGCAAGCCCGTCTGCGGAACCAAGGACTTCTTCTGAAGCACGTTCTGGATGTGGCATCAAGCCTACAACATTTCCTTGGGAATTACTGATTCCTGCAATATTATTTCGGGAACCATTGGGGTTTGCATCTTCTGTCGCATTACCTTTTTCATCGACATATCTGAAAGCAACCTGATCACTGCTTTCTAGATTTTCCAACCCTAAATCATTGATATAGTAGTTCCCATCCTTGTGAGCAATTGGAATACGGACAATCTGCCCTTTCTTGAAATGAGAAGTAAACGGAGTGTTGGTATTTTCTACCTTAAGATATGTCCACTCACATCTGAATTTTGGATAACGATTAGTAGCAAGAGCACCGTCAAGAAGACCGGATTCGGTAAGGATCTGGAAACCGTTGCATATCCCCAGTATAGGTTTTCCATCTTCTGCCATCTTACGCACGGAATCCATTATGGGAGTGCGGGAAGCAATTGCTCCTGAGCGCAGATAATCACCATAGGAGAAACCTCCCGGAATTACAGCAGCTTCATAGTCGCTGAGATCCGCATCCTTGTACCATACAAGGTTGGCATCAGCACCTACTACATCTTTCAATACATGCAGTACATCAAGGTCGCAATTACTTCCACCAAACTGCACGATTGCGATGCTCATTCAATCTCCCTCAAATCAATAGTATAATCGTGGATAATTGGATTTGCAATTAATTTCTGGCACATCTGGTCGATTTGCTCGCGAGCAATATCTCCAGACTCGGCATCGAGTTCGATGAGGTATTCTTTTGCACTTCGGACACTGTCAGGGAAATAGCCAAGGTGTTCGAGAGCACGTTTAATTGTGGTACCTTCAGGATCCAACATCCCTGCTTTGAGTTTTACGGTGACTTCTGCAAGATAGCGCATTATAGGTCCTCTTAATGATTTTTATATGAACAATATATAGCAATCAGGCAGGTTAAACACCTGCAATTTGGTATATAACCTTTTTTCACAATCTTTCTTTTGCGGAAATAATCCTCTGCAATAAAGTTACATGTGTAATAATAGCGATGAATACTAGAATTGGTCCTATGAAACCGGTAAAAGCACCAATTATTAACAGGATCATTCGTTCAGAGCGTTCTGCAATTCCTACATTAAGAACACCTGATCCAGCAGCTTCAGCCCTTGCACGTGTATAGCTTACCAAAAATGAACCTATCATTGCAAACATGCACCAAAGCCATACTTCAATCCCGAGAAGCATAGGTTGTGCTATGTTTCCGGATATAAAACCGTAAATAATACCTGCAAAAATCAACGCATCTGCATAGCGATCACAAACTGAATCCAGCACACCACCAAAACGCGTTGTGAAATTGGATGCCCGTGCTACTGCTCCGTCAAATACGTCAAAAACACCACTCAACAGAATTAGAATACCGCCTACTATCAAATCTCCGCGTGCAAACATGATGGCTGCTATCGCACTGACAACAAGACCAATAACGGTTAAGGCATTTGGAGATAGAGGAATTCTAGCAGCAACAGGAAGAACTTTTTCTCTAACTGTGTCTTTTAAATCACCTAGAATTCGGCATCCCTCGTGAGGTTTTTTTCCAGAATAGAGTAAAGGGATTCTTACTATTAAAAGTGACTGGATTTTTAAGCGTGTTTACCAAAGAATACGGACAAAATAAATTGCATTTCAATAATCTAAACTAAATGTAGAAAAAGTTAACAATGGTATATAAGCCATAAGCGAGAAAAATAGTATTGCTTTTGGAAGGGTCGGCTATGGAAAATATGAGAATTGATTCTGAAGACAATACAAGCTCCACAATTTCAGAGTTGAAGCTCCTTGAAATCCAGCGTGATCTTTCACTTCTGTTGGGAACAGATCTATCTTATGAAGAAATATTAAAAAGTATATTACAAACATCAATTAGCACTTCAAATATGGATTCCGGGGGACTCTACCTAATAGATGAGAAAAACGGAGATCTGAATCTTGCTATTCACTATGGACTTACACATAAATGTGTTGATGCTTTTAAACACTTTGGAGCGAACAGTGAAAATGTTAAACTTGTCATGAAAGGAGAACCTACCTATCCAACTCATCAAGATCTTCCATTGTTTTTGGGTGAGCTTCAAAAAGAAGAAAAGATCAAACTTTTTTCAGTAATTCCTTTCACGTATAATGGTCAAGTACTTGGTTGTCTGAATGTTGCTTCACATTCAAAAGATAGTATTGCCCATTATTCTCAACTTGTTCTCGAAACAATTGCTGGAATTGTAGGACAAATTGTTGCACATGAACAATCCAAGCATACATTAGAAGTAAATGAGGAAAAATATCGTACTTTATTTGAAAATATGGTCCAAGGAGTATTCTATCAGAAAGCAAACGGTGTAATTACCAACGCCAATGATGCTGCCCTCAAAATGTTTGGTCTCGATCGGACCGACTTTTTGGATAAGACTTTCTATAATTCCCAATGGGACGTAAGAGACAAAGATGGAAAACCAATCTCACTGGAAGATCGGCCTTCAATGCGTGCTCTTAGAACCGGAAAAAATGTGCAGAATATTGTTGTGAGTGTTTTTAATCCACAAATGAAGGATTTTGTGTGGATGAACATTAATGCAATACCACAATTCCGAGAGGGAGAAAATAAGCCGTATCAGGTTTTTGTTACAACGCATGATATCACGAAAAGAAGACTTGCGGAAAAGGCCCGTCATGAGAGTGAAGCCAAGTTCCGCAGGTTGACTGAGAATGCTCAGGACATGATATACAAAATGTCACTTCCAGATGGAAAATATGAATATGTCAGCCCTGCATCTGAAAATATTACTGGATATACTCCTGAAGAATACTATGCTAATCCTCTTTTGGCAAGAAAATCTATACATCCAGATTTCATAGAGTATTTTAAAGCTAAGTGGGAGAAACTTCTGAAAGGAATTGTAGAACCACTATATGAATATAAAATAATTCATAAATCCGGCGAAGAGCGCTGGTTGAGCCAACGAAATGTTCTTTTAAAGGATGAGAGTGGAAATCCGATAGCTATCGAAGGTATAGTTAGAGATAATACTAAGGATATTGTTAGCAAAAATAAGCTGATAGAATCTGAAAACAAATTCCGTCATGTTCTGGAAAATATGCAATTAATAGGCATTATGCTGGATAGTGAAGGGAATTTGAGTTTCTGCAATGACTATTTACTAAATTTGACAGGCTGGGAAAAGGAAGATGTATTAGGCAAAAACTGGTTTGAAACATTTCTCCCACTTGAAATATCCCAAGAAGTCAAAGACATGTTCATGAAATCGATTTCTGAAAGGGAAATGCCCCCATATCACGAAAATGAAATTGTGACAAGAAATGGCGAAAGAAAACTCATTGCATGGAATAATACATTATCTAAGGATGAGGAAGGCAGAATTACCAGTGTAACCAGCATCGGAGAAGATATTACTGAAAGAAAAACAATGGAGAATACGCTAAAGCTTCAAGCTGAAGCTCTTGAACATTCCTTAAACGGATTTTACATTGTCAATGAGAAAGGATTGTTTTTGTACACTAACGATGCGTATAACAAGATGTGGGGATATGCAGACAAAGATGAAATATCTGGAACTTACGCAGTGTCACACTGCGTTGACTGTAGCATTCCTAAAATAATTATGACCGAATTGAAAAAGAAAGCTAAAGATATTTTCCAGTTTGCCGCCTTCCGTAAGAATGGTTCTACTTTTGATGTGCTTATGGCTGTACGGCAGTTCAGAACAAACGACGGAAAGCTCTTGTATGTGGGAAGCTGCACCGATATCACAGAAACAAAAAAGGCACATGATGCACTCATCAATGCAAAAATGAAAGCAGAAGAGGCAAACCGTACAAAGTCGGAATTCCTTGCCAATATGAGCCATGAGTTGCGTACCCCTTTGAATTCCATTATTGGTTTCTCCGATGTCTTGCTTGCAGGTATGACCGGAGAGTTGACTGATAAACAAGACAAATATGTGCATAATATTTCAAAAAGCGGAAGACATCTTTTGGAATTGATTAACAGTATCCTTGATATTTCAAAAATTGAAGCCGGTAAAGCAGAATTGTATTATGAAGAGTTTGAAATATGCGAAGTCCTTGATGAAATACTCACACTAATGACTCCTATTGCAGTTTCTAAGAACATATCAATGGATATTTCATGTGAACCGGAAGAACTGAAAATGTATGCGGATTATGGAAAAGTGAAACAAATTTGCCTGAATATCATAAGCAATTCACTAAAATTCACTCCTGAAAATGGATCCGTAGAAGTTTTCATAAAGCATGTGAATTCAGAAGTTGAAATTACCTTCAAAGATAGCGGAATTGGAATACCGGAAGACAAGAAGCATCTTGTTTTCGAACCATTTCAGCAAGTTGACTCTTCATCGTCTCGCAAACATGGAGGCACTGGCCTTGGACTTTCCATAGTTAAACAATTTACTGAGTTACACCGAGGAAAGGTTATTCTGGAAAGCGAGGAAGGAAAAGGAACAAACTTAATTTTGAGCTTCCCTGATAGGGAAAATAAAAACAATTAATCCAGTTTTTCTGATTCTTCAGCGGATAGTTTACGAATCACTTTTTGCATATTCAACTTAGCATCACTATAATCAGGGTCAATATGCAAAACACGGGCGAAACAGCTGATTGCATCTTCATATTCTCCAAGATTTGAATGAGCAATCCCTTTATTGTTCCATACAAAAGCCTTTTTTTCATCTGTGGTCGAATGACTGTCAAATGAAATATTTTCGTAGCATTTGAGAGCTTCCTGATGCTTGCCAAGCGTACATAGCATTAAACCTTTGTTTATCCAGGCATTATCATAAGATGGATCAATCTTGAGAACTTCTTCAAAGCAGGTAAGTGCGCATTCCGGATCGTAAAGGTTAGACCAAGCAACTCCCTTATTGTACCAGATAAAAGGATTGCTGGAATCGAGAGCAATGGCTTTTTCAAAGCATTCAATTGCAATTTCATACTCACTCAAGTCGCAGTGAGCAATTCCCTAATTCACCCAAACAAGAGAAACGGCCTCATCATTCCAGAGATGAGGATCTCTTTCGTCCTCAAGAACCTTAGAATAACATTCTATTTTATCTTCAGGATATTCAGAATGAAATCCCATCTGGAACCATTTTTCTGCCGTTTTGCCTTCAACTGACACAATAAAACGCCTACCTTAGATATAATCCGCTAGAACGGCAACAACAATAAAGATTATAGTCAACGTTAACATTAAAATACTTATTGTTTCGTTCTAACCATCGTAGAGAACTTCAGTGAATCCAGATTTCCACATCATACGAGAGACAATTCCACCATGAATAGAATAGCTGCATATTTTGATCTAAATTCACCAAGTCCATTTTTTGAAAGCATGAATCGTGAATTACACAGACGCGGATATTCCTATATGCAGATCTATTACAATAGAAATGGATGGATATCTACAGATATAATTAAACCCGATACTGTTTGCAATAGCATGATTTTGGTGGCTTCTAAAAACGAATCCAGCACAGAAAACAAAACCGAAAATATAATTGTA
>CAZHNA010000089.1:0-7225 GCA_964532775.1 uncultured Methanosarcinales archaeon
TATTATTATCATTATGATAATGTAATAATGATGATAGATTGCACCGAAACATTAAGTAAGAGAAGCAAGCAATAGAAAATAGCTACTATTTTAAAAATTTAAATTTATTTGCAGGGGACAAGAGATGGTGAGCAGTGTATTCGTTATAGCTTCGGGAAAAGGCGGAACAGGAAAAACTACACTTTCAGTCAATATTGCAACTGCTCTGGCAGGACTTGGAGAGAAAACATTGCTAATAGATGCAGATCTCGGAATGCCAAATGTAAGCATGTTTATGCAGATGGATGCAATAACAACTAATTTGTATGATGTTTTAAAAGGGACTGCAGAAATTAATGATGCAATATACGAAGGCCCGGCAGGACTGAAAATTCTTCCATGTAGCCTTTCGTTGAAATCATACCAGAATTCAAATATTGAAAGGTTAAAAACTTCTATTGAAGAGATCAAGGAAGACTACGATCATATCATAATTGATACTCCGCCAGGATTAAACAAAAATGCATTGGTTCCATTTCAGATTGCTGACAAAATTGTTCTGGTAGTCAATGATGACGTAACTTCAATAGTAGACACTTTGAAATCTGCAAGTGTAGCAAAAAGCTACGGAAAAACTATTGAAGGAGTCATTGTGAACCGGATTAATGGAGAACTTGAAAATAGCTTGAAGCTAAAAATACAGAATACGCTTGGGGTAAAAGTTTTATCAGAAATCCCAAATGATCCTGTCATTGCAAAAGCCCTGTCTTTGCAGACTCCTGTTGTATCAAAATACCCGCAATCTGAAGCAGCGTTTACAATTAAGCGTACTGCAGCACTGCTGGCCGGGATAGATGTACCTGAATATAAGCTCCAGCCTTCTGAGCCAGTTATCGAGAATCTGGGCATTTTTGGCCGGGTAAGAGCCCTTTTTGGATAAAATAAGTGGGTGGTGCCAAATGGATCAATCATCAAATCCTAAAATATCTGACACAGAAGAAGAGATTCAGGAAGATTTTCAAGTAGAAGAGCCCCTAGAAGATTTCAGCGAAGATACAAGCGAAAATCAAAATACAACCAAGGAGACCGAAGCCAGAGACCTTCTGGAAATTGCCCTCGATAACCTCGATAGCGATGAAGGCTTCAAAGGGATTTCTGATGAAGACATACCTGCGAAGGAATTGCAGGAAACCATTGAACTTTCTGAAAATGTAACAATTGACACGTTGGGTCAGGTTCCAGAAGAAGTGGAAAAGGTTTGGGAAGAAGCAATTCGGGAAATTACTGAGGAAAAAAGCAGGCATATTGAAGCCGAAATTTCCGAGATCCGAAAAGAGCCATTCTACAAAAAGATTGGAAGACTGCTGACAGCCAGCAAAGTGAAATTTGAAGATTACGATATAACGACAGATGGGCCACTAGTCGATCTTTCAATGCCTGTGGGTTCTGCGCAAAGGGAAGTTGAACTTTACCCCATCAGACCCCCCTATTCCTATGTGAGAATTACATATGACACTGACATCCACGAATACATGTATACGGTCCTTGAACCCCAATTAACTACAAGTGAAAAGGAACTTCTGGATGGAGTCAAAAATCGTTTGGCCGAATCAATAGATATTAACCTTAGTGAAACCAGTCGTAATAATGCAGAGTCACTACTTCGGGACGAATTTCTTCAATTTTTAAGAGACTACTCCATAGAAACTTCTGCATTGATTCGGGAAAAAGTGATGTATTATGTCATCAGGGATTTCCTCAACTACGGTATAATTGACGCAATGATGCGAGACGTTGATATTGAAGATATTTCATGTGACGGACCAAATACGCCTGTTTATGTTTACCACCGGAAATACGAATCAATACCTTCCATTGTTCAATTTGACAATGATGAAGAAGCAGACTCCTTTGCCATAAGAATGGCACAGATTTGTGGCAAACATATCTCTGTTGCAAATCCACTCCTTGATGCAACGATGCCAGACGGTTCCAGGATACAGATTACATTGGGAAGGGAAATTACCACAAGAGGTAGCACTTTTACGATCCGTCGTTTCAACGAAAACCCAATTACACCAGCTGAACTAGTTGATTTCCACACATTCTCCAATGCTATGATGGCTTACATGTGGCTTGCTGTGGAATCAAACAAAAGCATAATCTTCTCAGGCGGCACAGCATCTGGTAAAACCACTGCAATGAATGCAGTTTCCATGTTTGTACAACCCGAAATGAAAATTGTATCCATTGAAGATACACGTGAACTCAATCTTGCACATCCAAACTGGATTCCAGGTGTGACAAGGGAAGCATTTAGTGGAGAATCAAAAGGTTCCATCGAAATGTATGAACTCCTAAGAGCAGCACTAAGACAGCGTCCTGAATACATACTTGTGGGAGAAGTCCGTGGTGCTGAAGCTTATGTTCTTTTCCAGGCAATGTCCACAGGTCACACTACATTCTCTACAATACATGCAGATTCCGTCCAATCTATCGTTCACAGGCTGGAAAACCCACCAATCAATGTTCCAAGAATAATGATTCAAGCTTTGGATATTGTCTCCATACAAGCACAAGTCAAAGTCGGGTCCGAACGTGTCAGGCGTAGTAAATCCATAACCGAAATTGTAGGCGTGGACCCTCGTACAGGAGAATTGCTCACAAATGAAGTATTTGTATGGCATGCCGCCAAAGATTCATTCCAGTATTCGGGAAGATCATATGTTGTTGAGAGTGTTATGGAGAACAGAGGATGGGATGAAAGCAGAGTCAAACTGGAACTCCAACAACGACAGGAAGTCCTCGAATGGGCAAGAAGAAAGGGAATCAGCAACTTCAAAGATTTCTCCAAGATCGTAGTTGCATATAAGAGAGAACCAGAGACCATAATGAAACTTGTGGAACAGGATCTTGTATGAGTAACAGCTATTTCGTCTATGCTTATTCATTGTTTGGAAGCTATTTCAAACAAAGAAGAGACAAATACTACAGCCTTAGGATGAACCTCCTGAAAAACAGGATGAGTCTCAGCTATGACATGTACCTTTCAGGAGCATTGTTGACAGCAATATTAAGTACAGTCCTGCTGTTGCTTTTGTTTAACCTGATATTGGCAATTTTTGGTGTTCCAGATTTACCCGGCAGCAGGCTTATGATTCCTGCATGGATGGGGTGGGTTGTGCCATACAAGTTAGTGTTGATACAACTTGTTGGAAGCCTTCTTATGATATCTTTGTGCATGGCTGCCATCTATAACACTTTTATCGTGTACCCTGCACTCATGGCATCTAGTCGGAAACGAAGCATAGAACAGATTCTTCCCTATGCAATTAACTACATGACTGCAATGTCTGGAGCAGGCGTACTCCCGGTAGAACTATTCCGATCTCTTGCAATAAACACAATTTATGGAGAAGTGTCAACCGAAGCACGCTACCTCGTAAGAGATATGGAGATTCTGGGAAAAGATCTAGTTACAGCAATGAAAAGCCTGGCTCAGACAACTCCCTCCCCAATGATGCAGGAATTTTTACAGGGAGGTATTACAGTCGTAACCTCTGGAGGAGAACTGGAACCTTACTTTAAAATTAAGACAGAACAATATATCGTCGAAAACAGACAGCGTCAGAAAGAATTCTTGGAGACACTGGGCTTACTGGGTGAAACTTATGTAACTGCGTTTGTAGCAGGACCATTATTCCTGATAATTGTCATTTCCATTATGTCAATTATGGGAGGCGCACAAACAATTTTCCTATATTTACTCATATATGCCCTTGTACCAATTGGCAGCATCATGTTTTTGGTAGTTATCAGTGCTCTGACTCCGGAGGAATAAGCATGAATATTTTTGAAAATCAGCAGGAAGAAATAAATCTGGACCAGCTCACGGAAGAAGAGTTGCTGGAAATAGAAGACCTGCATATTGAAAAAAGACTTCAGGAGTCCAAGCAGTTTGTAAGGCTCAGACAATTTATCCGCAGCCCAAAAGATTCATTTTACCAATATCCAGAATACGCATTTATTTTTAGTATTCCGACTGCATTATTGTTTTTCATAGTCGGGTTTCAGGCAACAAAAGGAACCTTTTTTATTGACGATGTTATTATTTTTTCAGTCCTTATATTAATAACACTACCCGCAATTACCTATCAAAAGAAACGAAAGAGGATTAACAGAATTGAAGAGTCGTTGCCCAACTTCCTTCGTGATCTTGCTGAAATGGGCCGTGCTGGTTTAACTCTTCCCGCAGCCGTAAATACAGTTACACGTGGAGAATACGGAGCACTCACTGAAGAAATCAGAAAAATGGATGCCTCATTGTCATGGGGCATTTCATTTGAGAATACGCTTGATAAATTTGCAGAAAGAATGAATACACCCCTAATTTCAAGGACTGTGGCACTAATCACTCAGGCAAACCGAGCAGGAGGAAGAGTCACATTCGTTCTGGAAGCAGCAGCAAGGGATGCAAGTGAAATAAAGATGCTTCAGAGAGAAAGAAACGCCAACATGATGGTATATGTAGTAATTGTTTACATGGCATTCTTTGTCTTTATCTTCGTTATCCTGATGCTTTCATCAAAATTTGTTCCGACTATGGCCGAAGCCGGACAGGCTGCATCTGCAGCAGGTGCAGGTAGCAGCTTTATAGGGGCATTTGACCCAGATAGTTTCACAAGACTTTTGTTCCACGCATCCGTAATACAGGGATTTGTAGCTGGCCTTGTATCAGGACAAATGGGAGAAGGAGAACTCACAGCAGGCCTTAAGCATACAATTATAATGGTACTACTGGCATGGGCTTCATTCACTATCTTTGTCTGAACAGTGATTAATCAAACAGCCCTTTTACTTTTTCTTTTACATCAGAAAACAGGTCACTGCCGTTTGTGTCCATTCCTACAATGAGTGGACCAAAATTTTCTATTTCAAGTTCCCAGACAGCTTCTGCCATACCAAGATCAGGCCAATGGAAAGCTTTCACATTCTTAATAGCCCGAGCAGCAAGAGCAGCACAACCACCTGTGTAAGCAAGATAAACACATCTATCCTTAAAAGAAGACGATAGACCTTCCATTCCTCCCTTTCCGATAATAGTACTTACATCATATCGATCCAGCAAGGAAGACGTCATTGAGATCATACGAGCACTTGTAGTGGGTCCAGCAGCTACAGCCTCCCAACCACTCTCGTTTTGTTTCATGAGAGGACCACAATGGTATATTGCAGCTCCATCAAGGGAAAAAGGAAGTTCTTCACCCTTTTCACTGAATTCAAGAATGCGTGCGTGTGCTTCATCACGGGCGGTCAAAATGATTCCAGAGAGATAGACGACATCACCACACTTTAACCCAAGAATATCACCTTTATAAAGAGGAGTAGTTAAATGATGTTCCATGTGGAACCCTCCCTGAACACAACAGTTGAATGACGATTGGCCCAGCACTGGATATTAATCGCAACAGGCAGGGAAGCGGTGTGGCAATGAGCTTTGTTGATATGAACTGCAAGTGCAGTCGTATTTCCACCCATACCCATGGGCCCGATACCCATAGAATTGATCTTATCAAGAAGTTCAAATTCTTCCTCATCCATGTCCTGAACCTCTCGAAGAAGAGAAGTTTTTGCAAGAATTGCTGATTTATCAAATGAACCACCTATACCCACCCCGACAATTATAGGAGGGCACGGTTTTCCACCTGCATTGAAGACCGTTTCAAGTATAAACTTGTCAATTGAACTGACTTCCGCAGGATTCATCATCCTGAGAACACTCATGTTTTCAGACCCTGCACCTTTTGGTACAACAGTGACTCTTAGCTCATCCTCATCAATAAATGAATATTTGATATCGGGAAGACCTTCACCTGTGTTGTCATTGCTATTGTGTCGTGTAATAGGATGAACAGCATTGGGCCGAAGTGGAATTTCAACCGTAGCCTGACTTAGAGCTTCCCGGAGAGCTTCCTCCAGATTATATGATAATGCAAGATTCCTTCCAATTTCAACATAAAAAATGAAAATTCCCGTATCCTGACACATGGGGATGCCTTGTTCTTTTGCAATAGAAATGTTTTTTAGAATTGCCTGTAAGTGGGATTTTGCCACATCCGAAGATTCATTTTTTTCGGCATTTTCAAGTGCAAGAACTACGTCTTTCGGTAGAATAGTTTGTGAGTGCTTTATGGCAGACTTAACGCCATCAATTACATCTTCATAGCGGACGATTTCTGACAAAATAAATCACATCCAGAAAAATGGTGCGAGAGGGGGGATTCGAACCCACGAACTCCTACAAGAATGGATCTTGAGTCCATCGCCGTTGGCCGCTTGGCTACTCTCGCACATCGTTGTGTTACGACTTAATAGCAGTATTTTTTATAAATCTATCGCAGAAGAATAGGTTTTGCTTTAAATATTGAAGTTCCAGTGATTTCATGCTTGCAAACATTTGCCTGCGTAAGAAAGGATAATTGCAAACAAAGAATCATGAAAAGCTATATCAGCTTAAAAAAGAAATCTCTGTGAGGAGTGTGGCCATCACATGAAAAAAATTCTTTCAACTTTTGCACTTCTTCTGATATTGTTTTCAGCAGGTTGCATATCAACAACACCAGAGGAAGCAGAAGAAATATTCCCATTAGATGAAAACGAGACTGAAGCGCTGGAATATGATGGATTAGATCTTACGCCTATTGACGATCAGCGCAACAATGCCATCAAAGGAACACAATATCTTTACCCTGACTATTACAGACTTGAAATTACTGGAATGGTAAATGAAACGATTACCCTAACCTACAATGACATAATATCTTACCAGCCTGTTTCAAAAGCCGTACCCCTTGATTGCGTGGAAGGATGGGGATTTGCTGCAAAATGGACAGGCGTGAAAATGGAAACTCTGCTCAATGAAGCTGGAATACAGGAAGGGGCAACTGCTGTCATTTTCTATTCCGAAGATGGATACTCCACAGCCCTTGATTTAGATTACCTAATAGACAATAACATCATTGTAGCTTACAAAATAAATGACATCACCCTACCCCCAGACAGGGGATTCCCACTACAACTTGTTGCAGAAGGTAAATACGGCTACAAGTGGGCCAAATGGATTGTCAAAATGGAAGTTGTGGACGATGACTATGAAGGTTATTGGGAAAGTAGAGGCTACAACAACGATGCGGATGTTGGTGGACCAAAGTTCAGCTAATCTTTAAAAAAGAAAAAAGAGAAGGAT
>CAZHNA010000090.1:0-4814 GCA_964532775.1 uncultured Methanosarcinales archaeon
AATCTTTGAAGGATCAACAATACAACCAATATTCTCAATCAGTTCCCCTGCAAACTCTTCCTTTCCTGTATCAATAAGAGTTGTTTTTTCATCAGCGATCAAGTAAGCGTTGTAGGTTCCACCACGAGGAGTTTCATAACCGTGAAAATCGCGAAGATTCCAGTCAATAACGCCTACCCAATACACGCCCTCTGCTATCTCAAGAGGATCCTCAGGAGTATTCAAGAATTTACCCCCATATCTCAGGTCTGCATCCTGAAACCTGTTGCCATATCAAGAAGTCCGTCTATGATCTCATAGTGTCCACGTTCAACCACAGAAAGCTTTTCGAAAAATACCTTCTGTTCCTGATCATCACTTCTTCTTGCCAGTTCAGCATAAAAGTCTTCACTTTTCCTTTCAAAACGAAGGGCAGCAAGTAGAATCCCGATTTCATCCATCTTTTCACTTGAAAATTCCCCTGAAAGAGTTTTTGTGAAATTCGGAGTTTCAGATACTGTAACTGTCGTATTGTTATCCTTAAGGAAATTGTGCAGGTACTCAGCGTGTTTTGTTTCTTCATCTGCAAGGTACTCGAACATTTCCTGAATCGCCACTTCAGTAGTTGTTCCTGCTTTCTCAGTGTAAAATGCACAACCCTGATCCTCAAGAGAAATAGCCATTTCAATAGCTTCTTCAATTGATTTCAAAGCGTCAAGTTCTTCCGTAATGTTTTCTAGCATACTCATTGTTTCAACTCCCAAATAGCAAGTAGATTAAGAGATTAAGTTAATTAAAATTTATCAATGTGCAATTTTTCAGAAACCGATTTTCTTATTGGTTTTTCAGGGGATTCAGCCGGATATCCAAAAGGAATCACAGACGCAATCTCAAAACCTTCCGGCAATTCCAACAGCTCCTTTATTTTATTACCGCGGAAAGTCAGAGGAACTGAACCGATACCAAGAGATGTAGCTGCAAGAAGCATATTTTCCACACACGCATAAGCAGAACTCAGGGCTTCATTCCCTAATTCACCATCATAACAAACAACTACAACAACAGTAGCGGTTTCAAGGGCTTCTTTCTGAGGGGGAATTTTTTGACGCATTGCCACAAGGTCATCTTTTACTGGACCATCTTTTATTAGTATGAATTCCCATGGTTCACGATTAAAAGCATTTGGGGCCTGTGTGCCCGCATAAAGGATCTTCTCAACTGTTTCATCCGGAATTTGATCACGAGTGAATTTACGAATACTAGTTCGCTTTTCTATAGCTTCAAATGTTTCCACAATATACCCCACCAGAATTAATTTACTATCAATTGATTTCTGTTTGTCAAACAATAAATAGCTTTTTCAGACAAAAATAAACATAGCAGTGTACACCTTGCTTAGCTATTGTACTTGAAAATAGTGCCTAAACAATGCTTCTAAACATTTCAGGTCTCCGTTTTTTGGTGAAAAATATTATAGTCACAAAAAAACAGTAGCAAGCAATTATTTAATCCTAAAACATGTAACTTATCTGAAATCGTTTGTTAGTGAGAGTGTTTTTGATGTTTTTAGTCTGAATTTTGATTAACTTAATATTGCAACGTGAAATGCAAAAAAATAATTCATGCCATAAAAGAACATGCTGCAAGCCTGTGTACCATTTCCAACAACAACTGTCTGATAAAACTCAGAGCCTTACCATAGGTAATTACTTACACTCCTTATCCCGAGTTCTTAGAAGTTTATATCCAATACAAATGATAGGTTAGTATTGGAAGTGGTAAGGGTATGGTGGTGGTACCCGGACGGTTTGACTATCGTAAAGTGGTATGGTGCGAGAGTTTTTACTGTCTGTGATGTGTCTCCCCCCTAGCGGGGTTTCTATAAATGGCCTTCCACCAGGACATACAAATGGTCCGGGTAAACTGCATCCCTTTTGGCCGCTCTGAACGAAACGTAATCTCAATTTGGAGGTAAAAAGGAATGCAATTTAAGACAATTCTTGTTGTAGCTATGTTATGCCTTGCAATGGCCGGCGTATCAGCTGCAGCAGAAGATGTAAAAGCTTGCTGGGAGCCATGTGGCACAACAGTCGAGCAATGTGACAAAGATACGACTTTTGTGCTCTATGATCTTACAGAAGCACAGATCGTGAGATCAATAGACGGTTATGCATACATTGATATTGTGCCTGATGTAAACTCAAACACAGAGCCAATTCTTACAATCAATGATATCCGCCTTACAATTTTCCACGATAAATATCCACCTAACACCCAGATCATGCCAAGTGATCAGGACAACAAAGAAGGTAACAATCTAATTGTGGAAACATTTGCAGCTCCAATCAAGTATGCTGATCTTAACCAGAACGGCAAATATGACTTGACTGATGGTGTTGTTTATGATCTTGACGGTAGCAACACAATTACTGCTGGCGATATTCTCCAGACCGACCTTCCTGCAACAGACATAAACACTGTTGTAGACATTGACGGTTCTGCAGAACTTGAATTATTCATGACACAGGGAGAACTCGGCCAGGCATGGGATTGGGTAACACTTGGCCATGATGCTGTCGGCACAGAACTTACTCTTATCAGCACTGGTACCGCAGCTGAACTTATCAAATACGTAGACGCTGACAACAGTGACGTATATGACAAAGATGACAAAGTATACCTCATCCAGAATCATACACAAGATTCTTTCTACATGGATAAAGCAGTCACAATCGGTGACACCAGAGTATTCATTCCAGCAGAAGACCCATGTATCCCAGATTGTGGTACAAAAGTCATCCAGGGTGACCACGATGCAACCTACCTTCTAATGAAGAACCTTCCACTTGCTAAGATTGCATACTACACCCACGGAGTAATTGACGGAATCGCAACCGAAGTCTATGTTGACATGGATGGCGACAACCGTGTATCTCTTGGTGACATCAGATTGACTGAAGTCTCCACACACTACCCAGCAAACAGTAAGGTAGTACCTTCCAACAGATTTGATCTTGGACATGAACTTACATGGTTCGAAAACCAGGGCATAATCACTTTCGTTGAGACCGATGGTCTTCCAGGATACAGTCTTGGAGATGCAGTCTATATTGATGTAGATAACAACGCTGAGGTTTCCATTGGTGACATAAGGCTTGTAGAGGTTGAAGTATACCTCCTCGGAAACCCTGTCCCATTCGTATTTGACGCATGGTCAGTTGTAGAATTCAACGATGCTGACATACAGACATTCAGTTTGGATGTCCTTACAACAATAGGTAATGTACCAGACGTTCTTGGATACATTGACTCTGACTGCAGTGGAGACTGGACCTGTCCAGACAAACTCTACGTCCAGCAGCTCGTAAATCAATGCTGTGACATCCCATATGACGTAGCTGTAACAGTCGGTGATCTCAGGTTGTATGTACCTGTAAATGACCCAATCAGCCCATGGTACGGACTTGAAAAATGGCCATACTGTGGAACCAAGGTCACATCCTGTGATATTGATGCCGAGTACGCACTCACGTACCTGTTCAGTGACTACGCCTGGATTAAATTCGTTGACAAAGACAACAGCGGCGATTTCACCGCTGATGACAATGCATACATTGACATGGACGGCACCAACGATGTATCAACCGGTGATGTCAGACTGACAGATGTAGCAATTGACGGCGAATGGTTCTACTACAACAACACCAAGGTAGGAGACCAGCATGAAGGCGACAAGGGAGATGAAATGCTTCCAGCAGACATGTACCTCATGAACTCAGACAGGGATCTCCTCAGTGTCATACCTGCCAGTGGATTCAAAGTATTGCTCTTTGACAACGACTGCAGTGGAGACTGGACCTGTGTTGATGTGCTTTACCTGAAGCTTGATGACACCCACATGGAAGGCGACTTTGCAGTCACCCACGGTGACGTCAGACTCTTTGTCCCACCATACCTTATTGGTAGTACACCAGTCGATCCACCAACCTGCCCATATGATATGGCAGCACCATTTGGAGATATCACACCAGCTGATGTGAACGCTGTAATTGATGCAGTAATCCTTGGCACAGGCGGATACACTCCATCAGATGTCAACACTGTAATCGATATGCTCATACTGGGAACATATTGCGAGTGAAACTTGTAAGTTGAGTGAAGAGAAATGAAAATCTCTCTTATTCAATTTATAGGGGGGTTCAATATGAGAATACCAAAAAGTATCCAATTGTTTGGAATCATCGGTTTAGTATGCCTGATGACACTCGCAATGGTCTCGGCTGCAGCAGCAGCTCCAGATGTTTGCAGAGATCTTCCAGCAGCTGCTGCCAACCCAGGTGACACAGTACCTGTAGTACTGGACATTACATTAGATGGTGCTGACAAGACATACGTCTTGGAAACCATGCCTGCTGGATGGGTCGCAAGTAACCCGTCTGACGGCGGAATACTCCTCGGCGGAGGCGCTCAAGTAATGTGGGCAACCGCAGCAGCACCTGACACACAGTTCACATACGATGTAACTGTCCCAGGCGGAGCAGCACTCGGACCACATGTATTCGTTGGTGAATTCAGTCTGATTGCAGGAGTTGCTCCAGCACATGTTAGCTGTGAAACAACAGTTAATGTTGAAGCTGCAGGAACACCAGGAGCATCAGATGTATGCAGAGATCTTCCAGCAACTGCCAACCCAGGTGACACAGTACCTGTAGTACTGGACATCACACTAGATGGCGCTGACAAGACATACGTCCTGGAAACCATGCCTGCTGGATGGGTTGCAAGTAACCCGTCTGACGGCGGAATACTCCTCGGCGGAGGCGCTCAAGTAATGT
>CAZHNA010000090.1:4914-7146 GCA_964532775.1 uncultured Methanosarcinales archaeon
GGACCACATGTATTCGTTGGTGAATTCAGTCTGATTGCAGGAGTTGCTCCAGCACCTGTCAGCTGCGAAACACAGGTGACAGTAGAGGAAGAAGTGGTTGAACCAGAAGAGCCAGAAGGCATTGTCATCAAAGAAGGTATGAACTACATATCAGTACCATTTATGCTGAACAACAGCAGTGTTGAATTTGTCCTTGCGGACATCAACTACACTACAATAATGTACTGGGATGCTTCATACGACAATTGCACTGGTAAATGGCAGAATGCCGTCGAATTCGGCGGACACTTTGACCCACTGAAAGCTTACTGGATAGAAAGCATCGAGAGCGAAGATCAGATAATAACAGTCGATGTCCTTGAACCAATGGTGCCAGCGGTACCACCTACCATGACAGTATGCCCAGGATGGAATGCAGTCGGTTACACCGATTCCATAACTACCCTGTCTGCTGAATTGGCACTCAGTTCAATAGACGACTCTTACACTCTGATCGAAGGTCCGTATAACCCTGAAACCATGAACATGGACCAGATAGGTCACAATGGTGAAACAGGTGTTATTGCTGGAAGCCACGTAGGAACAGATGTCTTTGAAATGAACCCATATGAGGGCTACTGGGTATATGTGACCCAGGAAGACACTCTCGTAGGATTCTAAATGGAGGTCTGAGACAAGAATAAAACATTCAGGTGAGTTTTTCAACTCACCTTTTTTTATTTTTATTCAAGGTGATTATATGATCAAGAATAGGAGCTTTACAAAATACACAGTGATCTTACAGGCATTCATATTATTATTTGCAATAGCAACGATCCCTGTAGGTGCTGCTTCAGAAGCAGCTCCATCGTTTCCCCTAATTGTAGGAGGAGACATTACAATTGATGGAGAAGCAGCGCCAGTGGGAACTGAAATAACAGTTAAACTCGGAGATAGAACAGTTGGTACAACAATCGTAAATTCTGAAGGACAATTTGGCGATTTGCCTACTAACAAGCTATTAATAACCTCCGAACCCGTCGACTATGAAAACCTAAAAATCTATGTCAATGGTGTTGAAACAGATCTTATTGACTTCACAAATGCAGCACCTGGTGCTACAATTACAACATCTGTGACTGCAGGAACAAGTGCATTAGTGCCTGAAGAAACAACTACAACCAGCCCACTAACAAGTCCCTCAAGTTCATCTTCATCATTTGGCGATTCGGGAATTGGAGAAGAGTCATTTGAAAGCACAGCTTTCGCAGGAGATGAAGCTGAAATTGGAAACACAAATGGAAATGCACCTTCATCAGAAGCAGAATCATTTTCACTTGTTAACGGGTTGTTCGGTTTGATTCTGGTTTCATTAGTTGGAATTGTAATCCTAGTGAAACGCAAGAACAATTGAACGCTCAATGGCAAAATAAAACAAAGCTCCTAATAAAGAAGAAGATGGGAGGCAGATTTCATCCCCTGCAATCATCTTCCAAATACATGATGAGAATAATGAAGAAAAAACAGTACGCTTACAAGCTGATAATAACTTTGCAGGTGCTTCTGCTAACATTTATCACAATAACAATCCCTATGGCAATAGCTGATGATAGCGGAATACCTCCTTTGCCATTGATACTCAAGGGAAATGCAACAATCAATGGAGAACCAGCTGAAGTTGGCATAGAGATTACAGCAAAAATTGATGAACAAACTATCGGAATGACAGAAATCAGCACAGAAGGTATTTACGGGGATTTGCATACCAACAGGCTTCTGATAACATCAGAACAGAAAGAATATGGGCAAATAATATTCTACATCGATGGTATTGAAGCCGAAATCACCGGAAGTGCCATTCAAAACGCAAAACCTGGCAACACAATCAATCTAGATATTTCAACTAATACTAATCAACAAATAATGGACAATAAGTATTTACTGATCTTAGCAGGAGGAATTTTGGTAATAGGCGCTATTGTAGCGATAAAATGCAAACCAAAATAAGATCTTAGAGATCTTAAAAGGCATCTGAATGGGAACTATGTTTCTTAACTTAATACCGGGCCCATTTATTTAATCTGCGTTCAATTTATAAATTAAGAATCTGACGCAGAGGCTTGATATCCAGATGTGCTTTGATCAAATAAAAATTGTTTCGGGGAGTGGTGGCCATTAAGAGAAGGAACAGAATTGACATTTCAGCTGATATTTTAGAGACAGCAAAAAATGGGGCGAATAAAACCCAGATTG
>CAZHNA010000091.1:0-3777 GCA_964532775.1 uncultured Methanosarcinales archaeon
TGAAAAATCATATTTTTACGTTAAATCAAGGGGCCGCAGGGGCAGTCACGCTTCACAACTATTTTATACACCCGCCCACAAAACCAAATCAAGAATATAATATCATGTTTGTTTTTGCAGAAGTAGATTCATTCATAATAGCATTCATATGAGGATATCTATAGTTCAGAATACGAATCATTCCCCCGGTTTCACACTTCCATATAAATCCTTTAATAATTTGAAACAAGGGAAATCCGGTAATTTAATTAAATTATCATTCATGATATTTCCCGGCTTTTCGGGGTTTGTCTCATGTCTTTCTCGAAAGCTATAAATATAGTAAATAAGTCAGTTTGGCAATCAGTAACAACTGTAGAATAATGAGATTGTTATCTTCATTGGCTATCAGGATTACGGAAATCCCCAATGATTACCAATCCATCAAGTGACAATAGGATTTAATAATTATATGTCCCGGGAATTTATGAATTTAAAGATGTGTGATTTTTATGGCGAAGCTTAAAGGTATTCTGGTTGCGGCCGCATTGGTTGTTTTTGCATTTGCAGGCATCAACATTTATCTTGGTTACAGCGGTAATGAAGCACTTGCTCATCACTATATGACAGAAGGCAAGTGGTCTGATTCTAGCTGTGGAGGATGTCATGTTGGTGTTCCTTTTGCGGATTATGATGCAGTGGCTCAGTCCACTCATGTCCAGAGAGTTCCCGAATGGGAACCGTTAACTAATTTCCAGGTGGAATCCGAAGGTGAGGATGCCTGGGTCCAGGAATTTGGTCGTTATCATCCGGGTGGTGGAACTCTTGATGAATACGGCGTTGGAATTGATTGTATGATATGCCACGAGCAGTATGGCCTTTATGATGCTGAGAAAAGGGCACTGGAACTGCAAAACGGCAACTATGCAAACGCCAACAATGCAGCAATGGAAGATGTCAGAGTTGTCGTACAACAAGATCCAATACGCATCGGGACCTATGCTCTTGATGTTTTAACTCCTGCCCCAATTTTACTAATTTTCCACGATACCGTAAATGGTGCACCTCAAAAATCTTCTTGTATCGACAACTGTCACCTGAAAGATGCACAGATCACTCCCGTGATGTGGGGTGCAGAAGATTATGAAGAATTTGATGTTCATGCTGAAGTAAACTGCGTGGAATGCCACGAAGCACACGAACACGAAATTGCAGGAGCGCCAATATCATCATTAGAAACAGAACCTGAAGTTGAGTCTGGAGAAACGGAGTCTTCAGTCCACGAAGAAGTGTTGTCAGTAAAAAGCTGTGCAGACGAGTCCTGCCATGCAGGTATCTCCCATGGTGCAACAACTGATTTCCACCTTGAATTCCTTGAATGTGCTTCCTGTCATATTCCAGTACTCCCCGGAGGAGATATTCCCGCTGGAATGCCAATTGCTTCTTTTGATTGGTCAGATGGTGAACGTGAAGACACGTATCATATGACTGATTTCTCCCCAACACTTGCATGGACTGACGGAGCTTCCGAAGGTCTTAATGTTGCAAATGAAAGAACCGAAAGTGCAATGCTTGCTCCTTTCAATGTGTTAAATGGTGCTTGGTGGGATGCTGGACATGATGAGGAAATCCTTGCATCTCCGAATACAAGTTCACATGAAGGAAATCCCATTCCAAATGCTGATGTGCTTGATGCTGATGTGGATGCAGATGGCGAAGTGACAGCAGAAGAAATACACTCGTATGATGGAAACACTGACGGTATTGCAGACTATCCAAATGCGATTCTCAGGCAGGTTGATCTGTACTACAAACTTGGACACGGCATTTCCGGTTCAAATGTAGGAATGGCCGATCCACTTGAATGCGATGATTGTCACGGTGTATCTGCTTCCCCTGAGATTCACGGTATTCACTTTATGGAAAGGCTAGAATGTGAAATATGTCATGAGGTCAAGCCTGTTATTGATTGGGCAATGCTCGGATATGATCGGGACCCCGCAGAGACAGATTCTCCTACTAACTTCTCTGCAAAGACAATTGAAGTAACAATATCCGGTGAAAAACCTTCGGAAGTAGAAAGGGACCCATCTTTCTAAGGAGTTGATATATTTGGCAGAGATATCGGTTATGGGAAAAATGCCCGAAAAAGTGATAATTCCTCTGAAGCAACACAAAGGAGATATTTGTGAATCCCTTGTACAGAAAGGGGATCTGGTTAAGATCGGACAAAAGATCGGGGAATGTACTTCTGTTCAATGTGCTGATATCCATTCAAGTGTTTGCGGAGAGGTAATTTCTATTGAAGAAGCACCTACTCCTTCTGGTACAAAGGTGTTGAGTGTTGTCATCCACCCCGGAGATGTCGCGGAATGTGTAGATTTTGCTCCTCAGAAAGCGGTTGAAAGAAATGATTTGATCTCCATTATCAAAGAAGCAGGAATTGTAGAGAACTATGGAGTTCCAACACATCTGGTTTTGAATCCAGAGGATGGACACAGTATTGATCTTGTTTTGGTTAATGCTACTGCCTCTGAATGGATATGGGGTGATTATAAAACTCCTCGCGATTATGCACTTCACATCCTTGAATCACTGAAACTTCTCATGAAAGCTTCAGGTGCTTCAAAAGGGGCTATTGTTCTTCGAAATGATAACGAAGAATCAATTGGTTCATTTGATGGTCTTTTATTTGAAGGCAAGAGGGTGAGCGTTGCGCCTCTTATCGGTAAAAGGAATGTTGGATATTATTTCAAGGATCAGCAAATGGATATTATCGTTGTATCCCAGAATCGGATATACGGACAAAGTATCTTGGATTTATTTACTTATAAGGTGACAGGTAGAAAAGTGCCTTTCAATTGTACTCCTGCTTCAGTGGGTGTGGCAATTTGCAGTGTGAAGTCTGCTAAAGCCCTCTACAATGTTGTTCAGGAAGGAAAACCATTCACAGAAACAGTAGTTTCAGTCATGGGAAAGGTAAATACTCCACAGCACATCCTTGTGAAAATAGGGACGCCTTTCAAGGATGTTATTGAGGCATGTGGTGGCTACAAAGGCGAGCCCGGAAAACTCATTGTAAATGGCGCTGTAACCGGTGTGGCCCAGTATGTGGATGAAGTGCCGGTGACCAAGACAACATTCTTAATAACAGTTCAAGATAAGGGTGAGGTTATACGGGATGAACCCCTTGTTTGTGTACACTGTGCACGCTGTGTTGATGTTTGCCCGGTGGATTTGGTTCCTACCAGACTTGCAGCAATGGCGGATCAGGGGCGGTTTGATGAATGCAGGCAACTTTATGTGGATAATTGTATTGAATGTGGCAAATGTGCTGCAGCCTGTCCGACCAAAATTCCGATTTTACAATTAATACGATATGCAAAGGAAGCTATAGCAAAAGCATATGAAGACATGCCTCCAAAGGAATCGTCGAATCTTGAGTTAGGATGTTCCCATGGGAGTGTGTAATAATGACTTTTACAATTTCAGCTCCGCCTCACAAGAAACAGGACGTTACGTTCAGAAAAATTACATTTAGCAAGATTTTAGCTCTTGTTCCTGTAAGTCTTGTCGCGGTTTACTTCTTTGGATTATATGCTCTTGCATTGATTATTGCAAGCATTGTGGCCGCAGTGGCTACGGAAGCAATAATCCAGAAAGCATTTGGGCAACCCCTAACAATTGACAACGGACACGCTGCGTTGATAGGGTTGATGGTTGCACTTGTAGTGCCTCCAGAAGTACCGATATGGATACCGATAATAGGTTCCATTTTTGCTGTGTCCATAGCAAAAC
>CAZHNA010000091.1:3787-7122 GCA_964532775.1 uncultured Methanosarcinales archaeon
CTCCTCGATATTTAATCCTGTTCTTGCATCCTGGATTTTCCTGAGTCTTGCATGGTGGTCATTGATGCAACCGGTGTCTTTCCCCATGCTCGGTAGCTTTTCCGATCTGATTCTTGAAACAGGTGCGGGTCACTTGATAGGTGTGTCCCCGATTGCTCTTATTGGTGGTGTTTTCCTGATTTATCGCAAGTATATTGAGTGGAGAATTCCGCTGTTTTATTTCTTGACGACAATTGTGCTGGCAGTCCTCGTTGGAGATAGTCTTTCCTATGTCATTACAGGAGCTTTCTTATTCGGTGTTCTATTTTTGGCAACAGATACTCCTTCATCACCGGTTACAAAAAATGGTAGGATGATATACGGAATTTTGTGCGGGGTTTTGACCGTTGTTTATGGTCATTTTGATAATTACATTTATGCAACTTTCTACGGTCTGTTTCTTGTAAACTGTGTAGCTTCATTTATCGAAAATAACACCCTTCCGGGATCTTATGCTGAAGAATCTTTCTTGCAGCGTAAATATCACTGGATAATCAAAAAGGTACCTTTTGAAAAACTGGGGGTGTATCTGGATGAATGATCCCCAAAAAGACGTTATGATGATTCTCGGGAAACTCGTGCTTGTATGTCTTGTATCCTCAGCCCTGCTCGGGCTGACTTACGTTCCTACACATGATCAGCTTAAGATAAACCAATTGGAAGCACAAAAGCTGGCATTGGTTGAGATTCTCCCTCAGGCTGCGGAATTTGAGGAAGTATATGGTACTTTTGCAGATGAAAATGGTGAACTTCCAATACTTTACTACAGGGCACTTGATTCATCAGGTAGCCTTGTTGGCTATGCATTCTTCCAGATTTATCCGGGTGCACAAGATAAAATCAGGATTGCTGGTGGAGTTGATTCCTCATTCTCTAAGGTAACAGGTGTTCAGATCATGAAACATTCCGAAACTCCCGGTTTAGGTGCAAAAATTACAGAACCTGATTTCCGTGATCAGTTTCTTAGTATATCCCTTGAGGACATGAAACTATCAAAAGAGGGAGGAAAAATTGATTCTATCACGGGTGCGACAATATCTTCGAAAGCAGTGATAGATGCCCTGAATGCAGGGGTATCTTTTGTAAAGGAGCAGGAATCTTGAGGATGGTGTTTAATTATGAGTGATGTTTTTAATGAATATATCCGTGGTATCACAAAGGACAACCCGATTTTCGCCCTTGTGCTTGGTCTCTGCCCAACTTTGGCGGTAACGACGTCTGTGGAAAATGCTATAGGCATGTCAGCAGGCACTGCTTTTGTCTTAGTGTGCTCAAACATTATGGTGTCGGCACTTCGAAAACAAATTCCCGCCTCGGTAAGACTTCCTATTTTCATTCTGATAATTGCTACTTTTGTATCCATTGTGGAAATGGTTATGGAAGCTTATACTCCTGCTTTATTTACAGCACTAGGTGTTTTTATTCCCCTGATTGTGGTTAACTGTATTATCATTGGTAGGGCAGAAGCTTATGCCAATCGGAATGGGGTTTTCGATTCTCTGATTGATGCACTGGGTATTTCCACGGGTTTCCTTCTGGTTCTTATGCTTATAGGTGGTATAAGAGAAATCTTAGGTACAGGACAGATTGATATTTTCGGACACCTTCTGTTTACGGTTCCAATGATGAATCCGGCAACATATATGATCCTGTCACCGGGAGCCTTCCTTACAATAGGGGTACTTATGGCGATTGTAAATTATCGCAAAGCAAAAAAATTGGAGAGAGGTGGTTAAAATGGCTGTTGATGCTTCATTATTCGCTGTATTTATGGATGGGGTTTTCATCAAAAACTTCCTTCTCATACAGTTTTTAGGACTATGTTCGTTTGTAGGTGTAACTAAGGACTCAAAAAGTGCGGCAGGAATGTCAGGAGCTGTTGTTTTTGTGATGGCACTGGCTTCCACAGTTTCTTTTCTTATATATACCTACATTCTGGTTCCTCTTGACCTTGAATTCCTGAAGCTGATTAGTTTTATTGTGGTTATTGCAGCTCTTGTACAGCTTGTGGAATTCATCGTAAGAAAAAAGGTCCCTTCACTATACCGTTCACTGGGTATTTACCTGCCTTTGATCACAACAAATTGTGCCGTATTGGGAGCAGTTCTCCTAAACGTGACTGCAGAATATTCGTTCTTACAAAGTGTGGTTTTCGGTACATCTGCAGGTCTTGGTTATGGTGTTGTCATGCTAATGATGTCCGCTATCCGCGAACGTGTAACTCTTGTATATGTACCCTCAGCAATGAAAGGCTTGCCTCATGCATTCCTGATAGCCGCCATGCTTGCAATGGCATTTGTAAATTACTTTAAGGTGATTCCGATATGAGCTTGGTCACTTTACTTACACAGTCAATGGCAGTTCTCGGAGGTCTTGGGCTTGCTATAGGCCTTATGCTTATTGCAGCATCAAAGAAATTTAAGGTTGAATCAAATCCTCTGGTTGACGAAGTTTTGGATGTTTTGCCCGGTGCCAACTGTGGTGCTTGTGGTTATGCAGGATGTTCCGACTTTGCGGAGCATGTTGTAGAAGACAATGCACCTCTCACAGGTTGTCCGGTGGGTGGTTTTGAAGTTGCAAAACAGATAGGTGGTATAATAGGGCAGGATGTTTCCGAAGGTGAGGAAGAATATCCTTATGTGCGTTGCAACGGTGGAGTCAACTGTATTGACAGGTTTGACTACGTGGGTATGGAGGACTGCAAAGCTGTCATGATGTTGTCTGATGGCGAGAAAGGATGTAGCTACGGATGTATGGGTCGTGGCACCTGTGTGCGAGCCTGCCCATTTGATGCTATTCATATCGGGGAAGATCGGCTTCCTCATGTTAACAAGAACCTGTGCAAAAGTTGCGGTCTTTGTATTGCGGCTTGTCCGAACGATATTCTTGCCTTTGCAAAGGAAGTAGAAAAAGTACATGTGCAGTGCCGTTCCCACGACAAAGGAAAGCTTGTCAAGGCATCTTGTACATTTGGTTGTATTGGTTGCAAGCTTTGTGAGAAAGCCTGTCCGGAAGATGCAATAAAGGTAACAAACTTCCTTGCGGAGATAGATCAGGAGAAATGTACTGCTTGTGGTGCATGTGTGGAAAAATGTCCACAGAATTGTATTGAGATGAAGTGATTTATATGGAACAAAGAAATTATCAAACGTCCCTTGGTTTAAATGAAAATCTGGTAGCTGTACTGTGCTATTCAGGTTTCTGGATTACTGGTTTACTTTTCCTTTTAATCGAAAAAGAGATTCGTTTTGTCGAGTTTCATTCAATGCAGTCAATTCTCATATTCCTTCATTTGA
>CAZHNA010000092.1:0-6984 GCA_964532775.1 uncultured Methanosarcinales archaeon
GCAAAAGGTTCAACAGTTCCCTCAATGTTACCTTTAATCTTAGATAGCAAAAATGAATTTGCATCCAGTAAATCCCACGGTCTTCCGATGTCAAGCCACTCGTCTTCCAGCAATTCATAACCTACTTCCTTGCCTTCGTCAATGAGTTTTTGGAGAGTATCTGTTATTTCCAACTCTCCTCGAATAGATTCTTCGGTTTGCTTTATGTAGCTGAAGATGTCGGAATTGAAAAGATAAATACCGGCATTTGCAAGATCAGTCGGGGGTTCTTCGGGTTTTTCCAGTATTTCTATTACAGCACTCTCAGAAGTGCTTATCACTCCGAAATCCCTTGGATTATCGACTCGCTTCACTGTGAGAATTGCTTCTTCCTTGCTTCTCTCAATTAGCTTTCGTACGTGAGACGAATTTACCAGCATGTCACCGTTTAAAACAATAAATCTCCCGTCAACATGTCCCTCTGCACACCCGATTGCATGTGCCGTTCCTCTTTGTTCATTCTGGTGGGTGTAATCAATATTAACTTCAAGATCACTTCCATTTCCAAAATGATCTTTAATCAAATCCTCGCGATATCCTGTAACAATGAGGAAGTCCTTGATACCAGCTTCCGAGGCAGCTATTATAATATGCTCAAGTATGGGTTTGTTGGCGATAGTCAGCATGACTTTGGGAGTGTCATCGGTCAGGGGCCTCATACGGGTTCCCTGTCCGGCTGCAAGGATGACTGCTTTCATAGCATAGCCTCTTGAACGATTTTTTCAATACCGCTATACATTATATTGGTGCCTGTTCTCGCTTCGGCAGTAATCCGGATCTTTGGCTCGGTTCCAGAGGGTCGGACAAGTACCCAGCCCTCGTCAGTTTCTACCCGTATTCCATCAATATCCGTAACGTTTCCCATGCTTTCAAGGCTGGATTTCAACTTTGCCATCACACTTTCCTTTTTGCTATCTTCACAGGGAACGGTCCCTCTTACCGTGGGGTATTGTGGTAGGGATTTCCTTAAGTCAGAAAGCTTGTTTTCATCTGCCATATTCACAAGTCTGCCGGCGGCGTATATGCCGTCAGGACAATATGAAATTGCAGGGAATATCCAGCTTCCGGATGGTTCTCCTCCAAAAGCTGCCTCATGTTTCTTGATGGCTTCGGCAACGTAGACATCTCCCACGCGTGTCCTGATAACGGTTGCTTCAGGCAAAGCGTCGTCCAGCATCATGGAAGTATCTACCGGGACTGCAATTGTGTCATCTTTCTTACATTTCTGCAATGCAAACATTGTAAGCAATTCATCGCCGGTTACAAACGTTCCCTCATCATCAACCGCCATCATCCTGTCGGCATCTCCATCATGGGCAATACCCAAATCCGCATCAAATTCCCTAACTGCTTTCTGGAGCATCCACAAGTTTTTCTCATTTGGTTCGGGGTTTCTTGCAGGGAAGTAGCCGTCCGGTTGACAATTTAATGTAATTACTTCACATCCCATCCGGCGTAATAAGTAAGGTGTAATGGTACAACCTGCACCACATCCGCAATCCAGTACAACCCGAAGCTTCGAAGGATTCGTATTTTTCAGGATTTGCTTGCAATGTTCTTCAACAAAACCATTTTTCTCTTCAATACTCCCGATTTCATTCCACTTCACCATCTCAGTAAAGGAATCGGAAAATTTATCCTCGATTTCAGTCTGCTGTTTAGAGTCAAATGCCATCCCATCGGGATTCCATAACTTAATTCCCACATACTCTGAAGGGTTATGGGATGCAGTTACCATTATTCCACAATCATAATCTTTGGAGGCATATGCAAGTGTTGGAGTTGTGACAAGACCGGCAAGTGTCACATTACAACCGGCAGATGTTAGTGCTGCAGTAAGAGCTTTTTCAATCATGGGCGCTGCAATACGCGGATCCCTACCGATAACAACATTTGAATTGGCAGCACCAACAATCTCGCCAATTCTTAGGGCTAGATCAATTCCTACTTCCTGATTCGCAATACCGCGAATTCCTGATGAACCGAATAATTTCATGTAAAACAACCTGTTTCATTCTACTGTAACACTTTTCGCCAGATTTCTGGGTTTGTCGATAGCACAATCCCTATCAAGAGCTATGTAATATGCAAGCAATTGTAAAACGACTGCTGAAAGCATGGGGGAGAGCAGTTCATGTGTTTTAGGGATTTTTAGAACTGTATCCACATATTTTTTGATTTCTGTGTCATCCTCATCAGCCACTGCGATTACCTTTGCACTCCTTGCCTTTACTTCTTTTATATTGCTCAGAATTTTCTCATAGGTATTCCCATGAGTTGCAATTGCAACTACAGGTGTATCTTCTGTTAGCAATGCAATTGGTCCGTGTTTTAACTCGCCGGCTGCATATCCTTCTGCATGGATGTAGGAAATTTCTTTAAGTTTAAGAGCTCCCTCAAGAGCAATGGGGTAATTGAGATATCGTCCGATAAAGAAAAAATCAGCTACACCAGAATACTCTGTTGCACATTTCTCGATATGTTTTCTTTGTTCCAGGATTTTCTGGATTTGCCCCGGAAGTTTCTTGATGGCTTCAAGGATTTCCCGGCTGTCTTCCGCACTTATATGATATCTGATTCTTCCAAAATAAATGGCAAGTAAATACAAGGTCAGCAATTGTGCAGTAAAAGTCTTGGTTGCAGCAACCCCGATTTCAGGCCCGGCTCTTGTGTAGAGTACATTTTCGGTTTCACGGGTGATTGTACTTCCGACTACATTTGTTATTGCAATGGAATTGCATCCATACTGGCTTGTGCTTCGGATAGCTGCCAATGTGTCAGCTGTTTCACCAGATTGTGTGATTGCCACTGTGAGCACATCATTTCGCATAACCGGATCTCCGTATCGGAACTCGGAAGAAGTGCTAACGTCTGTATGAATACCAGCAATTTTTTCAAAAAGGTATTTTGCCATTAATCCTGCGTTCCATGAAGTTCCGCAGGCAATAATCTCAATTCTCTCAATTTCAGTGATTTCTTTTGGATCAAGTTTCAGTTCTTCAAGCCTGATTTTCCCTTCAAGTTCAAAGATTTTCCCGGAAAATGTCTTCTGAATTGCAGAAACCTGTTCATGAATTTCCTTGAGCATAAAATGCTCGTATCCGGCTTTTTCAGCTGCTTCAATATCGCAGTCGATTGTAGTTGTTTCTTTCTGGATCTCATTTCCATCCATGTCTGAATAACTAACACCGTTTAGTCCAATGCTGACAATTTCTCCATCTTCCACAAAAACAACTTTTTTTGTATGATCAAGAAATGCTGTTACATCAGATGAAACAAAGACTTCGTCATCTCCCAATCCAAGTACAAGAGGGCTGTCTTTTCGTGCGGCTATTAATTCGTCTGGGCGCTGGCTACACAGGATTGCAACTGCATATGATCCTTTCAGCTCTAGCAGACTTTTCCTAACCGCTTCGTAGAAATTGTTGTCGGAATTCTGGTTATAATTAAAATGAATTAAATGTGCAATTACTTCGGTATCAGTTTCAGAATTGAATTCATAACCCCGCTTTTCCAGAGTTTCACGGATTTCCAGATAATTTTCAATTATCCCGTTATGAACAACTGAAATGTTTCCTGATTCATGAGGATGGGCATTTGCTGTATTTGGAGCTCCATGGGTTGCCCATCTTGTGTGTGCAATTCCAATGTTTCCATCCATTTCTGAAGGTAATATTGCAGTTAATTTATCTATTGATCCTGCTGATTTATATGTGGTTATATTTCCGTTAAGAACACTAATTCCTGCAGAATCATAGCCTCTGTATTCAAGTTTTTTCAGGGAATTAACCAATATTCCCATTGCCTGACTGTTTCCCACATATCCAACTATTCCACACATATTTTCCCCTCATTCAAAGAACAATAGAGCTTTCTGGTAGATTTTCCCGGATAGTTGCATCAGAACTAATTTTGCAACCCTTTGAGATAAGAATTCCGGATTTGGTAAGTACTCTCAATCCAATCTCGCAGTCTTCTCCCACGATTGCTCCGATTTTCCCGGCATCTACAAGCTCATTTTCCAGTTTTATACTCACGTTGTTTTTTGCCTCAGTGGCGAAATAAGGGCCAAGTGTAGTGTTGTTTGCAATTACTGAATTTGATACATGCGCATGTGGGCTTACTCTCACATTATCCATTAAAATGCTGTTTTTCAGGGTTGTAAACGGTTCAATTGACACATTGTCCCCGATGCTTGAGCTGGGTAAAACGACTGCATTTGGTCCGATATCACAATTCTTTCCGATTGCAACAGGTCCTACAATATATGATCCTGCTCGAATGATGCTGTTTTCTCCAACACTCACATCCCCAATTATTGTGGCACCCGCTTCAATTTCACCATGATTTGTTTTTTCTCCTTTCCGGTTTAGCATACTGGAATTCGATTTCAGGAGGTCCCATGGGTATCTTGAATCCAACCATAAATGGGTTGTTGTGACTGCGTTGATGTCTTCTTCGTTTTCGATCATACTTTGAAGTGCATCAGTAATTTCATATTCGCCTCTTGGCGATATGTTTGTTTTCTCAATTTCCGGGAAAATCTTTTCGTTAAATACATACATTCCGGTGTTTACCAAATGACTAACAAGGGATTTTGGTTTTTCAATTATTTTTGTAACTTTGGAACCCTTTGTAAGGACAACACCATAGCCACAGATATCATTTTTCTGTGATGTGAGGAAGGTCGTTTCTCCCTTGAATGAGGTTAAGAGATCTTTGATGGTAGCAGGTTCTATTATGTTGTCACCATTGAGGACAACAAAATCCGTGTTTTTCTCAATATAAGGGCGGGCTTGTTCAATTGCATGTGCTGTCCCAAGTTGTACTCCCTGATCAACATACTTTATTTGAGCGCCAAAATCAATCCCATCTTCAAAATAGTTCATTATCCTTTCTTTTTCGTAACCTACAATCAGGATAATATCTTTAATGTCATTCTTGACAAGTGCTTCAATTACATATTCAAGAATTGGGCGATTTACCACTGGTAGCATAACTTTTGAGCGGGTAGCGGTAAGCGGTCTACATCTTTGCCCTTCTCCTGCGGCCAGCACAATAGCTTTCATGAAGATATACAGGTCTTTCTAATAATTTATATGTTGCTAAATGAAACTCGATTTTCTTAGCAGTAAGGCTGGTGTCTCTTTCTCAAAAAATGTAACTCTATGTTATTGGAGGATGCGGTTGTGTCGAAAAAAGACCTTGACTTGAGATATAAATATGTAAAAACACGAATCCAAAAAAAGAAAAAAAGGAAAGATAAGTACGACCGGATGGTCGTATTACCTTGTGATAAGCATTTCTGCAGTTTCTGGTTTGTACTTCCAGTCTACAGGCAATACTTTGTTTGCCTGATAATATTTCACAAGTCTGCGAATCTTAGCTTCTGTAAGGTGCAGTGAACGACCGTTGTGGACGTCTTTGTGATTCTTAGAAATATGTTTCCTCATCCTGATAGCTTTGACAATGAGGTTGTAAAGATCTTCCGGTAAACTTGGAGCACTGTCATTTTCTACTAAAATGGCTGTGATCTTCTTGCCGGTAGCAACTTTAATATCGGGGACTCCATAGTTGTCCCTGAGAACCATTCCAATTTCACTTGTGGAATTACCTTGCTTCCATAAGTCAAGAATGATATTTGTAATTTCATCGGCGTCGTACATGGACCAAGCTGGCGCTTCTGTGCGACCAGGCCTTGTAGACCCTGAGTTTCCCTTGTTACGGGTATGCATTTTTGCCATATAATTTACTCCTTAGATAATGATATTAATATGATTTGTATAGGAACGCTAGATAGCTATCCTAATGGCGAAGTGGAGCTAGTTACCTTAACATTGGATATATACTTTGTGCCATTTCTCGATTTGTCCGAAAAATAGGGTATTTTCGGTCAAAATCACTATTATTAGGTCATATTGATTTTTTGTGATTCTAATAAGTTTATAGTGGCAATCCCAGCCAGCTATAAACTCCAATCATTTTCAATCCCATGTACAGCATCACTATAATAAAAATTTTCATGAGACTCTTATGAGATAACTTGTGTGCAATTTTAGAACCAACATATGCCATTGGTACACTGGTGCTTGCTAAAAGTCCGAATTGAAGCAGATTTACATAACCCATGGAATAAGCAGGCAAACCTTCAACATTCCACCCGTAATACATGTATGAAAGAATTCCACCAATAGCAATGAGAGCCATTACTGCAGTAGATGTACCCACTGCCTGATGCATTCTAAATTTCAAACCCATTACCATAATGGGGATCATTACAACACCTCCCCCAATACCTATTATTCCAGACACAAGTCCAAGGAAAATTCCAGCAATTGCATATAATATCGGCGATTCAGTTATTTCTTCACCTATATGTGGAGGTTTAGCTGTCAACATCCTTACAGCTCCCAGAAGTATTACAAGACCAAACGCTGCTTTAAGTATATCTCCTGGAAGGTTGCTGGCAATATAAGCTCCTACAATAGCACCACATAATCCAAATAATCCAAGATAAGTTGCTTGTTTCCAGAGTACAGCTCCTTTTTTATTGTGACCATATGCTCCACTGATTGCTGTTGGAAGAACCACAGCAAGATTAGTACCAAAAGCAATACGTATTGCAATAGTAGGATCAATTCCCATGTGTGTCAAGGCCCAAAACTGAACCGGAATCATAATAAAGCACCCACCGACACCCAAAAGACCTGCAGCAAGCCCAACGGCTAATCCTGTAATAAGTAGTCCAATAATTAAAATCATTTCCATATATTATGCCTTCTTTTGCTTGATTTATAGTAACATTATCAATCAACATTTCAAGATTAATTGAAATAGCATATATGCATATATAGTTATCTATTTCAATAAAATTAAAAATGCTATTATATCCCAAGTTTGACAGTTTTTATCCTTTTCTTAAGAGAATGTGTTCTCTTTCAACTC
>CAZHNA010000093.1:0-6964 GCA_964532775.1 uncultured Methanosarcinales archaeon
TGGATTTTTCAGGAATCTGGTACTTTTCAATTTCAATTCCTTCGTACAGAATAATTTCTTTTTTAAGCTCCTTGCAATCCAGGTGGCTGCAAGTAGCAGTAATTTTTGCAAGCATCTGGCCGGCTACAATTGAAAGAGAAGCAACATAATCTGCTCCGGCTTTGTATATCTTATCAATTGAGTCAACAGAGTTCGCGCGGGCGAAAATATTTACCAGAGGATTCAACCCTCTTGCTATCAAGGTTGCAAAAATAACGCTGGTGTCATTATTTAGCGTAATAATTATAGTTGCAGCATTTTTGATTCCTGCTTCCCTGAGAATTTCTTCTTCAGCTGCATTGCCGACTATATGCTCAAAAGAAGATTTTGCAAATGCTTCTTCGGATTGGTCGACAACTACGAAATCCGCATTTTCATTTTCAAGGATTTCAACAACATTTTTCCCGACATCCCCATACCCAAGAACAATTATGTGTTCAGTTTGCATATGCCACCTCCACGTGTCAGTTTCTTGAGTTCGGAAAGCTGCTTCATTGTTCCGGTTGCAAGGAGTACGGAATTTTCACGAATAATTTCTGATGGCTCGATCTCAAAATTTAAAATACCGCTCTTGCGTATCCCAACTATACAAGCACCAGTATCTTCTTGAATCCCAGAATCTGTGAGATTTTGCCCGGGTAGTTCGCTTCCAGGATAGATGGGAAATTCCACAATGCTATACCCTTCAAAGAAACTTGTAGCATCCCCCAGACTTCCTGAACAGGGATCAACAGCCTTATTCCCAAGGAATCTACCGAGAACAAGCTTTGGGGAAACAACTCTTTCTGCACCTGCATATTTGAGATATTTAACATTAGAAATCTCTTCGGCAATTGCAATTACATAAACATCGGCTAAGTTTGTTGCAGTTAAAACAATATTTGCATTCTCTTCATCCGACCGATTAGCAATCAAAAACCGTGCTTTCTCAATGTTTGCATTTTTTAGTGTTTCATCCTTTGTTGCTATGCCAAATATGCATGGTAATTTCTTTTTTATCAGGCTTTCCAAAAGTTCCTCGTCTTCTTCCACTATGAGGAATTCAACATTTTGTTCCTTTAATTCCTCGATGAGGGTCTCAACAAGTTTGTTATATCCACATATGATTATATGATCAGAGAGTTTTTCAGGCGCTTTAATTGGTACCGTGGCATGCAGCGATTTTTCAAACCATGGTGTAATCACAAAGGAAATGAGTATCCCAAAAACCATTGTGACTCCTGTTAGCTGGACTACCATTGTAAAGATTTTACCTGCTTTGGAAGCAAGCACTATATCGCCATAACCGACAGTCGTAACGGTGCTGATGACCCAGTATGTGGCATCAATCAGATTTACATACTCTGTTTGTCCTTCTCTGGATGCAAAATAAAGGAACAGTAGGATATGTACTACTATCAGTGACAGTGCAGTCAGAAGATGTTTTACCAACGGTTTCCGTAAAATGGATGGGATTTCCATTCATACTCCTCTTTTCAGAATCCATGTACAATATATGGCCCGAATATCATGAACACAAAGGACATAATGATCAGGATTGTAAATCCGGCTGCCACGGATAATGAGAGGCTTT
Organism: uncultured Methanosarcinales archaeon; assembly: GCA_964532775.1. Taxonomy (GTDB): domain Archaea; phylum Halobacteriota; class Methanosarcinia; order Methanosarcinales; family Methanosarcinaceae; genus Methanohalophilus. Next base: position 1,613 of record CAZHNA010000093.1, read on the forward strand.
TGGCTTTTTCGGCGTCTGGAACAATCTTTTCCATGAACTTCTGCAGATAATCACGGAAAACATGTCCTCCGTCCAATGGGACTGCAGGAAGACAATTAAAGAGACCTACATAGAAGTTAAGCCAGCCAACCCAGAGTAGTGTGTTTGCAATCCAGAATATGCCTATTCCGAGGGGTTCCGCCCATCCTACAGGTTGGTAGAGTTGTGCCAGTGTCCCACTAAATCCAGGGAATCCTTCTCCTGCAAAGCCAACTATTGGTAGGCCGAAAAGAATTAACCATCCACCGATTCCAAGAAGCATTGATGGTATGCTCTTGAGAAGTTCAAGGTATTCTTTTGCAGGGTAGTCTCCAACTGTTATCCCAAGAGGTGTTTGTCGGATGCCATTGGAAGCATAGAAGATCCCAAGGAATCCTTTTTCACTTTCGGGATCTGGGTGTTCTGCAAGTGTAATTGTGTATGAAACTGGTTCATCGTTACCTGTGATTCTTACAAGAAGTTCAATTTGCTGTCCTGCAGTTGTATTATTCATGTATGAAACGAAATCTTCAGGAGTCTCAGTTGGATTCCCATTGATTTCAAGGATGATCATTCCGGTTTCAAGATCTGCTTTTTCAGCCGGTGAGGTATCTACTATGCCGTTTACAGCTATGCCTTTTTGGATTTCATCGCTTGATTGGAGAACAGTTACCTCATAGGGTTCAACAACCCTGTCTTTCGATGCATAAACCGTTACTATGGAACCATTTTCGAGATTATCTGTGTATGATAGGAGTTCACTAACATTGGCGATTTTGACACTATCAATACCTGTAATGACCATTCCATCTTCAAGTCCGGCACTTGATGCAGAAGAACCATTTGCTACATCCATGACGATTGCATTTCCAACAGGTGCAATTGCTCCAAGCACGGGGCCAAATAGGAGGGTAAAAGCGATTAAAGCTACGACGAAATTGGACATCACGCCGGCAGCCAGAATGCGCGAGCGTTGCTTTCGGGTGGCCTTTGGTTTCAATCTTCCAATAACGTTTCCTTCTTCATCTTTTTCTTCTTCCCCGAAAAGTTCCTCTTCGTCAGGTTCGGCAAATCCGCCTATTGGCACAAGTGCAACCAGTAATCCCATAGATTTGACACGGATGCCTTCAGCCCTGCATAGGACAGCATGTGCAAGTTCATGCACTATAAGGGTAACAACAAGTGCTATCAGTCCCCATGTGAAGGGTATGAACTCATTGAGACCTGGTATCAGGAAAATATTTCGTGCTTCGTTAAATTTACCGGGTTCCGGCATGGAGTTTGCGGTAAGGGAGGAGAGTAAGGCAATGTCTGAGACAAGTACCACAAGCAACATGGCGAACATTCCCACAAACATGAGAACAATGCCTGTATCAGCAAAGACTTTCCAGAAAGTGCGTGGTCTTGCAAGCCAATTGAGTAATCCCTGTCCCCTTATGGTTCGGATCATAAGGACGGGGCCGTAGGTAGAAATGTTATATTTTGCTAGTATTCCTCGTTTTTCAAGTAGGATTACTATCATCCAGTAAACAAAAAAGACTGCTAATGCAGTTGTTGTGTTGCTCAAGATAAATCTCCGCCGGATTAGTATAATGCTTAGGTATGGCTTTTTGTATTAAAATTCATCCGGTGTACGGATGACTGGCAGGATATTATTCCATTGACTCTTGTGGAAATGCGCCGAACTGTTGGTTAAAATTAAGCTGGTCAACTTCTTCCCAGTCTTCTACGATTTTTCTGTTTTTAATTCGACTGATTGTAATTCCGCCAAAGTGGACTCTCTGTTGCGTGGGCAAAACTCCCTGAAAAGCTCTCTTGTGAGTGCCGACGGCTAACCATCGGGTAACAACTTTGTTTCCTTCAGCTATTATATCTTCCACTTTGTACCTTAGATCAGGGTGAGCATGGTGGATTGAACCCATAAATTCTGAAAGGTGATCGCGATCAAGATCTGCGGCTCCAAAATGAATCTGGTAATCTTCGGAGCAATATTTTGAAACAACATCAGGCTTCCAGCCTGCACTCGCAACCTTCATGACGATTTTTTTGTTATATTCCAGTTCCGAGAGATCTGCTTTTTCCATCGTATTTAGAAAGCAACTTACTAATTTATAAATGTTGTAGATTGCAGAGGTTTTTGCATTATTTTTATGTTTTCCTTTTGCAGGGTGAACACCACTGCTAAATACAACAATCTCAAATTCCTCATATGGAAACATTTACAAATGCAAGACCTTTCGTACCCAATCAATCTTATGAACAGGAACGAAAAAAGGCACTTTTACAGTTAAAAGAAGAACTCAATAAAGGTTCTATTGACCCTCCAATTATGAGACTACTAGAGGAAATTGCAAAAATACCTCATTGTTTTACTCTTCAGAGTTGCTATGGGCACTTTGTTCATGATAAGGAAGCCAATTTACACAACATTGTGCCACTGAGCAAATATTCGAGTGAAATTGAAAAAGTGAATTACCGTATTGGATACGTGGCTTTTTGTATTCAGGATAGTGCTGCTGGCAGACAGTTACATCAGGATTTAGAAAAGCTTACTAAAATAGATCCCGAATACATTCAATTTGGGAGTGCTGATTGGTTTTGGGAGAGGTGTGCTAACTCATATGCTATTCAAGTGGAGCCGAAAAGAAGCAAAAACACTGATACCGTTTGGATTGGTTTTGATGAAGCTTTGTATCTCGAAAAGCTGAAAAGCCAGTTTTTTAAAGCATTGCTTGAAATTGTGCTTAAGCACCAGGATCTGACAAATAGATGCGTTAACTGAAATTTATGAAGGTACGCCTACAGAGTCTGAAATAAACAATTGATGGAACTAAATATTCAAATAAATGATAATTACAAAGCTACCCAGCAACTGTAATTAATGCTATTGAGGATTTTCCTCCAATTTACAGTGAGTTTATTGATATTAGTTCTGCATACGGAATCAAAAAGACAGAATGGAAGATTATGAAGAAATGGATCTTCAGTGGCTTGGTAACTTAAATGATGAATATAGACGGTTCATTTACATTGATGAAGATGAAATGTATTCATGGGTGAAAGAAGATACTGACTGGTCATGGGAAGCGATGAATGATAGTTTGTCTCTAGAATCTGTTCCAGTGTCAGTTTCTGGATTTGAAATAGTTGTTGGGATTATGGCTTTTTAGCTTCAGCACTTGTTTTCCAGCGCAGAAAATCTGAAGAATAATCAATTGAAAGCCTTTTGGCTTTCATTTCTTTCTTCTTTTACCAAAACACCTAAATAACCCTCCTGCTCACTTCCACACACAAAATGGGTAAGCCTCATTTGAATTATAACACTGAGTTGATAAATTGCCAGTAAATGAAGGAAATCTAGTCAAAATTAATTATACCGGTACTCTTGATGATGGATCTGTTTTTGACAGCTCGGAAAATCATGATCAACCTCTTGAATTTACCGTTGGTTCAGGGCAGGTTATTAAGGGCTTTGAAGATGCGGTAATGGGAATGAACGTGGATGAAGAGAAGCAATTCAGGATTGAAGCTGTTGATGCATATGGTGAGGTAAATTCTGACATGGTTCAGCATGTGCCAAATGCTCAGATTCAAATTGATGGCGATGTCGAACCGGGTGTCATACTTGTTATAAAAACCCCTGAAGGAATGGAATTGCCTGCAAAAGTTGTCGGTGTTTCAGATTCTGAAGTCATCCTTGATATGAATCATCCTCTTGCGGGGAAACCATTGAACTTTGCAATTACTGTTTTAAGTATTGACTAAAGTATATTACAGTTTTAAAGTGAAAACAAAAAAAGAACGAATTAAGGTTTTCTGTATTTCATGAGGATAGCTGTCTGACATAAGACTAACTTCAGAAGGCCTTTACCATTTTATTTTGTATTTTTTGGTATTTTTCCAGCAGTTTCTCATATTTATTTACCTATGAGAATTTCTTATTATGTTCACTAGCTTATTCATGATATCACCAATGAGATCTTACATAATTATGCTTATACTTTAGGGGAAAATAATCATTTTTTGCTAGGGATATTTGCAATATATAAATACTACTTGCAAATTAATTAAGGTTCATCTTCCTATTTTTAATACTTTTCTTAAGATCCGAATTCGAAGGATTTTGAGGGTTCGAATTGTACCCCCCGCACATTAAGTCGGGGTAATAGTTAAGAAGAAAAAACGGAACTCTTCTAAAAAATTGAATTATATGGATAATTAAGATTGTGGGAGGTCTACCCCGTAAATTTCATTCCTCAGATTCCATAAAAAAATCAGAATCAATTTTTTTGATTTTATATACTTTGTGAGTTGTTACCCCAACATCATAATCAATCATCAATTTAACAAGCTCTTTTCCATCTATCAAGCGTATACTCTTATGACTTCCAGAGATAACGTTTTCTGCATTTTGAGGGAATCTTGAAGTTGTAATAAATACACCCCTTGTGACACCATTCAAATCTAATGTTCCAACAAAATCCCTAATCATTGAGGCAGTAACCCGATTGTCAGTGTTGAATCTTTTAGCTTGGAATATTATTGTTCCGAGCCCTAGTTTATCTTGATAAACGATGCCATCAATTCCACCATCCCCAGATTGTCCAGTTACTTTTCCTTCTCCATATCCCATTGATTCTAGCAACGACAAAACAGCATTTTCAAAAAATTGGGGTGAATTGTTTTTCAGTTTATCTAATAGTTCCTGACCCAAATTGTTTTTAATTAATGTATAGCCTTCTTCAATTAGTTCGTCCGGAGTTTTTTGTTCAATGTCTTCTTTTTCTTGATCATAGTCAATTGAGGATGCATTTTTCTTATTGCTTTTAGTTTGAAATTCAATAAATTCGGGATACTGTTTTAGATCATTTACATCCATTTTATCTGGTTTTTCACCTAAAACATCTACGCCACGTTGAGTTATTTGAAAAAATCCCCTTTTTTGTGAATCTAACAATCTAGCTTTTTTTAAGTAAGTAAGTGCCCACCCAACTCTATTCCTAAAAACAACTTGCTTACCACTGGGTAACAATTCTCTTTTTTCCTCATCTGTTAATTCAAATTTATCGCCCAGATATTCTATTACATCACTAAAACGGTTACTTTTACCATTTTTTGCATATTCCAGAAGAGGAAGCATTATAGTTTGATAGTCAGGAATTGTCATAATATCATCTAAATTTTTAGTAATTCATTTATTAATTTGCTTTAATTTCATTGATTTGCTTCTTTAAATGTTTAACTAACCTCCTAACGGCAGGTGTATCCAAATTCAAATCCCCATTATTTCTTATCCTGTTTTTAATCCCATGAAGTCGGCTCCTAGAAACTCCT
>CAZHNA010000094.1:0-6896 GCA_964532775.1 uncultured Methanosarcinales archaeon
CTGGAAGAACTCATGTCAGTCGATACAAACACAAAAATGGTCCTTAAGGAAATCGGGAGCACAAAACTCGTCTCCGTCACCAAGACGGTTGACGTTGAGAGAATAAACCAGTCCATCAGGGCCGGTGCTACAATCATAGGTGAGAACAGGGTTCAGGAATTTGAGGATAAATGTGCTAAAATCCTGCCCTGCGAAAGGCATCTAATTGGACATTTGCAGTCCAACAAGGTCAAAAAAGCTGTCCAGTACTTTGATGTAATTCAATCAGTTGATTCCCTGAAATTGGTGCAGGATATTGACAGGAAAGCTGAAGCCATTGGAAAGGTTCAGGATATTTTTCTTCAGGTAAATATAGGTGAAGAGCCACAGAAATATGGTTTTGGGTTGAATGAAATTGGGACGGTTATAGCAGATGTTCAAGGACTTCAAAATGTTCATGTGAAAGGTCTCATGTGCATACCTCCGTTCGTATCTCCTGAGGAAACACGTTCATATTTCAGGAAGACGAAAGTGCTTTTCGATGAGATTAAGCAGGGGAATCAGGCTAACGTCGATATTCAGGAACTGTCAATGGGAATGTCCGGCGACTACAGGATTGCCATTGAGGAAGGTGCCACGATGATTCGTGTTGGTTCCGGCATTTTCGGAAACCGGAAATACTAAGCAATATCGTCTTCAGATTCCTCTATTTTATCAGAAACCCTTAGCAAGTGGTTTATAGGATACTGCTCATATCGATGATTGGTGATATTTTATGGAAGAAGAACTCATGGGCTTTGTTACAGGAAACAATAACAGACAGAAACTTTTGTCCCTTCTGGCTTCCAAAGGAGAGATGGATGTAAAGCGCATTGCAAAAACCATGCGTGTAATAGTTCCTTCGGTAGTAAAAATGGTTTCTGAGCTTAAAGAGAAAGGACTTCTTTCCGAAATCAGTGGCTCCTATACTCTCACAGAGGAAGGGACTGCTATTGAAAGGAAAATTCAGAATCTCTGATTATCCTAACGTTATTCCTTTTTTGTCTATCTGGTATTCTTTCAGGGTAAGATTGCTGGGGATTCCCCGTGTTTTCATAACCTGAAGGAGCCTTTTTGAAGCATCTTCATTTTTACCATTCCTGAGTACGACTAAAATGTCCACAATAAAGGATGCTTCGAGGCTGTTTACTTTTTCCCATCCAGTGCCAGTCATCTCGGTTGTGAAAAGTGATGTTACGCCTCTGGCTTTGAGGTAATTTGTGAGGGAATGAAGGAAACTCCTGAGTTTCATAGGGTCAGGGATTGAAAGTTCGATATTTGGTAAACCGTCTATCATCACACGCTTTGCATTGAATTGCTCGATATTATCCTTGATAAGATTGGAATACTTTGCAAAACAGATGTCCTGTAAGCCGTCACTTACAACAATCAAATTCCCGGAATCCAGATGCTTTTTAAAATCCCAGCCAAAGGATGCGGCATTTTCGACAATCTGATCAACGGTCTCATAAAAAGTAAGAATGATACATTTTTCCCCGTTTTCAAGCCCATTATTGATGAATTGCCATCCAAAAACAGTCTTGCCACTTCCAGGTTCTCCTGCAAGAAGTAAGGAACTTCCTGACAACATCTTGTTGCCAATCATCTGGTCAAAGCCATCTATTCCGGATGAAATCGCTTCTCCTTTGCTACTTTCTCCGGTTTCCTTAATTTCAGGGAATACCCTGAATTTGTCTGGATTCACAGCGTAGTTGAATTTCTGGGTCATGCAGCCGATGGTATGTGGAGGTTCCACTCCCATCATTTTCAGGATTTCCATTTCCTGATATGAACGGGAATCTCTGCTGGTTTTTGAGAGGTGAATAATTCCATCTGCGAGATGGCTGGCTACGTAATTGTGAATTTCGTCTTTTTCCAGTTCACCTGTCAGGAAAGTCAATGTATTGGACTCCCTGATCATGGAATCAAGAGTATAGAAAAATCTTCTTCTTTCCTGTTCGACAAAACCAAACCCGATCGGAGTGACGGGATCAATAACAAGTCTGTCCGGCTTGACGGTGCTAATTACATTCCCAATTTCGATGAGCGTACTTAGTGGGTCCTTTTCTGCAGTAGGTCGGTTAATTTCGTGAACTTCTACAGAATCGTCTAAAAACTTGAAAGTTGAAAGAAAAAGCTTGAGCCTCTCAGCAGATTCGGTAGTAAGGGGTATGTAAAGGGTCTTCTCTCCAGCTTTTGCAGCATTTGCAAGCATCTGGAGTACCATCGTTGTTTTTCCCATGCCAGCAGTGCCGGCAATGAGAATGGTAGCCGGTGACTTAAATCCCCCCAGGATCTCATCCATTCCCTCGATAAAACAAGGAACGTTCTGTAGTTCACTCATTGCATTTTCTTTATGAAATTAAGATTACTTATAGTTTCTTGATTTCGATAGGCACAGGGGCAGATGTTCATTTTTGTTCAGTGAATGATTTTTCCAATAATTTCTCGCCTTCTTGAACAAGAACTTTAATCCTCTGATCCATCTGGCTTAACTTGGTGCTACAGGCAACAGAAAGTTGCATTCCTTTCTCAAACATTTCCATACTTTCTTCGAGGGACAGCTCTCCGTCTTCAAGTCGGGAAACAATATCTTCCAGTTCATGGAGTTTTTCTTCAAAACTGCGCTCATCATTTTTTTCTTTCTTGCTCATTGTTCTCCCCCTTCTGTTTTTAATAATTTTTGTTTAACATTTTTGACGATACAATCTGCTTTCCCGTCTTTTAGCAATACTTCTATGTTTTTTCCTTCTGCAAGCTATGAAACGGTATTTATCACGATACCAGTATTGTCACGCACAATCCCGTATCCTCTTGCCAGCGTATTCAGAGGACTGACTGCATTCAATCTCCCGGCAGCAGATGTTAGCATAGATCCTTTTGTTTCCATCTTATGCTTCATAATTCTCGGCAAACGTTCGGAAATCTCATCAATGTGTTGCCATTGTTGCAGGTAAAGGCGTTCCAGTTTGGAAGGTTCAATATGTCTCCTGAGGCTATCCAGTGTTTGCCTCTGAGTTTCCAGGAGGTGTACCATCTCACTACCAAGTGTCTTTTCAAGTTTCTCTATCCAACGCTTTGTTTCTTCCCTATCCGGTGCTGCAATCTCGGCAGCAGCAGATGGGGTGGGTGCCCTTACATCAGCGACAAAGTCTGCAATAGTATAGTCGGTTTCATGGCCGACTGCCGAAATGATTGGAATCTGGGAGGAGTATATTGCACGTGCAACCTTTTCCTCATTAAAAGACCAAAGATCTTCAAGAGAACCGCCTCCTCTTCCTAAGATTATGACATCTACATCTGCACGGTTGAGCATTTCTATTGATTTCACAATGCTGTCGGCAGATTGTTCTCCCTGTACGACAGTGGGTGCAAGCATGATTTCCACCGGATAGCGCCTTTTCATGACATTTATGATATCATGAATCGCTGCACCTGTTGGAGATGTTGCAACTCCCACTTTCCGGGGGAAATCCGGGAGGAATTGCTTGTGCGCAGAATCAAAAAGACCCTCTTCATCCAGCCGTTTTTTGAGTTGTTCATAAGCTTTGTACAGTTCGCCGACACCATCAGGTCTCATATCAAGAACCTGAAATTGGTACTGTCCCCTTACGGTATACAGATCAACATTACCAAAAACGAGTAATTTCATGTCTTTTTCGACTTCAAATCGAAGATTGCGGTTAACAGATCTGAAACTAACACAGCTAATCTGGCTGTTCTCATCCTTCAATGTAAAATAGTAATGTCCCGAACTGTGCTTGGTGAGGTTTGAAACTTCTCCTTGCAACCATACTTGCTGGAGGGTTGGCTCGAATGTGATGACCTCGCGTACGTGTTTGTTCAGTTCGGAAACTGTATAAATAGCCATTAAGTCCTGCTCCTAAACAGGAAATATCAGGCCATGGGTATTATAGTTTGGTGCAAGTCCCCTGAAACTATTCAGGGATTTTGTTTTTTCTTAATGTCGCCGATAATTCGTGCGACTGCACCTTCGGATGGTCTCCATGGGAGGGTTATGTTAAGTTAAGGAGTACATTGAAACAATTGAAAGATAGGGTTATAGAAGGAGATTTTAAGCTGGATATGAAGGAAATGAGGAAAAGAGTAGATTTCTTTTTTAAGAGATAGTACTTTTATAGATTAAAATAAGATCACTTGGCATGGCTAAACTGAGCCCTAGTGTAATTGACAAATTAAGTTTGATGATTTGCGGAGAGCCTGCCTATGGCGCTAATTTTTACTATCGAGGAAAAAAAGCTCTACAGAAATTTTTTAGAGCAATAGACATTACTTATGAAGAGAAGCCTTTATCACGAGAAAACTGGACAATTGAAGTTTTAGAACATTTAAACGTTGAAACGAATACTGAGTTACCTTCTAATGGAATAATAGATGCTATTGAAGAATTGCTATCTCCGGTTTACTATAGTAACGATGCAAAAAAACATGATTTGGCTATAGATGAATTAAATGTTTTATTAAAGCCACAACACCTTGAAGTGAAAAAAGATATTTCCACTAATAACGTGAAGCTATATAGTGCTCTAGGCAATTATATTTCTACTTCAAAGGCTATTAACTCCCCCAGTGAAATCATTACATTTTCTCCATCTGTTTTTGAGGTGCCACAAGGTTCAACAGTTAAAAATTGTGTGTCTGTAATGATGCCATTTTCTAAAGAATTTGAAGATGTATATTTAGCAATTAAAAAAGCCTGTGATAGTGAAGGAATGTCTTTTCACAGAGCTGATGATTTCTGGAAAAACAGTGTTATAATTCAGGATATTTTTGAACTAATATGTCGGTCTTCAATTGTTATTGTTGATTTTTCAAATAAAAATGAAAACGTATTTTATGAAGCTGGTATTGCTCACACTTTAGGAAAACACGTTATACCACTAACTCAAAGTATCGACAGCATACCTTTTGATCTGAGGCATCATCGACATATTGTGTATTTAAACAACGGTGAAGGTTTAAGAAAATTAGAAGAGAAATTGGTTGAACGGTTGGCGTCTCTAAAAGAATGATTTTTATAAATGTTTAAACATTTAATTTACAACTTTGTGATATAAGAAGCATATTGTTAGTTGCACTTAAATGGATTTTTTTTGGGAGTATACAAATCAAAGTCGAAGACGACTATTTTACGTTTATAATGAGCGTTTTCCAGCTACTTCCCAGCGATTTATTGCTTTCCTTTATCTTGCCATAATATCAGAAAAGTGGCTCTGTAGAAATCACATGAGGATACAAATGTTAATGGATATAACCACAGAGAACACGGAGTCCACAGAGTTTTTTCATTCTCTGTGTTCTCTGCGAACTCTGTGGTTTATAGTAAAATTCTATCTCCTGCAAAGCTGGAAAACCCACCATTTATAACCGATAAACCCGCTACAATATGTGGTGAATAGATGCCGGGAACTGAAGGCACAACTTCTCTTGAATCTGCTATTAAGGATTTTGACATCCTGAAATGCATGCAATGTGGCTTATGCAGCGGTAGCTGTCCTTCCGGGAGGCACACCGCACTGAACATCAGGCGACTTGTGCGCAAGGCAGCACGTGACCCAGCGGTTATGGAGGATGAATCCATCTGGATGTGCACCACGTGCTATAATTGTCAGGAGCGTTGTCCCCGGTCCGTCAGGATTGTTGATGCAGTGCTCAAAATTCGTGAAATTGCTGTTCATCAGGGCATTATTCTGGATACCCATCGGAAAGTTGCAGGGCTTCTTCTGGAAACCGGGCATGCTGTTCCAATTGATGAAGATAATATTGAAAAACGTAAACTACTGGGTCTTTCCGAATTGCCTTCCACGGTTCATAGTGTGCCGGAAGCATTGGAAGATGTTAAACAGCTTCTAAAAAGCTGTAACTTCGAGAAAATTCTAGGGGATTAAAGAATGTCCGATAAAGTTTCATTATTCCTTGGTTGCCTGATTCCCAACCGATATCCAGGGATTGAAAAAGCTACTCAGCTATGTTTTGAAAAACTGACTATTGACTGTGAAGACCTTGTGGGTGCTTCCTGCTGCCCGGCACCGGGCGTATTCCGCTCATTTGATGAACCATCATGGCTTGCAATATCTTCCCGCAATATTGTCCTTTCCGAGGAAATGGAAAGGGACGTTCTAACTCTCTGCAACGGATGTTACGGTTCACTGGCAGAAGTCAACAATAAACTGAAAGAAAGTGCAAAGCTCAAGGAAATGACCAACGAGCACCTTGCAAAAATCGGGAAGGAATACAAAGGTAACATTGATGTCCGGCACATTACTGAATTCCTTTTCAGGGACATCGGTGTGGACACAATCAAACTCAATGTAACAAAACCACTGGGTTTGAAAGTAGCTGTTCATTATGGATGCCACCTTCTAAAACCCTCAAAAGGACGAGAATTTGAGAGCATAGAACGACCTTCTTTCTTTGACGCAATTGTTGAAGCAACAGGTTGTAAAAGCGTTGATTACCCGGATAAAATGGAATGTTGCGGAGCGGGTGGCGGTGTTCGATCAGGAATGTCCGAGACTGCACTTTCCATTACAAACCACAAGCTTTCCCGGATAAAAGAAGCGGATGTGGATTGCATCATAAACGCCTGTCCATTCTGCCATTTGCAGTTTGATGATGGACAGAGGGAAATCAGGGAGAAGGGCGGCAATGATTACGGTATTCCAGTACTTCATTTCACGCAATTGTTAGCACTTGCTTTTGGTCATTCTCCGGCGGACGTAGGTCTACAATTCAACTCAACTGATTGCGGTACTCTTGATGTAAAGCTGGCTGGCAATGACTGATATTTTTCAGTTTTTCAGGTTATTGGATTACACACAATATTTCTGTCAGGAATGAGTATTCTCTTGTATGAA
>CAZHNA010000095.1:0-6539 GCA_964532775.1 uncultured Methanosarcinales archaeon
GACAAAGAAAAGTTGCTGAAAAACCAGATAGGACTAGTAATTATGGTAACGGCCCAAGCGCCGGCAACGAAATCGAGTTGATCAACACCGGGTAGTGGTGCTCCTCTTTTCTTTCCAATTCTTCGTTTGACGAAGCTCATTGACATATCACCTATTAGTGAGCCAATCGCCAGAGATGACGTAACTATAAGAGCTGAAAAAGCCGAGTCACCAAATGATGGAAGCTCAATTCCAAAAACTTGAATCTCGCCCATCCAGAATAGCGCCATACCAAGGATAATTCCGCATAGTGAACCGAGTACGAATCCACGGATTGTTTTTCCATCTCCAAGAATGCGATTTCCATCCCCCATGGTCCTGCCACCATCAATCGGTCTTCCTCCTCCGAAAAGAGCAGCACAGGGGCTGGGTATGTATGCGGGTATCATTAACCAAAGTGCAATTACAACTGTTTCGAGCGTATTATCAGTCCTTAATCTTTGGTTTCAATATACTACTCCTTTATTAAGTATTTTCTATAGGGAATTGAAAAGGTATTTATTATTGCCAGCAATTGCCGAATGGAATTGATTTATATACTTCGCGTCCTATTTCCAGTTCAGATTTGAAGAAGGGATGCATTTGAAACTGGGTTCTAATATTTTATCAAAAAACAATCTTGTGACTGCGACTGTTATTTCTTTTACGATACTTGTAGTGCTAATTACAATCGGGATGCTTACTCCGCTTATTGTAAAGTTTGCAACGGGTATGGAACTCAGCATGGATGCTGAATATTTTAATCTACGGACAGCACCTTTTGCAATCCTTTTCACCTTGCTGTTATCTGCCTGTTTGCTTGCAGGACGTTATTCACAAAAACAGATTGCTATGTTCCTCGGAGGCACACTTCTTGTATCCCTTGCATTTCTGCTATTTTCACCCACCGGAGATTGGAAAACAGATTTAATTTTACCCATGTTTATTGCTTCCGTTTTGGCAGCTTTCTATCGTATATTTACGATCACAAAAGAGCGTTCTGGAAAAGGGCTTTTCAAAGGGGTAGGGGCACATGTTATTCACATTGGGATTTTACTGATCATCTTTGGAGTAATCGCCAGTTCCACAATGAAAATTGAAGACTCTGCCGTACAAGTGGAGGATATTGAGAATTCATTTGAGAACATGGATTACAGCGTAAAAGTAACTGATATGTCTTCGGGTTACGAGGGTCATCCCTACAAACAATACTCTGGTTCATCTTATGTCACCCATGTCAGTTTTGAAATTTACCAGAATGGAGCATATTTCGATTCGGGAACTCTTGATTATATTACTGATCTCAAGTGGGGGCAAACTTACACGACAACTTACATCCATAGGGGCATATTTGAAGAATTGTTCATAGCACCTCGTGCTCTGGATGAAATAAGCCATGAAATTGATCTATATGTCCGTGTTGTGCCATTTATCTCATTCGTCTGGGCTGGAATGTCATTGATGCTTTTGGGTATGATTATATTATTAATCCCCGAATTACTCCAGAAAGAAAAAGCCATTCAGGAGGGCAAAATATGAATGTTGGTATGATACTGGTTTGGCTTTCATTTATTTTCGTAATTAGTGCTGTCATATTTTCAAATCCTCTTATTACAAGATTACAAAACAGACAGCTATCCAACAAATTTGAAATCATATCATTTTTGGCTATTTCCCTTGCCTGTGTTCTTCTTTTGTATTATCTCTATACGGTGCAAGCTTCTTACTCATATGTATACCAGCACTCCAGTCTCGATCTTGAATGGTATTACAGGTTATCTGCAATGTGGGCAGGACAACAGGGTTCACTTCTGCTCTGGGTGTGGGGAATTTGTGCTATATTATTAGTCATAAGGTATGGCTCACAAAACACATCAGAAAAACTTCTGGAATATACGAGGGTGATTTCTCTTCTTATCATTTCCGTATTCCTGCTGGTGCTCGTACTGGATAATCCATTTGCAGTCTACTATGCAAAAGCTCAGTCAGTAGTCGTTTCTAACTGGAATCCCTTTGTTCATGCTTACCACCTTATAGATGGACAGGGTATGAATCCACTACTTCGAAATCCATGGATGGCTGTTCATCCGCCGGTTCTGTTTATTGGATATGCTGCGTTTACAATACCATTTGCAGCAGCTGTTTCCGGGATGTTATTAAACGATGAACGCTGGAAAACAATTGCTGGAACCTGGATGAGGGTGGGTTGGCTTTTCCTGACTGCCGGAATTGGTTTAGGGGGATTCTGGGCTTATGAAGTCCTTGGATGGGGTGCATGGTACTGGTCTTGGGATCCGGTTGAGACTTCTTCGCTAATTCCATGGATTGCAGCTACTGCATACCTACATACTCAATATGGGAAAAAAGAAGACTTCAGATTTGCGGCGCCACTGCTTTCAATTTATTCCTTTATTCTAGTGGTATTTGCTACCTTTGTGACCAGAAGCGGTTTTTGGGTATCAGTACATTCATGGCAGGATTTTACAGCTGAAAGCTTGCTCATTGGACTATTCTTGGTAGCTATAACCGTGTCGAGCACCTATATGCTTGCAAAAAGATATTTTGAAGAGCAGAGTTGACTGCTTTTTATTCAATTCTTAGAAAAAGAAATTATTGGTTATAGCCACAAGGTGTAATCGGCATTTTTGTAAAGTTCTCAGGCATTATTTCAGAGACTTTTACTGGCAGGGATATTCTAAATGTGCTGCCAATACCTTCCTGGCTAGTAACAGTAAGCTCTCCCATATGTTGTTCTATAATCTTTTTACAAATATATAGCCCGACACCTGTCCCGCTGTATTTGCGTGTGGTAGATCCATCAACTTGATAGAAACTCCGGAAAATGTTGTCAAGTTTTTCAGATGGGATTCCAATACCTGTATCATTCACTAGAATTTCTACGGAATCTTCTTTGGAGGATGCCGAAATTTTGACAGTCCCTTTTTCAGGGGTGAATTTAATCGCATTATCAAGCAAATGGAAAAATACTCTTTGAAGATGATCTTCATCGCCCCACATCATTGGCAGTGAACTAATTTTATTTTCAATTGAAATCTTCTTTTTTGATGCAAGTGTTTCCATGTCTTGAATTGTATTTTCAAGGATTTCCTGAATTTGAACGGAGCAAAAGTCAAACTTCACCTGTTCAACCAGCTCATCACTGGTATAGAGTAAGGAATCTACTAGGTGGCGTAGTCTTTCAGAATTCCTCGAAACAGTTTCAAGAGCTTTCTTTTGCTCATAGTTTAAGCTTCCAATTTCATCCGATTCCAAAAGTTTGCAAAAGCCCTTTATAGATACGATTGGAGTTCTTAGTTCACGACTGAGATTAGCCATAAAATCATTTTTCATTTTATCAAGAACATAATATTCCTGATTTGCCTGAGTAAGGATTTCTTCGGCTTGTTTTTGTTCTGTTATATCTTCACCGGAACTAATAGTGCCTATAATCTGATTGTTATCATCTTTCAGGACGACATCATGCCAGAATATTAGCCTCTCTTCACCGTTTTTTGTGAGGATTGGTTTTTCTGAGAATTCGGGAAGTTCCAGCTTTCCTTCAAGAACTTGGATATACCCTGCTTTAATAAAATCACGAACTCTCTCCGGAAGGAAAACATCAAACCAATTTTGCCCAAGCATCTCATCTTGGGAATATCCGAGTGCCTCCGAAGCTTCTTTGTTTGCAACTGTGAGTTTCATATTTTCATCCACAACACCTACAAGACAATTCGCAATATCGATATAGGTCTGTGCTTGATCTCTTTCGCGGATTAAGGTGTCATGAAGTTCTTTAATACGTATTAGAGAATGGACTCTGGTAGTAAGCTCCAGTGTGTCAATTGGCGTAACAATAAAATCGTCAATACAAGAAGTAATTTCTTCTTCCGGATGGATATTTGTGATAAGCAGAACTGGGGTATAGTCATTACTTTTGATTTTCCCGATCTGCTGACAAATTTCACTACAGTTATTTTCTTCAGTTACTACATTAATAATGAGATTCGGATTTTCAGGAATACTTGTTAATTTGCTATAATTGTCTATCCTGTGAATTTCAAAATCAGATTGTAAGATATTTTTGATTTCAGCTGCTGGTGCATCAGTATTGCAAATTAGAACAATTCTGGATTTCTCATTTTGAGACATCGTCATCATGGCACCCGATAACTATTACTACTATATCTTTAAAAATCTAATTATATATAAAATTATGTCGAGCACACAGTCTCAATATATTATGATTTTTAACTTTTAATTAAACCAATATTATCCTTTTTCACAACATGATCGTAATTTTTATAGCCAAGTATTTTCGCAATCATGTTTGTATGTTTTCCCTTAATTTTCTGTAGTTCTTCGGATGTGTAGTCTGTTATACCTTTGGCGAAAATCTCTCCATTGCAGTCCAGTTCCAAAATATCTCCGCGGTCAAAATTCCCTACAATATCCAGAACACCGGAAGGTAGTAAACTCATGTGGTTCTGAAGTGCATCATATGCTCCTTTGTCAACAATGATTTTGCTCGTTGTTCGTGCGAGCAGTATCCAGCGGATTCTATTTGAATGGACTTCACTATCAGCTACAAACAGAGTTCCTGTGTCTTCACCATTAAGGATTTTAGAAATCACATTTTTCATCTGGCTATTAGCAATAACCATGTGGCAACCCGCAAGATTACATATTTTAGCGGCTTCAATTTTTGTCCTCATGCCGCCAATACCCTTGGTGCTTGTAGGGCTTCCCCCATAGCTTTCAACTGTAGGCGTAATTTCTTCAACCGTTTTTAGCAATTTAGCATCAGGATGTCTTTTCGGATTTTTATCGTAAAGACCATTAATGTCAGAAAGCAGTATGAGTATGTCAGCTTCGGTTTTGCTGGCAACCATTGCTGAAAGCTTATCGTTGTCTCCCAAAGTTGCTTCAATCTCATGGACACAAATCGGATCATTTTCGTTTATGATTGGAACAATCCTATAATCAAGTAGTGTAGAAATACTGTTACGTAAATTCAGATACGTAAGTCTGTTTGTAAAAGATTCGTAGGTCAGCAATATCTGGGCAACATTCAGATCATGTTCCCTGAAAGCTTCCATCCATTTTTGCATTAATATACTCTGGCCAGCTGCTGCTGCTGCCTGACGTATTGGTATTTCCCGTGGTCTACAATTAAGACCAAGAACTTCAATACCAGTACCAATGGACCCGGAACTTACCAGTATTGCCTGCTTTCCTTCTTTATGAAGTTTGGAAACCTGCAAAGCTACTTGCTTCATAAAATCAATATTAAGACTACCATCTTCATTGCTAATTGAGGTAGTCCCAATTTTGATCACTATCTTTTGTACGTTTCCCAGCAATTCTTTCCTGTCAACCAATTGTGCCGGCTCCTCAAATGTATACTTTTAGATCAAAATGCATCTTCAATCTTTAAGTTCAGTTCCTGATGTGTATAACTTTTTGCATCAGGTCCACTATAATCAGCAACTTTTTCTCCATCTCCTACGAGAATATACTTGTATATTACAAGTCCTTCCATTCCCACAGGACCTCGTGCATGAATTTTATTGGTACTGATTCCGACTTCTGCTCCTTTACCATAGCGGAACCCATCAGCGAATCGTGTGGATGCATTTAGCATTATACTTGATGAGTCAACAAGAGCAGCAAAGTCTTTTTTCTTCTGTTGGTTTTCCGTAACAATTGCATCGGTGTGGTGTGATCCATAATTGTTGATGTGATCAATGGCTTCTTCCATATCATCTACAATTTTAACTGAAATGATCAGATCGTTATATTCGGTATTCCAATCATCATCTGTAGTGTTTTTTGCAGAAATTCCTTCCTTGTAAGCAACACCCATGGATTTTTCGTCAAGTCTGAGTTCAACATTTGCATCAGTGAACGTTTTCAACATGGCTGGTAAGAATTTTTCTGCAATTTCAGAGTGCACCAACAAAGTTTCCATTGCATTGCAAACCGCAGGATACTGGACTTTTGAGTCCAGGCATACGTCAACGGCCTTTTCAATGTTGGCTTCGTTGTCGACATACACATGGCATATACCGTCGGCGTGTCCTAATACAGGTATCTTGGTGTTATCCTGTATGTACTTCACAAAATCATTGGAGCCACGTGGGATAAGAAGATCGATATGGCTATCAAAAGACAGGATATCCATTACTTCCTCTCTTGTCTCCATCAACTGGAATGCCTCTTCCGGAAGGTTTTCCGTGTTTTTGATTGCATCCTTGAGAATATTGAAAATGGTACGATTAGAATTGAGGGCTTCACTTCCCCCTTTGAATATTGTTGCATTCCCGCTTTTCAGGCAAAGTGCCATAACCTGAGGAACAACATCAGGTCGTGATTCAAAGATAACTCCAATGAGGCCGATGGGACAACTAACTTTGTAGAGCACAAGTCCTTTGTCAAGCTCAAGAGATTGGAGAGTTTCTCCTGTTGGATCATCTAGCTTCATTACGTCTCTTATTCCAGCAATCATGCCATCAATTTTGCTG
>CAZHNA010000096.1:0-6510 GCA_964532775.1 uncultured Methanosarcinales archaeon
AATCGGATCAATTATTGAATCAAAAAATGATCAGTATGCAAACATGGGATTCTGCATCTCATCCGGGAATCTCATTGGAAAATATAGGAAAACGCATCCTTTCAAGAAAGAGAATGCATATTTTGAAAAGGGCATTGAGATCAACGCATTTGCAATACCCGGAAAAGATCTCACAATCGGACTGGAAATATGCTATGAAATACGCTTCCCCGAAGTTGCTCGTAAACTTGCTTTGCAGGGATCCGACATTCTTGTAACCATTGCACAGTTTCCCGATCCCAGATGTGACCAGTGGGAAATACTGTCTAAAGCAAGAGCTATTGAAAACCAGATCCCGCACATCGCCTGCAATCGTACAGGCAGCGACCCGGGAACCAGCTTTTTCGGCAATTCTATGATTATTGATGCACTCGGAGACATTGTAGCAGAAGCCGGAAGAGAAGAAGCAGTTGTTCTGGGAGAACTCCATTTAGCACATTCTAAAGAAGTCCGAACGTTTATTCCTGTTTTTACCGACAGGAGAGAAGAGCTTTACTGAAATCAATAATTAACCGGAATCCCGAGGATTTCATCCTTTCCTGAAGCAATATCACGTGCAATCATGGCACAGCCAAATGCTGCACTCCATTTTCCGAGCACTTTTGGCTTGCTTCCTGAATACTTGCCAACAAGTTCCTGCACGTATTCTACTTCCCCAATAGAACCTGCAAGGAACAAAATGCTCTCGTTAACATCATAATCCTTCAACAGGACTTGCATAGCTGAAATTTCCATAGCTGCAAAAAGAGCAAGACAATCCATGGAAAAAACTGCATCTTGTTTGCCGCTATCAAATGCTTCTATTAATTCAGAGGAAGTTTTATAGGGAGTATGTTTCAGGACACCGCTATTCATGAACGCCTCATTGGCAGTACATTTTTTGGAATCAACATTCCTGATTGCCTGCAAATCAAGGGGACCGTGATTTGTTCCCGGTGCAAAAATACAGGCATCAATAGCTCCTATCACTTTTCCATCAGCAACAGCAACGGTTACTGTATTTGAACCCATATCTGAAACAATAAAGTCTTTGACTCCCATACATTTTGCATTGTAAGCAATACCCAGTTTTTCGGGACTAGTGGAATGTGAAAAAAGATTCAGCCTTGGATCAGTATCACTTTTCTCATGGATTCCCGGAATTACAACTGCCGGAATATCACCATGCAGAATAGCATCAAATACGAGTGTTCCTGCACCGGTTTTCTTACCTACGCCTTCAATATTCTGTACGCCCCTATTTGTTACGTTCTTTATGTTTTCAATGCAGGAGATGCCATCCCCCATTGAATACGTAATCGCAGCAAGATCAATTTCATCTACTGAAATTTCAAATTTATCTAGCAGGAATGGGATAATTACATCTTCACTCATTTTTGAAATTTCACTTCTCGGAATCTCAAAATACCTTTCGGGAAAATCACCAATTACAGCGAAACGCATTGCATTAGTCCCATGATCAATTCCGAGAAACATGATAAAACCTCTTCATTCAGAAAGAATAGCGTTTAGTTCAGCCATTAGCTTTTCGCCTTCTTCAACATCGCCAACGTTTGTGACAAGGCGAATCTCCTGTGAAGAAGTACCTTGCGATAAGAGAAGCCTCAGGTTTCCCCTGTTATCAGGACGCAGGATTTTCGCAGTCAAACTACCACCTGAAGCACTTTTACCCCTGACAGAGATTACTGAAGGGATTACACGCTTTACATTTGGATGCTGGCTAATCATGCGGAGAATCTTCTTGCCGCTACGCCCACCTATAACTGTCGAATGGGCGCCACCTAACTTTTCCTTTAGAATTGAATCAGAAGACATGGAAACAAAAAAAGATAAAGACAGAGCGTTCAAATGCTCTGTACATCACTCATGCTGAGAAGACTAATACCTCCATCAACAAGGATTTTCACGGCCTCTTCAACATCACTCACACGAACAATCAAGAAAGCTTTCTCAGTGCGAGTTACAAAGGCATAGGCATAATCGATATTAACATCATGTTCCCCGAGTAAATCTGCAATTGTTGCGAGCTGTCCGGGAACATCTTCCATCTCAATTCCAAGAACGTCTGTCTCAGAAACAGTGAAACCTGCCTCATGGAGCACACGGTGCGCATTCTCCGGATTATCGACAACCATCCTGATAATACCAAAATCACCGGCTTCAGCAATTGTAAAAGCACGAATGTTTATTGAAGCCTCTTTGAATTTGGATGCAATGTTTGCAAGTCTTCCAGGCTTATTTTCTGCAAAAAGTGAAATCTGTTTGATTAGATTGTCATCCATTTTACCGACCAACTATTATTTTAACACAAGTAAGTTTTCCCGCTAGGGTTTATAGCTTTCTGTTATCAAGAACTTTCTTTGATTTACCCATTGAACGTGGGAGATAACCATGTTCTACAAGTTCGACCTTCACGGAAATATTGAGAACATTCTTCAGGGCATTAGACACGTTCTTTTCCAGGGAGATCATGTCATTTAACTTGTCACTGAAAGCCTCATCATTCATTTCGATCTGAACTTTCATCACATCAAGTTCATTGACTCGATCAACGATAATCATGAAGTGTTCACCAACTTCAGGAATCTTCATCAAGACTGATTCAACCTGTCCCGGGAAAACGTTGATTCCACGAACAATAAGCATATCATCAACACGACCAGAAACACGCATTATCCGTGGGTGAGTACGTCCACATTTACATGGTTCCTTATTCAAAATCGTGAAATCGCCAATGCGATATCTGATCAGCGGAAGAGCCTCCTTGGTAAGGGTTGTGATGACAAGTTCACCACGTTCACCTTCCGCTAAGGGTTCACCTGTGTCAGGATCAATAATCTCCACCAAAAACTGGTCTGCCCAGATGTGAATACCATCCTGATATGTACATTCTGTAAATAAAGGACCACTTAATTCCGAAGTTCCAAAAATATCGTATGCTTTAATTCCGGTTGCGGCTTCTATGCGTTTACGCATCCCTTCAGTCCAGGGTTCCGCTCCCAAAATACCAATACGAAGTCCGGTATCCTTTGCAAAATCCAATCCTGCTTCTTTTGCGACTTCATTCATATAAAGCATGTAAGAAGGGGTGCAAGCAATCACAGTTGTACTAAGATCTTGCATAAGTTCAAGCTGTTTTTCGGTGCTCCCTGTACCTATAGGTAGAACTGTGGCACCTACTTCCTCAGCACCGTAGTGCATACCTAAACCGCCTGTAAATAATCCATACCCATAGCAAATTTGAAGCACATCATCACGGCCAACATTAATTGAAGTTAGTCCCCGCCCAAGGGATTTCGACCATTCATTGATATCGTTCTTTGTATAACCGACAACTGTTGGCTTTCCAGTTGTACCTGATGATACATGGAATCTGGCAAGCTGTTTATTTGGAACACAAAACATGCCTGTTGGGTAATTATCACGTAGATCTTTTTTGTAGGTAAAAGGGAGTTTGGAAAGATCGTTAAGAGATTTAATGTCGTCTGGTTTTACACCTGCTTCATCGAAACGTTTCCTGTAAAAAGGAGAATGATTGTAAACGTAAGAAACAAGATTCTTTAATTTCTGCTCCTGTAGTTGTTCCAATTCATCTACAGGCATACGCTCTATCTGTGGATTCCAATATTCTATCATAAGATCTCGCCTTCCCTGTGCAAATCGTAACAAAATTACTATAATTATCAATATTTATAAGCTAACCGGATTCTGCTTTTTCTCAAGGATTTCAATAACCTTATCCTTGCAACCCTTAAGAATATCATCCATGTTTGCACACACATCAATGCCTGCTGCACCGGCATGTCCGCCACCGGTCCCTTCATAATTCTCACTGACTTCTTCCATGATTTGGCCGAGGTTTACACCAGCATTGACAGCATCACGTTTTGCACGACCACTGACTCGGACTGAGCCATCTTTTGAAGTACCAATGAGAGCAACATCAGCTCCAATATTAAGGAGCATAGAAGCTGCTGAACCACCGAAGGAACTAACATGAGAAACTACAACCAGCCAGTCACCAACACGCTCAACATGGGCCCTATTTGCAGATTTTAGCATCGCAATACGCATTGAAACATCCTGTGGAGTAGCAGCCATTAATTCCAATACTTCCCCATATTCCACGCCACTTGATTCTATAATATCGGCAAATGTACGAAAGGTCTCACTTGTTGCATGCTTGAAATGCCCAGTATCTGTTACTATCCCCGTCATTAACCCTATGGCAGTGCGATACATGATCGGAGCTTCCATGTATGTCAACACGTTGTAAACAATCTCTGCAACTGATGTAGCTGGACGATGAAGGTAAAAGGAGGCATTCTCCGTAAGTGCAGTAGTAGCATGATGATCAATCACACAATAGTGCCCTAGTTCGATATCATTTAGCTGAGCACTTGTGGAAGTATCAACTACAACAACAAGATCGTAATCCGTTGTATCAGGATTTACAATAACCTCGATTTCAAGTTTATCGATTAGAAGGGAACCAACACGATTGCTACCGTCTATAAGACCAACAGTTCCGCCAATTGCTTCAGAAAGTGCAAACGCACTGCTCACCGCATCCGGATCAGCATTCCTATGGCACAGATAAAGAATGTTATGATAATCCAGCAGTTTATTGTAAAAACCGGCTTCATCTACCTGCATTGGTATCCCGCAGGGTAAATTCGTTTGAAAAGCAAAGGAATATGGGAGGGAGACGCTTATTGCGCCTGGAATCCCGGCGTGCCCATAGCTTGCTTTATCTGTTCCTGAAGCTGGGTAAAACGCTTGGAAATACGCTCTTCCTGCCTTGAAAGAGATTGTAATCTCAAACCCAATGTCTCAGTCCTTTCCTTAAGCTTATTAATAGCATCTTCTTTTGTGCAGCGGACCTGCATATCACCAACAGATCTGTAGACAACTGCATCATCAGTAAGTTTTTCAAGTTCTTCAAGAGCCATTTCAGATTCTTTTTGCAAGGATTCAATCTGGCTTTTTTGCATCGCAAGAGATTGTGCCTGTTGTTGAACCTGTTGCAACTGAGCAACCTGATTCTGGACTTGTGGGGGGATTTCTGAACTCATAATGGTTTCACCTGCCTCACAATAGATTTAAAGTGATTTTAATGTTTCTGTATTGAAGGGCAGTACCCATAGAATCGTACACTGATTTAACCGGGAATTATAAAAGAAAACTCCGATCCCTGACCTTCCTGACTTTTAAGATCTAAAGTGCCACTATGCATCCCAACAAACTTTTTGACAAGGCAAAGCCCAAGACCTGTTCCCGGATGTTCACGTGTGTTGAAAGACTCCACTTGTTTGAAAGGTTCAAAAATGAGACGCTTTTTCTCTTCTGGAATACCAATACCAGTATCTTTCACAGAAAATCGGGTCCCTTCAGAGATTGAATTGACACTAACTTCGATTGAACCCCCATCTGAAGTAAACTTGACCGCGTTACTCAAAAGGTTGTTAAAAACCTCTTCCAGTTTGCCATAATCAGCAGTTATCATGAAGGATGAGGAAGCACAATTAAAAAGAAGGGAAATATCCTTTGCATGAGTCATCGGCAAAAAGACATTTTGCAAAACATCAAACATTTCCACAACATCAAAACTTTCGGGATGATACTCCATCTTACCGGCTTCGATCTTGGAAAGATCCAACACGTTGTTGATAAGTGTCAAAAGGTTCTTGCCACTTGTTAAAATATTATTAAGATACTTCTCCTGTTTTTCTTTGAGATCACCTGTGTAACCCTCAAGCATTACATCAGAAAAGCCAATAATAGAATTAAGCGGTGTCCTTAGTTCATGGCTTACATTCGCAAGGAATTCCGATTTGGTACGATTGGCACATTCTGCGGCAATTTTGGCCTCGAGTAAAGCATTTTGCTGTTCATTTAGCGAAGTAACATCAGAAATCAGCACAAGATCATAAACTGCATCCTTGTCATTATGAATAACATTTGCACTTATAAGGCCCACAAATGTACTTCCATCCCTCCTATGAAACAAAACTTCATAAGAGCCCACATTTTCCCCCTTTAGCCTTCGGCTAAACATATCAAACATATCAACTTTTGTTTTTTCATCAAAGCATGGTAGTTCAAGTAACCGTTTCCCAACAAAATCTGAAACTTTATAATCAAGCCAGTCATGAACCCTGTAGTTCACATCTACTATTGTTCCGGTTTTATCGAGAAGTACAACGCCTTCAGGTGATAGCTTGAAAATGTTTTTAAATTTCTGTTCACTCTCAACAAGAGACTGTTGCATCATTTCTTTTTCTGTAACATCTTGTAGGGTAAGGACTAAACCTGAGATCACATCAGCTGATTCTTCTATTGGAATCAAACTCCAATCCCAATAGGTCAAGCCTTTTTCCGGATGGTTTAGGTATTCAAAGGGTTGAGCATACGCAAAATAAGATTCTTTTGTTTCAATTACACTCTGGAATTCTTTTTTAAGATACTCGT
>CAZHNA010000097.1:0-6466 GCA_964532775.1 uncultured Methanosarcinales archaeon
TTGAGTGATTCCTTTGCAATTTCGGAACGTGGTGTAATCTCAACTTGTTGTTCCACTTCCTGCTTTACATTTTCAGCAAGGGATTCAGATGTTGTAACAAGTACAGATATTGCATTAGGGTCGTGTTCTGCCTGTGCAATCATGTCTGCTGCTATAAAAGAAGCTTCAGCTGTATCGTCAGCGATTACCAGAACTTCGCTTGGTCCAGCAGGGAAATCAATTTCTGCGCTGTTTCTCACAAGCATCTTAGCGACTGTAACGTACACATTGCCGGGCCCTACAATTTTGTCAACAGACTCAACACTTTCTGTGCCATATGCAAGGGCTCCGATTGCCTGTACGCCGCCGATTTTGTATATGTGATCCGCACCTGCTATACTCGCGGCTGCAAGGGTTATAGCTTGCACTTTCCCGTCCAGTCCAGGGGGTGTGCAAACAGATACCTTCCGAACACCGGCTACTTTTGCAGGGATTACCGTCATGAGGGCTGTGGATGGGTAGGAAGCCTTTCCACCGGGAACGTATGCTCCAACTGCGCTAAGGGGAATTACTTTCTGGCCTGCCATAACACCAGGTGCAATTTCCATCATCCACTGTTTATCAGGCATTTGTGCTGTGTGGAATTTCCTGATATTAGCAGCAGCTTTACGAAGGTGATCAATAAAATTCTCATCCACTTCTTCAAGTGCCTGTTTGATTTCTTTTTCGGTTACCTCGATGGCTTCTATTTCAGCTTTATCGAACTGCTTTGTAAACTTACGGAGTGCACCATCACCATCTGATTTGATTTCTTTGAGTATTGATGATACAGTTTCCTCTACAGCCATAAGGTCGGAAGTCCGGGTAAGAAGGTTATCCATCTCTTCTCCGGTTAGATCATTGATGTGTTTGTAAAGCATGATATTGTTCCACCCTGAACCATTTTTACTCAAAATCACCAAATGTTTTTTGTTTGCCTTGATTGTTTGATGTCGCATTATCTAAATAATCGTTACTGTTGGATTCAAGATGAACCCCTAAAGCCTTAAGGATATTCCGGGAGGTCTTAAGTCCCACAAGTTTTTCGAGGGATTTTGGCTCTGCTTCCCTGAGTTGTTCAGTCGTTTTCAAGCCATTCTTGTACAATTTTCGTGCCCTGACTCTTCCAACTCCGGGGATTCTCACAAGTTCCATCAATTCTGCGCTGGCACCGTAGTGGATACGTTTTTCCATTATATTAGGTTCATTTGATCCGATTTTGAGGTGGCTGGAAAGTCTTGAAGTGGAATGCATAAGCCATTCTGCAAGTTCGGTGATTGCATATACATCGCCTTCTCCAATCTGGAATCTTTTTGTGATATCTTCCAGATTCATTTCCTCAACCCATTTTAAGAGCATCATTGCAGTTTTTACTTCAGAGAGGAACCACTCATATTCCGTTGCCTTGAACGGATCAGGAACTTCAATGAAACTTTCGTGGTGGGACATTACATAATCATTTATCATTTCGTAGTCCCGGCTGCGCATATACAAGAGGCGCATGTCAGGGGCAGTACAGATTAGTTGCAACAAACCGATATCAGTTAAGTTATCTGCTTTTTTCATCCCGTCGATAATTTTTGCTGCAGACAGGGGATCAATGTAGAGCATTGAAACAAGTTGTCCTAGCTGGTTAGCAACAATGTGATTTTCCCTTTCGTTAAGCATGTCCTTCTCTTCAAGATAATCCAGACATTCCATAATCACGCTTTCAAGTCCGAATTCCTTCTGCTGGTACGCAAAGAAAGTCGAACTGAAAAATTCAAGAAGTCCGCTAAAACTACTGGCAAAACCACTTGCAAGTGTTGATAACACATGTGTTCTCAATGCATTTTCAGTTCCTAATTTTGACCAGATGTCCTCAGGACTTGCATAAATAAAATTTTCAAAAACCGATTCCATTTCATCGAAACTTTTGACAATAAGCACTGATTCTCCGTATGGATCAAGATGGGGTCTTCCTGCACGACCTGCCATTTGCTTATACTCAAGTACTGGAATTGGCTGCATTCCCATGTTAGTGTCGTAACGTTTGTAGCTTCGTATGATTACGCGTCTTGCAGGCAGGTTAAGGCCAGCTGCAAGAGTGGGTGTACTCGCAATCATCAGGATTTGGTTTGTACGGAATGCATCCTCTACTATTTTTCTATGGGCGGAATTGAGGCCTGCGTGGTGGAAAGCAACTCCACCTTCTATACATTTTGCAAGAAGTTCTGCATTTTCAGTCTCCCCGGTTTCCCTGACATTACGGGCTATTTCTTTTAATTCTGCTTTTTGATTTTTGTTTAGCAGCTTTGTGACTTCAAAACTGGCTTTTTTTGCAAAAGAAGAACAATTTCGCCTACTGCTCTCAAAAACAAGTGATTGGCCATCGTTTTTAATCGTATCAAGAACGAGGGTAACAGCATCATCATTGTGGAGTCTCTCAATTTCCTTTTGGCCATCAGGGAAATAAATCTCATCTCCCCAGAACACACCTTCATTTAATTTTGTAGGTCTCCAGTCACTCAGGATAAGATTTGCAGAAAGCCATTTTGCAATTTCATGGGCATTTCCCACAGTAGCAGAAAGGGCAATAATCTGTGCTTCAGAGTTAAGCTTTCGTAATTTTGTGATGACAACTTCAAGTGTCGGTCCCCTGTGGGCAGAATCCAATAAATGAACCTCATCCACAACGACACAGGTAATGTCTTCAAGCCACTTGACCCCGTTCCGTAGAAGTGAATCCACTTTCTCAGAAGTTGCAACAATTATGTCATTTGAACCCAGTCTTTCATCTCTGGATTCAAAATCTCCGGTCGAAATGCCGGTTTTGACACTAAGTGGTGTCATTTTCAAGAAATGCTCATATTTTTCGGATGCCAGTGCTCTAAGCGGAACGATGTAAAGGGCTTTTCCGCCTTTTTTAATAGCTTTTAACATTGCAAGCTCGGCAAGCAATGTTTTTCCGGATGCTGTTGGAATTGCAGCAACAATGTTGCTTCCATCAAGCAGACCCGCTTCAATTGCCTCTGCTTGTGGGGGATAAAGCTCCTCAATCCCCATACTTTTGTAAAGCTCGATGGCGCTTTCATCCATTTCCAGTTCTTCGATCTTCATTTCAGATCACAATCGATTTCAAACGTTTTTCTGATTTTGAACAAACTAATATTGATCATTTAATTTATACTAGGAGGTTTCAACACTGAGTCTAATTTGAAAGGCTGTTGTCCTTATTTGTGGATAAGCATAGCGAATAATTGTCAACGTTTTTATAGCTGACCTTATATATATCAAATGAGGCTCAGAAAATTGGCAGATGAAGCATTTAACAATGGTTTTACTGATCTATTTTCAGGGAATATTGCTGATTATGTGCATTTCGGAGATCTTATTTTCATATTTGTGGTCTTAGTTGCTACTCTTATTATTTCTAAAATCGTTGATAGGTTACTCAAGAATCAGTTTAAGGTTATAAGTCAGAAACTCAAGGTTGACGAAACAATTTACAGGATCTTCAGGCATGTCACTGTAGCTTTAGTCTATCTTCTGGGTATCATCTTAATTATCACAAGAATTCCTGCACTACAAAATCTTTCTCTTGCATTATTTGCAGGTGCTGGATTTGCAGGTATTGTAGTAGGTCTTGCTGCTCAGACTACCCTTTCAAATATCATTTCCGGACTTTCTCTTGCTCTGTTCCGACCTTTCCGTGTAGGTGATAAGGTTAACATCCGTGATGAATATGGGCGTATTACTGATATCACGCTCCGCCACACGGTTGTAAAGACATGGGATAACAGACGACTTATCATTCCCAACCATATCATAAGTGATGATGCAATTATCAATTGGTCCATTGAAGATCCGACAGTCTGCTGGCCGGTAGATATTGGCATAAGTTATGATTCAAACATTGATCTTGCTCGCAAAATAATGATTGAAGTAACAAAGAGACACTACAATGTAATGACCTATCCGCAGATACGTAAGCATGATGATTCTATGCGGGAAGGGGAAGAGGTCACAGTCCGTCTGATTGAACTTGGTGATTTTTCAGTAAATTTACGCTTGTATTTCTGGGTAGAGGATCGTTCAATTGCTTACACCACAGGATGCGATATACGCGAAGCAATAAAGAAACGTTTTGATGCCGAAGGTATTGAAATTCCATTCCCTTACAGAACTATCGTTTACAAGAACGATCTTGTAGAAAAAGAAGAAAAAAGTATTGGTGAAAAGGCTAGTTAAAGCCTTTTCGTTCATTTGTTTATTCGTTTGTAAGTTCGCCGCTGAAATACTTGTCGTAGGATGCCATGTCAAAGTGACCGTGTCCACTGAGGTTGAATAAAATTGTTTTATCTTCCCCTGTTTCTTTGCACTTAAGGGCTTCTTCAACAGCACATTTGATGGCGTGTGCAGATTCAGGAGCAGGTACAAATCCTTCTGTTCTTGCAAACAAAACGCCGGCATCAAAGACTTCCTGCTGGTGATATGTGGTTGCTTCCATTAATCCTTCTGCAACAAGTTCGCTGATGATTGGTGAACATCCGTGATACCTGAGACCGCCTGCATGGATGGCAGGTGGTATGAAATTGTAACCAAGTGTGTACATCTTCAAAAGAGGCGTCATTTTAGCGGTGTCACCGTAATCGTACTTGAATTCACCTTCATTCAGGGTTGGGCATGCGGATGGTTCCACAGCAATAACCCTTGGATCGGTTTTACCTTCAATTTTGTCCTTTATGTAAGGCAAACTGATGCCTGCAAGGTTACTTCCTCCACCACAGCATCCGATGACGATGTCAGGATAGTCTTCTGCCATAGCCATCTGTTTCTGTACTTCAAGACCAATAATTGTCTGGTGAAGCATGACGTGGTTAAGAACGCTTCCAAGTGCATATTTGGTATTGTCATGGAGTGCTGCATCTTCCACAGCTTCACCGATTGCAATTCCAAGGCTTCCACTAGTGTCAGGGAAGTCTTCAAGAATCTTCCTGCCAAACTGGGTATCAGGACTTGGGGATGGGATAACCTGTGCACCCCAGAGGTTGATCAAAGATTTCCTGTAAGGTTTCTGGTAGAAGCTTGAGCTGACCATGTAAACTTTGCACTCCATCTCAAAGTAATTGCACGCAAAAGAAAGAGCACTTCCCCACTGTCCTGCACCGGTTTCAGTGGAAATTCGTTCTGTTCCTTCCTTCATGTTGTAATAAGCCTGTGGAATAGCTGTATTAGGCTTGTGACTTCCTGCAGGGCTGACACCTTCGTGTTTGTAGTAAATACGGGCTGGAGTGTCCAGAGCCTTTTCAAGGCGTTTTGCACGGTATAGTGGAGCAGGTCTCCATATCTTGTAAATTTCACTAACTTCCTTTGGAATATCAATAAAACGCTCAGTTGAAGCTTCCTGTTTTATGAGTTCCTTTGCGAAAAGAGGTTCAAGATCTGCAGGACTGATGGGTTCCTCGGTTGCCGGATTTAAAGGTGGGGCAAGTGGTTTCGGGAGGTCTGCAAGTATATTATACCACTTGTTCGGCATTTCATTTTCATCAAGTACATATTTAACACGATCCAAAATAAGTCACATCCTTAATGTACATTTAAGCACTTTGACGTACGTAAACTCATAATAAATAGTTTGCGCTATTTTTAACAATGTGAAGCAAGCGCAATAAAAAATACGTATCAGGGTCTGCATCCCAATTCGATCTTTTCTTCAAGGGATAGAGTCTGATAGAATTCCAATATCTGTAAATCATTGAAGCTGTTTTTATGTAACTCTTCAAAAAGACAATCTAGCTTTCTAATTGTATCAGAATCCATTGGTTTGGAAGCAACAAATTCTTCAGCTTCCTTTTCCATGCCTATTTTTTTCAGGGAATTGGAGATTGCAAGTATAGTTTCACGATCATGACGGATAAACTGCTGACGAATGGAATCAATATCACATTTGAGCTTGTCGATCCCCTGCCATCCCTTTTCATGGTCTCTTAATTCTTTTGCAGTAATGTCTGAATAAAGATGGTTGTATTTATTCTGGAGTTCCTGATTCTTCTCCACATACCAATCCCAGAATCCACTTTTGGTTTTGATTTCCATGTCTTGCACGTTATGGAGATGTCGTTCTTTGGCCTGATTTACAAGCCATTGTTTCCTCCTCTCGTTAAAATGGTTGGAGGAGCTTGCTCCTGATACATTTATAGAAATATTTGTGTTGACCATCATTTACACCACCGTTCTTCAATATGCAATACATAGACGAAAGAACCACTTTCGTTTTACTGCAAATTGCTGTTTTAATGTTGCACCACCAACATTTATAGATTCAAGTTTGAGAGTGTTCGTATTTAACTCTTTCTACATCTCTTTAGATAGTTATACTCATAATAAGAGTAATTGAAATCAATGCTAAGCTAAGCGAGAACTATTTGTATCTTCAAGCAAGCATTAACTAAAATACTCCTACTAA
>CAZHNA010000098.1:0-6437 GCA_964532775.1 uncultured Methanosarcinales archaeon
AGGGATTTTCCAACATCATATCGATGGGGAACACCTAAAGAGTTTTGTAAACCAATATAAGTTTCATTAACCCAAACCTGAGTTTCCCAATGACAGCGTTCCAGAAAAAGTTCAATGTTCTTGCTTTCCCAATTTCCAGGAATATCAATTTCTTTTTGATACCATGCTGCACCGGCATAATAGAAATCAGAAATCAGCCAAAAAGGAAATAGAAACTCATCTTCATCTAAATAGGGCTTGTAGTTCTCATCGTCAAACCAGGATTTTCCTTCGTCGTATTTTGCCCAAATATTGCCGGTGAATTTAGTTTCAAATCCAACAGGATTTCCCTTTCCTCTTTGTGGCATAGAACCGGGAAGCTCGATAGATTCAGACAGTTCCGCAGCAAACCACTTCTGCTTAATTCCCACATCTGCTGTATCCATCTTAAAATGCCATTGCCCCGACAAGCTTATTTCGTTTTGTTCGTTTGTAGTACAACTCATTGTGGTTGAGATAAGCAGAGTAAGGCTTATCAACAAGGTAATTATATTTAGGAGTTTGGTTTTTTTCATGATTCCTTATGGCTTTCTTTGTTTCAGCTTTTGTGCTCAAAATCGTTTGCCACTAGTTTTAATATTCCTAAAAAGTCCAGACATGCTGCTTTAACATTGTAAGTACTCTCTGGCATATCATACACTGCTTTTATGGTTTCTATAAAAGCTTGTTTGTTTTCAACATACAAAATGCAGTTAATTGCCATAAGTGCAATATGTTGATTTTCGCTTTTGCAATATTCAATTAGCTTCTTCTCCGCATCATTATTTTTATAATTCTGATATGAAATGGCTGCTGCAAAAACTGATACAGGGGGATATGAATCATTCATTGCAGCTTTGACTTCCCTCTGATAAGATTGAAGTGTTTCCAATGTTTGAGAACGCATACCAAGGATTGCCCAATATCGAACAATTTTATTTTCACTTTGGAGCAAATCTCTTTGTTGACGAGCGATTCCTACTCCTCTTTTCCCTGAAAGTGAGGCCGCATCATAAATCTCCTTTATGGGATATCTCTTTTCATCTAAACGATATTCGTACACCGGTTCGTTTTCAGAGATCAAGCCAATCTCATATTCTGGCAAAAAATGAGCATCACGTGAATTGAGAATTTCATTATCCAGTTGTTTCCTCATGTTAGCAAGGGTTTTCTCGTATTCAGGTCTTTGTGCCAGGTTGTTTATTTCCCAAACATCGTTTTCAGTATCGAATAGATATTCAGCCGGACGTTCATTAAAAACAGCCTTTTGTACATCGTTGAGTTGCTTGTTCTTTAAATCCTCACGCATCACATTGGTAATATCAGCAATCTCCATGTAACGGATGTAGCGCATTTGTGGCATAAAAGGCATGAAATTTCTCGAATAGATAAACTTTCCATCTGTAATGCTTCGTACCATGTCGGGTCCATTGTCGGCACGGTCGGATGAAAGGGCAAGATAGTCAACTGGCTTTGATCGTTTTTCTCCAAATAAAACCCTGCCTTTCAAATAATCAGGAACCTCTCCTCCTGCCAAGCTTATTAAAGTCGGTGCCAAATCCTCAAAATCAATCAGTTCGTTGCTTACCACTCCGGCAGTTCCCCATGGCGAGAGGTGTTTATACATTTCCGGAAACCATATTACAAAAGGAACACGATATCCCAGGTCAATTCCATTAGTCTTACCTCGGGGTATGCCTTCACCATGATCTGCATAAAAGAAAATAATGGTGCTATCTCGTAATTTATCCTTATCGAGTTTTGCCAATAATTCACCAATTCGATTATCTGTGAGTTTTATTGAATTATAAACACGGGCAAAATGTTTTCGCATCTCTGGAGTATCCTTGTAAAAGGGTGGCATTTCAAATGCATTCTCTCCAATCCGGTCTTTTTCAGGAAGCTGTTCCCATACATTTTTGAGGTACCAGTCATATGGATGCGTCATTGTACGTGATTGGTGCGATTCATTAAAATTAAAGACCGCAAAAAATGGTTGACCAGGTTCTCGGTTCCACCAACCGGCCTTGTTTGAACTTTCATTCCAGGCCTCCTCGGTAAATTGCTTTACATTTCCAACATTATAATCTGTTTTACTATTGTTACTCACATAATAACCTTGCTGTTGCAAATAATAAGGAAAGCCTTTAATATAATCAGGAATCGTATAAGAACTTCGGTGGTTTCCAGTGCCCATCGCAAATGTGCGTACTCCTGTAATAATTGTACTACGACTTGGAGAACAGACTGTTCCGGTAGAAAAAGCATTTGAAAAGCGTACGCCTTCTTCAGCCAGCTTGTCGATTGTTGGTGTGCTTGCTTGTTTGTTTCCGTAACATCCGATAAACTGAGGAGAAGTATCTTCAATGGTTATCCAAAGGATGTTGGGTTTGTGTTTTATATCCTGAGAGTCCATAAAACCGAAGTCCTCTAAATCAGTAGAGGGTGAAAAGCCAACCATGACAGCCATAGTAAGGATAACAAGAAACTTAATTATTGATTTCATAAGCTTGTTTTGTCTATAAGTTCTTTGGCCCCCACATGCATAGAATTCAGCTGCAAAATAATCTATTTTAACTTTCTGGGCATACAACAAATCTAAATACTTTAATACTGAAACTATCAAAATATTAAGCCAAATCTCCAAAATCAATAGCTTTACTTTTATATATGATACTTACTTTTCTTATCATTGCAATCAGGTTAAAGCTGACTTACCAACTATGAAAAACAAGTATATATCAACACAATCAAATGCGGTACTGACCTACTTCAATCAGATGAATAGGGACTGTTTTGATTATTCAGAAGCCGCTAAAGCCTTGCCTCAGTCTAGTGATAGCGCATTAAAAGAGCTGTTGAGCGATATGGCAAAAAGAGGCCTTTTGATGCGCTTGAAAAAAGGGTTGTACTACATAATACCTTATGAGCAAGAGGCTGATTCTTTCATGCCCGACTGGCATTTAATTGCAGAGCATTTAACAAAAGGAACCGACCATTATATTGGCTACTATTCAGCTTTACAAATACATAATCTGATAACTCAACCATCACTAAAAGAACAAATAGTTGTTGCAAAACAGACACGCCCATCAAAATTGAAAATTAAAAATGTAACGTTTCAGTTTATCTACCACAATGAGAAACACTTTTTTGGTTCAAAAAAAATATGGATTGACAGCTTCAGTAAGGTAATATGCTCCGACTTGGAAAAAACACTTGTCGACTGCTTGTTCAAACCTGACTATGCCGGTGGAATTGTGGAAGTTGCCAGAGCAATTAATTCATCAAAAGGAAAAATCAAATTCGATAAGCTACTTGATTACACACTGCGCTTTAAATCACAAGCAGTAATCAAACGATTAGGGTTCATTCTTGAAACACTTGAAATAGAATCGGAAATCATTTTGAAACTTCAGAAAGCAAAAACGACTTCCTATGTCCTTTTAGATACTGAACTTCCAAAATCGGGAAAGATGATTAGTAGATGGAGCATTCAGCAAAATCTGGAAACTGAAACAATTAAATCTGCCATATACACATGATCAAGCCAGGCGAAATACAAAATATAGCACGAGTAGTTGCTGTGCGAGATCAACAGATTGAGAAAGACTATATCCTATCGTGGATACTACAGGGCATTGCTGGACAAGAGCAACTCTCAACAACAATAGTTTTTAAAGGTGAAACAGTATTGAGGAAAGTCTATTTCGAAGATTACCGATTTTCAGAAGACCTCGATTTTACTTTACTCGATAATGCCATATCGAATAAGCAAATTTTTGAATGGTTCTATGAAGTATTTGAATATATACAAGATGAAGCCAACATACCACTTGAGATCATTGACAATAACGAACATGAAGATGGCGGCATCAATTTCTACATCAGTTATGTAGGGCCACTTGGTGGATTAGGTGCTAATAAACGGGTTAAAGTAGATATTTCCAGAAGTGAGCAATTACGATTTAACGCAGTAATGCAAGACGTATTCTTAGGCTACTCAGATCAAGAAGAACATAAACTGCTATGTTATCCTCTTGAAGAAGTCTTGATTGAAAAATTACGTTCCGTAATGCAACGAATGCAGGCTCGAGACTTTTATGATATCTGGTACCTGCTGGAAATCCATAAAATGGATGTCGCATTTTATACAATCGATTTCAGGGCAAAATGTGAAAGCAAAGAAATAAACCCGGCAGATTTTCATAACAAACTTGAACAGCGACTACCCCAATATAAAGGGCGTTGGCAAACTTCCATGGCTGATCAGATTCAAGATTTACCTGAATTTGACCAAGTGGTCAGAGAGGTAATGCGTCACTTAAGAAATTTAGAATTATGAGTAACAAAATAGTTCATATTCGAAGTGATGATAGTGATGCAGATACCTGTTAGGCAAATTCATGGATAGTAAAACCCGATTTAAAATTTGTATTTTGGTAAGAGTATTATGATTGCAAAAAGAGATAATAATCATCTATGAGTTTATTTCAAAAATCGGTAGAGAAAAAGTTTGTAAGCGAACTTGACTCCGCTCTTGTTGACTCAAAATATGCTGATTTTCAGCAATATTTCGCCAATCCTGACAGGCAGGAGAACATAAGAAATTCTAAAGAAGAGCAATTTCAGGAAGGATTTTTAAGAGAGCTTTTCGTTAAGATTTTGGGCTATACCTTGAATCCTGAACCAAACTTTAACCTGACAACCGAATTAAAAAACATTGCAAACAGTAAAAAGGCTGATGGTGCCATTCTAAAGGCGGATGATGCAATTGCTGTTATTGAATTGAAGGGAACCGATACCACCGATTTAGATAAGATAGAAACTCAGGCCTTCGGATATAAAAATCACCATCCGAAATGTGTGTACGTGATTACTTCAAACTTTGAAAAATTACGATTCTACATTCAAAATGCGGTTGACCACGTTGATTTTGATTTGTTTAACCTAAGCCGTGAGCAGTTTTCGGTATTGTGGCTTTGCCTTGCTAAAGATCATGTGATTAACGACTTGCCATTAAAGATTAAGGAATCATCGGTCTTACAGGAAGAAAATATTACCAAAAAACTCTATGCCGATTACTCGAAGTTCAGGGAAGCCATCTATACCAACCTGGTAAAAAACAATCCCGAAACCGATAAGCTGCTGCTCTTCAAGAAAACGCAGAAACTGCTCGATCGATTCTTGTTTATCTTTTTTGCTGAGGATCGGCTTCTGGTACCTGCCAATTCCATATCACAGATAGTGGAGAAATGGAAAGACGATGTGGCATTTGGAGACAATAAACCTCTGTACGATATTTTTAAGCAGTATTTTCATGTCTTGTATACCGGTAGGCCAAAAAGAGGCAATCGGGAAGAGATCTATGCGTACAACGGGGGGTTATTTGCTGAAGATGAAATACTTGACCATGTTGCCATTGATGATGATATTCTTCATCAGCATACCTTAAACCTCAGCCAATACGATTTCGAGACCGATGTGGATGTAAATATCCTCGGACATATTTTCGAGCATTCGCTGGGTGAAATCGAGACTGTTCAGGCTGAGATTAAAGGGGAGAAAGTTGATAACGAAAAGACCAAACGAAAAAAGGATGGGATTTTCTATACGCCAAAATACATAACCAAGTACATTGTCGAGAACACAGTAGGAAAGCTTTGCGAACAAAAGCGTACAGAACTTGATATTGTTGACGAAGAATATGCCAAGGGCCGGAAAAACAGGAAGAAGGATATTGTTAGAGCTCTTGATGAGAAACTTACTGGGTATCGCGATTGGCTATTAACCTTAAGCATTCTCGACCCGGCATGTGGATCCGGTGCTTTTCTTAACCAGGCCCTGGATTTCCTGATAGGCGAGCACCACAAGATAGACGATTTACGTAACTGTGCTTATTTAGAGGAGTTCGCCAAACCCAAAATCATTTATCCGAATATGACCTCGGTATTTCCTTTCATGTACGATGAAAGTGGGATGCTGAGTAATGACAAGAGTTTCATTTTAACAGTCAATGACGATTCAGTTTCTTTGCAGTTCCTGGTAGCCCTGTTTAACTCATCTATTGCGAAGCTATGGATTTGGTACAGTTGTCCTGAACTGCAGGGGGGGACACGTGAAATTCGTAAAGTTTATTTCGAAAATTTTCCTGTTCCTCCAGCATCTGAAGAGCAATCTGGTATATTGGCGAAATTTGCAATAAAACGCACTCAATTAACAACCCAGCTTCAAAACTCTTCATCGAAGTTTGAACGAGCTGTTCAGCGTAGATTTGAGATGAATTCTCTATCCAAAAAGATAAAAGACTGGCACTTGCTTTCATTCTCCGATTTTATTAAAGAGTTGCGTAAGAATAAAATTAGCCTGGCAATAGCGGAGGAGTCCGAATGGGAAGATTATTTTATTCAAGAAGCTGA
>CAZHNA010000099.1:0-6375 GCA_964532775.1 uncultured Methanosarcinales archaeon
GCAAACCTCTTGATCAGGAAAGATTGCAATTGTCACTGGTTGAAGGTGGCTACCTGTTGAGTGAGGATGTTCTAAAAATACACTCAATGGAATCTGATGAATTGCTTGGAATCGATACTTTTGTTGAAAAAGCTTCCAGCATCGAGAAAGATTTTAGCCTAAAATTTGCCGCTTATTCTGATCTTCGATCCCTCGGATTTGTCCCAAAAACCGGTTATAAGTTTGGAACACATTTCAGAGTTTACAAAGAAGTGAAATCTCTTGAGAAACTTCCGCACTCAGAATTTCTTATACATGCTATTCCAAATGACTACGAATTCTCACTTCCTGTAATGTCAAGAGCCATAAGGCTTTCAAACAGTGTCCGTAAAAAGATGATATTTGCAGTTGAAAAAGCTGAGCAAATCAATTATATTGATATTGGCCGTAAAAAGATGTAAATTCACATTTTTCACGAAGAATATAGCAGATCTTTTTCAATTGCACAGGTGATATTTTAGCTTCTGAATATCCATTCATAACGTTAAAAAGCCAGATTACAAAAGCTATTTATAGAACCATAAACAGTTAGTTTTCTCCATATAACGATTATTCATTAGGAGGTCCAGATCTATGGCAGGACAAAGTAATCAGCCAGTTTTTATCATAAACCCAAATACAGAACATAAGCAGGGAAAAGATGCTCTTTCGATGAACATCGCTGCTGCAAAAGCAGTTGCTAATATTGTTAAAACAACTCTTGGTCCAAAGGGAATGGACAAGATGCTGGTTAACGAAATCGGCGATATTGTGGTGACAAACGATGGTGCCATGATCCTGAAAGGAATGGACATCGAACACCCCACTGCAAGAATGATTGTTGAGGTTGCAAAAACTCAGGAAGAGATTGCCGGGGATGGAACCACCAGCGCTGTAGTAATTGCAGGTGCATTGCTTGAGAAAGCAGAGGAACTAATAAAAGAAGGTGTGCACCCAACAATTCTTGCTAAAGGATTCAACCTTGCTGTGGAAAAGGCAGTTGAAATCCTTGAGGACTATGCAGTCGACGTCGGTGATAATCGCGAAATGTTAGAGACTGTCGCAAAAACATCAATTTCCGGAAAAGGCGCTGAAGCTCACAAGGACTTCATTGCAAAGCTCTGTGTTGATGCAGCCCTTGAAATTGCTGAAGACGGAAAAATGAATGTCAGCGATGACATAATCCTTAGACAGGATCCAACTGAAACAGTATCTGAGACTGAAGTTATTGAAGGTCTCATAATGTTCAAGTCACGTTTGCACCCTTCAATGCCAAAATTAGTCAAAGATGCAAAAGTTGCTTTACTTGACATGCCTCTTGAAGTCCGGAAAACTGCAAACAAATCAATGATCCAGATTGAAACTCCTGAGGAACTGGAAGCATATCTGGAACAGGAAGATGCTGATGTCAAAGCTATTGTTGACCGGATTATTGAAGCTGGTGCAACGGCTGTCTTTAATACCAAGAATATTGACGATCACGCTGTCCACTACCTCCAGAAAGCAGGAATCTTTGCAATAAGAAGGGTTAACGACGATGATATGAAAAACCTGTCATATGCAACCGGTGCAAGGATTGTAAAAAGGCCACAGGAAATGGAAGCATCTGATCTTGGAGATGCCGGAAGAATTGAACAGGAAGGTGACACAGACCCTGCCACTATCTTTGTAACTGATTGTCCAAATGCAAAGGTCATTACCATGAGAATCAGGGGAAGCACCGAGCATATTACAGACAATCTTGAAAGGACACTTGATGACGCACTAAGAGTTATCAAAGCTGTTTATGAAGATGAGAAGATTGTACCCGGTGGTGGAGCATCTGAAATGGAAGTTGCCCAGAAACTCAGGGAATTTGCATCTTCCATAGGCGGAAGGGAACAACTCGCCATCGCTGCATTTGCTGACGCTGTTGAAATGGTTCCAAGAGCAATCGCAGACAATGCAGGTTTCGAAGGAATGGACATCATACTGAAACTCCATGCATCACATCTTGAAAATGCAAACTCCGGTTTCGATGTGTACAGTGGCGAAATCAAGGACATGACTGAAATGGGAATTATTGACCCCCTCAGGGTTAAAACACAAGCAGTCCTTTCAGCATCAGAAGTAGCAACAATGATTCTCAGGGTTGACGATATGTTGCGCGCCCAGAGAAAAGCCATGATG
This sequence comes from uncultured Methanosarcinales archaeon, assembly GCA_964532775.1. Classification (GTDB taxonomy): domain Archaea; phylum Halobacteriota; class Methanosarcinia; order Methanosarcinales; family Methanosarcinaceae; genus Methanohalophilus. The sequence continues at coordinate 2,188 of CAZHNA010000099.1, forward strand.
GATGTCAATCCTGCACACAACGCTCACAACTACAACATGTCCGTTTAATTGACTTGTTAATGATTTAACGATTCTTCATGCGATTGCATGAAGAATTATTTTTTACTTTTTTTGACTCTTAACTTCGTGTTAGAACTTACGAATCGTTGCTCGGAGATTGCAGTATCAAAGCAACTAACAGGATTTTTAGAACTTCAATTCTCATAACCCTCAGTCTGAATCATCCATAACCCAAAACTCTGCATAAACCGGATAGTGATCTGACACAGCAATTGTCAGATTTGTATCCAGCATGTACTCCAGATCATATCTGAAAACTCCAAAGTCTTCAGCAAGATCATCGGAATCTGTTAGGACAATCCTGTCATAAGTATAATTCGTAGATTTAGTGGTAGTGTCGAGAGAGTCATCAATGACCCATGTGTACAGATCCAGATCTGAGATCCCACCTTCATCGAAGTAGGAGCCATCTGCATTAAAATCACCCATAATTATGAAGTCTTCTTCATCTGGATATACAGATTGTGTGTAGTTTAGCACCTCATCAAGCACGTTGATTTCCTCAGTTGCTTCATCCGGATCTGTGTGGATTACAACGAAGACAGCATCATAATTCCCGTTAAGGGTTGCAAATGAAGCAATGTATGGTTGCCTGTGAAAGGGATCAGTTCCATTTGGCTCAGGATAGGTTTCCGGGGTTCCCACAAGGCCTACAGTTCTTGTGTTGTAAAGATAAGCGTATTGCTCTTTACTGCTGGTTCTGCCGAGTCTGTCACTCACCGTATAGTTGTATTGTGAGCCGTCGGAGTTAACGAGTTCCACGAGTTCAAGCAAGGCAGTCTGTGACTTATCCCTTATTTCCTGAATTGCGACTATATCATAAGTCCTGACGATATCCGCAAGTATATCCATTACTTCAGAATTGTCTGCTTTGGATACCCCGAACACCTGTACATTGAATGCTCCAACCCTGATGACATCAATTCCGGGTTCTGCATAGGAACTAGTAGCATTTTCAGGATCTGGTTGTGACTCTTCAGTTTCAATGGAATGCGCAATGTTTTCAAGGATTTCAGTTGCTTCGGTGATGTCGGAAGTAGTATTTTCATCAATGCAGCCGGAAAAAGGTAACATAATCGCTATTAACAACAGTAGGATGAGACGTTTTTTGAACATGGCTTCAGCTTACATCACTTTTGCATAAAGGATTTGTCATGCAATTACCTCTCTATGGAATAGCAGAAACAATTCCATACAAAAGATATATAAAGTATCCCTACTTACTAGGATTGCTTTTAGAGGTTAAAATTGCGTTGATAAATTATAGGTCGAGATGGTATTACAGTAACAGTATTTACTATTTTTTCGTATGTTTACCCAAACAGTATTTTTCTTTTTAAGCTTATACATAAAGGACGTGAATTATTTGTTTAACAACATGGATACAAGTGCTCCAGTAGAAGCTGGAGAAAGCTACGAAGTAACAATTGAAGACATTGCAAAGAAAGGCGACGGCATTGCTCGCATCGAAGGCTTTGTTATCTTTGTACCAGACACATCAGTGGGCGACGAAGTGACAATCAATGTCACAAAAGTAACCCAGAAATTCGCATTTGCTGAAGTTGTTTAATTATTTTAATTAATTAACTCATAATTGGAAAATCAATTTTTTGGTTTTCCATACTTACCTTTTTTTATTTTGAATATTACTTATGTGGATTAGTGAAATCTAAAACCGTTCTTTTATTAATTGGATGGTTGAGTACAAACCAACCCCCTATGATCTTATTTTTAACAAAGTAGCAACATTTACCTTTAGCTGAGGCGATGATACCTACAATCCTGTTTTATCAGATCGTCAAGAGCCAGTTTTGCAATTCTATTTCAAAGCTGTAAACAATCATGCAGGCCTTATTTGATTAAGACCATTTGCACGAGGTAAAATCTGCTTTATTATAAACCGAGCTACAATGCTACCTCAGTATATTTTAGATTCTGAAATTAATTGATAAATATGCTCAGGAGAGGAAGCATAAAATAGTTAATAGGTATCCTACAATTTAGAAGCATAGAATAAAGGTGAAAAAATGTTCTGCTATCAGTGTGAAGAAACAATGAACGGGGAAGGCTGCACAAAGAACGGCATGTGCGGTAAGAAGGGAGTAGTCGCAGATCTTCAGGACGATCTCATCTATGTGCTTAAGAGTGTTGCATTTTACAACCAGAAAGCCAGAGAGGCTAAAATTTCTGAAAAGACCACTGATGAATTTATGCTCGATGCACTATTCTCAACTATTACGAATACCGATTTCAGAGAAACCGGAATTCAGGCACGAATTGACAAGGGATTCCAGATTCAGAATGAGATAAGGCAACAGCTTCTGGATAACGATGCACTTGATGAGAGTAACCTTCCTGAAATAGCAACTGTAACCCCGGAAAATCTCAAGGACAGGAATACCGGCGTACTTGCAACAGAGGACGATGATATCCGAGCATTGAGAGAACTGGTAATTTATTCTCTCAAAGGGATTGCTGCATATGGATCTCATGCGATGGTGCTTGGAAATACCAATAAGAAAATCACTTCTTTCGTAGAAAAAGCCCTTGTGTCAACCGCAGATGATAGTCTGGATAAAAAGGATCTCATGTCACTGGCACTGAAATGTGGGGAGCATGGCTTTGATGTAATGGCAGATCTTGATAAGGCAAATACCGGTACATTCGGAACACCGAAACCCACGAATGTTAGTATTGAAACGGGGAGTAATCCCGGAATTCTCGTAAGTGGCCATGATCTAAAGGATTTGAAAGACTTATTGGATCAGACCGAAGGAACCGGTGTAGATATCTATACTCACGGTGAAATGCTGCCTGCACATGCATATCCTGAATTTAAAAAGTACGAACATCTGGTAGGCAACTATGGCGGGTCATGGTGGGAACAGAGGAAAGAATTTGATAGTTTCAACGGACCATTACTATTGACAAGCAACTGCATAGTGCCTCCAAAGGAAACCTATCTTAGCAGGCTATACACCACTGGCTCTGTAGGTTATGATGGCGCTACACATATTGTAGCAGAGGATGGTCAGAAAGACTTCTCAGCTATAATCAAGCAGGCAAAGGCATGTGAACCTCCGGTACAAATAGAGGAAGGTACCGTCCTGACGGGTTATGCTTACAACCACATTCTGACCAATGCAGACAAGATTGTTGAGGCCATCCAATCGGGCAAAATTAAAACACTCATGGTCATGGCAGGCTGTGATGGACGCCAGAAAGACAGAGAGTATTACACTGAATTTGCAGAGGCATTGCCCAAGGATACTGTGATACTTACTGCCGGATGTGCAAAATATCGCTTTAATAAGCTTGATCTTGGAGATATTGATGGAATTCCAAGGCTTTGGGATGCAGGACAATGTAATGATTCATTTTCATTGGTCATCATTGCACAAGGATTAATGTCCCGGCTTGGATTTATAGATGTTAACGAAGCGCCGTTCTCGTACAATATTGCATGGTACGAACAAAAGGCAGTCCTCGTGTTGATTACCCTTTTGAGACTTGGTGTAAAGGATATTACATTGGGTCCGAAACTGTTCCCATTTGTCACACCGAATGTCTACAATGAACTGATGAAAGATAAGTACGGCATGGTGCCGAATACCACTCTGGAAGAAGACATGCGGAGACTCTTGAAATAAGCTCTTTACCTTTTTTGATGAAAAGTAAGCTGGAAAATCAAGTTTTCTGTTTTTCAGGTCTACTTTTTTTGTTGTTTTGCAATGATAACACTATTTTATTCGTTATGAAAAATAAATCTAACTCCTTGACCTGACCAAAAGTACGGCAAATCCGGAATCATTCAAATTCGATTTAAGAAAAAGCACAGCTGAAGGACAGAATCATCATGAGAGCATTGAAAAAAATGATGGGAGCTTTACTTCAGAAAGCTCCCTGGATATTATTTACTTGACTGGCATGCATATATCAATAATATGATGCTTTTACTTACATAAACATCCGGTTTAAAGGTTAATAATATATGTTTTGTGCAACATAACATCATTCATGGATTCAAAAACACTTGGAAATGATGAAACAATAATAGATTGGTTCAATACAATAGATGCATCTGTAGGTACTCAGAAAACATATCTTATCTCTATGCAGAAGTACACA
>CAZHNA010000100.1:0-6368 GCA_964532775.1 uncultured Methanosarcinales archaeon
TTTTAAAAAAGGTTTACAGACGGTACTGAGTTTTCCCTTCGCCTTAAGTTGCGAGAAATTTTCAGTACTGTCCAATTCTATGGAAAGGCCAGGGTGCGAAAATACCGAAATTGCTTTCCTGCTATCCGCACTTCCCATGTCCTTTCTCCCGTGTTTGGGAATTGATAAATTCCGTGATGTTATGGTACGATTTCAGAAAACGCAATGTTTCCACTGATTTTCTTAATGCGTATTTTTACCACATCGCCTTTGATAGCACGAGGTACGAAGATTGTGAATTTGGCCAGTTTGGCAATTCCATCGCCTTTTGAACCGACTGCTTCAATTTTAACTTCATACTCTTTGCCTTCCTCAAGAGCGGCCACAGGGGTGGCAGCAGTTGCCTTCCTCTTCTTTACAGGCCGATGTGCACCACATGCTGAACATTTCATCATCATGACGCGGTCCATCTTCACAAGTTGTGTGTCAGGACGGTTACACTCTGAACAAATCACATACTCGTCTGCATAGGCATCGATGTTGGATTTGATGACACTTGAAGGGAATTTACCCTGGAAGATCGCTCTCATACCTTCGATTTTACCTGCTGTACCCAGTTCACGGGTGAGGTATTTCATAAGGTGGTCTGGCTCCCGGTTGAGCACGCTGGCTATCTGACTGAAGTTATCCAGAACAGTTGTTTTCCCTTCAATGAAAATCTTTGGAATAGGGATTACAAACCTTGCGTCTGTCGTTTCTATGTCAGGTAAGTTTTCGATTGCCCTATCAAGGAGGGATTCGTAATCTTCCATTTAAATTCCTTCGTGGGTTTACTGAACAAGTTCAGCGCCCTGATCAACAACTATCCTAATAGGGGTTGGGAGTTTCTGTCCTGCCCTACGGAGCGCAATCTTTGCGTCATTGAAGTTGTTTTTGTTAACTGAGATTGTGAATATTTTCTGTCCTACAGAGACCCTTGCGGCAGTTCCGACAGCTTTGCCGAAAGCTCCTCTCATTCCACTTGAAACACGGTCAGCACCTGCGCCAGTTGCCTGTTTGTTTTCCCTGAGTACTTCGTGTGGATAAACACGTAGTTTGAGGTGGTATCCTGTACGACCTGCCATTGCGATCATGTGTCTGTTAGACGTAATACGGGCAGCTTCAAGAGCAGTGTGCCTGATCTGGCATTTTTCTTCTACCAAAAGGGACAATTTAATAGGAAAATCGGCATTTTTGTTTCCCATGTCAAAATGGATTATGTGACTTCCTGGAACACCACCCATGTATTTCTTGCGGGTGTATGAGCGCTGTTTTATGTTCCTGTACATACTTGCTGGTTTTCTTACCATAGAATATAGGCCTCCTTAGATAATTGGTATAGCAGAAATGTTAGTATCTCTGAATCGGTCTGCTACCTATTGTGATTTACATATTTTAATTTGGTGGTTTGTTAACTTTAGATGTGGCTCCGTTATTACGTAGGGGTTTATAAGCCTTGTTAGTGAGTCGCATATCTGGACGACAAATGGCTTTAATATTGCCACTGCAATATCCTTGTTTATGAATTCAGTTGTCAAAGAACACAAGAAAGGAACCAAAAGGGCCTACAAATTTGCACTTGTCACAGTTTCAACTTCTCGTTATCAGGAGCATGGATCCGTTGAGATTCCTTCCGGCGCCGAGGATGTTTCTGGAGAAAACATGTTAAGACTCGTTGAAAAAGAAGGGCATAATGTTGTTGGTTACTCTCTTGTTCCCGATGATGTTGGACTTATTCGGGATGTTGTAAAAAACTATCTGGATACTTCAGATGTAATCGTTACAAGCGGTGGGACTGGGCTTGCTGGCTCAGATGTGACAATTGAAGCTCTTACTCCTCTTTTCAAGAAGGATTTGCCCGGGTTTGGAGAATTATTCAGACACAAAAGCATTGATCAAATAGGCTCGGCGGTGATACTGACAAGGGCGGCTGCGGGAATTGTAGGCAATACTGCAATTTTCTGCCTTCCTGGATCCCCCAAAGCGGTAGAATTGGCAATGGAAGAAATTATTCTTCCCGAAGCAGGGCATATTATGCGGCACCTTCCAAACTAAAAGTTTGGCTAGCAGTCTTAAACTATATATATGAGTCCTAACATTTTTTTAAACCCCTGTCAATAGGTAGGGAATAGTGTTATTAATGATTTTATCCTATAGTTATGATAATCATATTTAAGAGGATTTTTAACATCCTTGGCGCTTTGGAAGATGTATATGGAAGATTATTTGCTGGGAATCAAGGAACTTGATGATCTTATTGGTGGCATCAAGGAAGGGACCAATCTGATGCTTTTAGGTCCTCCTATGAGCGGGAAAGACAACATAATCAATCAAATTCTCTCTACTGGGTTAAATGACGGCGCTTCAGTTTTAGTTTCAACCCGTGAACCCGGGGAAAATGTTCTCGAGTGGTTCCAAAAACACTATCCAGAGATGGATACTTCCAGTTTGGGTATTGTTGATTGTGTGACCAAAACTCTTGGAATTGCCGCAGAAGATACTGAAAATATCAAACGGGCTTCAAGTCCGGTAGATCTTACAGGCATTGGTGTACGCATCAGCCAGTACTTCGAGGAGCTCTGGATGAAACGGGAGAACCCTCCTATTCGTTTGTGTATCAACTCTCTTTCAACGATTTTGATGTATTCCAACCTTCAAACTGTGTTCCGTTTTCTTCATGTATTTACGGGGCGTATCAAAGCAGCTAAGGGATTAGGGCTTTTTGTTGTCGAGGATCAAATGCATGATCCACAGACAATAGCAACCTTGAAACAGTTGTTTGATGGAATGATTGAAATCAGAGAACACGATTCAGGGCACAGGATAAGGGTTGTGGGTCTGTCTCCACGTCCAACTCGTTGGTTTGATTACGTCATTGAAGATTCGGGAATCACTTTTTCTGAAACGGAAGAATAATTGTTTTTCTTTTCTTACGGCCAGTTATATATATCAAATCACACGTTCATGGGTTTTAGGTGTTTATTAATGGATAAGGCTAAACAGTTGCAACTCAAGTCTGAGGCTACACATCTAAAACCTCTGCTTAACGTTGGTAAAAAGGGACTTGATGATGCAGCTATTGCTGAAATTAAAAAGCAGCTCAAAGCCCATCGTATTATTAAGATCAGGGTTCTCCGCAGTGCTGAAGAAGACATGGATGTAAAAGCAGTTGGTGAAGAATTGAGTCGTCTGACTTCAAGCCAACTAATTGATGTCAGAGGCCGTGCAGTCGTACTTTACAGGTAAGGGTTAAAGGCCATCGCCTGAAACAACATCTATTTTTTGGGTTATTATAAGTTCATTTGGAAGGATTTCCCTGAGAATAGGGATGATTCCCTTTATTTTTTCTTCCTTTTCAACAACTTGCACTACTATGGGAAGCTCGGCACACAGTCGAAGGATGCCGGATGTGTGTATTTTGCTATGAACTCCGTATCCTTCAATTCCTCGAAAAGCAGTTGCACCTGCAATTTTGCTTTCTTTTAGCAACATAATAACTGCTTCGTATGCAGGTCTTCCTTCAATCTGATTGTTTTCACTCAAGTACACATTCATGAGAACATACTGCATTTTCTCACCCCTTTTTAGTTATGTCCATGGAATTAGATTAAGGTTGCCAGCGCCCATCCTAACCCTGCACCTGCAAAGCAGAATGTTACATTTGAAGCTATATTTGTGATGGACAGGTTAAGTGAACCTTCTTCTAAAAGGTGGAAAGACTCGTATGCGAAGGTGGAGAAGGTTGTAAATGAACCTAAAACTCCTATTGTTATTGGATAAATAACATCCATTCCGATTGTAGAATAGGCTAAAAAAGCAAGTATGCAGGTTCCGATTGCATTTACTGTAAGTGTTCCTGTTGGCATTCCCTTTATTGAAGGGGCGGCTCCAGAGATGAGGAAACGAAGGCATGCTCCTATACTTCCTCCTATGCCCACAAGTAAGATGCTCAGAGCAGTTACCATTTCACCACACTCTTTTTTGATACATAATCGCTCCTGTCCTAGCCAAATATACGGCTATGATTGCGATTCCTATATTTGCCACTATGTTTAGCATTGCTAATAGGGGATTCATTTCAATTGTCTGGATTATAAAAGTGGAAAATGTAGTGAAAGACCCCAGAAATCCGATTCCCAGAAATAGTTTCAGACGTGAAGATGAGGCTCCTGCGTATTCAAAATAATATATCAAAAATCCAAGAAGAAAACTTCCTGCGACATTGACAAAAAAAGTATCCATTGGGCTGTAAAGCCATTCATACACAATGTAGCGGCTGGCAGAACCTAAAAACCCTCCTAATGCAACATACAAAAGCGGGAGGTGTGTATTCAAATTGTTCCTCCTGTAGAAATATCATCCGCCGGATACTGGTGGAAACATTGCAATTTCATCGGAATCTAAAATTTTAGTATCTAGTCCTTCAAGGTGCTGTATATTGTCCCCATTGACAAGGATGTTAATATAGCCCTTTACTTTTCCATCTTCCAAGACCATTTTTTCAAGTGATGGGTATTTTGCTATCAGGTTCTCAAGGAGCTCATTAATGCTGTCTCCGGTTACTTCTACAGCTGAAGCTCCCGCAGCTTCTCGTAAATTAGCAAAAAGTTTTATTTTTATTAGAGCCATGGCTGGCAAATTGGAGTTGATATTTATAAACTTATCCACAAAAAAGAAGTTGAGGTGGGATAGCGCGGATTTGAACCGCAGTCCAAGCGTCCCAAACGCTCGAGGATGACCAGGCTACCCTACTATCCCGCCTTGTCTTTCCCTTACATGCACGTTCTAGTAAATATACCTAACTATTGAAAGCGACTGTGTAGGGCGTTATTCCCAACGTTTATAGATGTCGTGGTCAATTCCTAAAAGACTCAGGATTCTCCCTGCCATGAAATTAACCAGATAGTCAATGGTTCTAGGGTGATTGTAGAGGTGGGGGATGCAGGAAATATTGTCGGAACCGTCAAAATAAATACTGAGCCCAATGTGTATGGATTGAAACTCCGGTGATCTAATATGTTATACTCTTAATGGGATCTCGGAGATGTTTCTTTGCATCGTACAACAATATATTATACATAGTGGAACCATAACTTATCATGCGATAGTTTTTCACTTTATCATTTATTTAAGAAGGGGGAATTTAGGTGGATAAAAGCAGCTACGAAAAGATATTGATAGCAACCGATGGTTCGAAGAATGCCAACAACGCAGCAAAATCGGGCATCGAGATTGCAAGGTTGAGCAAGGCAAAAGTATATGCTTTACATGTCATTAAGGCAGATAGTAAAGACATTTTCCAGAATCCGGCGAGTACGGACTGGCAGGAAGCTATGAAGCCCAAAGCAGCCGGCGATCTCACGAATGAACAATGGCTTGAGATAGCCAAGGTAACAGATGTTAGGTTGAGGAAAGAAGCCGAGGAAAGCCTGACCCACAAGGGTGAAGAGGCAATTGCTTATGTGGAAAGACTGGGCAATGATAATGGTGTCGATGTTGAACCTGTGCTACTCAGGGGATATCCGGCTCAGCACATCATTGACTTTGTAGAAAAGAACGGTGTGGATTTGGTTGTAATCGGTACACTAGGAAAAACCGCTGATGAAAGGTTTTTACTCGGCAGCGTGACAGAGAAGGTTGTCAGAAACTGTGGTGTGCAAGTGCTTGTTGTACGGTAAACAACATTCTTCTAGCCATCAATGTGTTTATTTACATCGCAAAATATATGGAGCTTGCCACATAGGACCATCTGAAAAAAGGGCTCTGTCAGGTTATTCCCAGCGTTTGTAGATGTCGTGTTCAATTCCCAATAGGTCTAATACTCTACCTACCATGAAATTAATAAGATCATCAATTGTTTCAGGGCGATTATAGAACGCAGGAGATGCTGGCATGATGTCTGCACCTGCCTTTTTTAGCCGAAGAAGATTTTCAAGATGGATCTGATTATATGGAGTTTCCCGAACCATAAGAATAACTTTCCTCCCTTCTTTCAGGCAGACGTCAGCAGTTCTTTCTATAAGGTTATCTGAAAATCCATTTGCGATTGCTGCGGCAGTTTTCATGCTGCATGGAGCTACGACCAGTGCATCGTATTTATGAGAGCCACTAGCAATTGGTGCAGTAAAGTCCCTCTCACTGTAGACTGAATCAGCCAGCTTCTTGATATTTTCAATATCATGATCGGTTTCAATTCCGATTATTTTCTCCGCAGCGTTTGTTATGACAAGATGTGTTGTAATCCCCATTTCGGAGATAACTTCAAGCAAACGAATTCCGTATTGTGCCCCGGATGCCCCGCTGATGCCTATTGCTATTTCCATTTAATCTCCCTCCATACTACTGATCAT
>CAZHNA010000101.1:0-6177 GCA_964532775.1 uncultured Methanosarcinales archaeon
TTTTCTACGGAATAAGTTTTAGCATCTTCCCTATCGCTTTGAAAACCATTGATGTCAGCATGGCCTATGCAATCTGGTCCGGTGTGGGAACCGCAGCAATAACAATTATAGGAATATATTATTTTCAAGAACCTGCGACTGCAATCAAAATGGCATCCATTTTTGTGGTAATGCTGGGTGTTGCAGGGCTCAACTTGAGCGACAAGCTGGCTTTAATCTACCAAAATCGGGGGCAAACATGATAACAGGCTACATGTATCTAGCCGTTGCTATCTTTTTTGAGCTATGCGGAACTACTTGCATGAAATTTTCAGAAGGATATAAAAATAAGCTGCCTACGGTTTTGATTTTTGTTTTCTATGGAATAAGTTTCAGTATATTTCCCCTTGCTTTGCAAACCATTGATGTAAGTATCGCCTATGCCATATGGTCTGGTGTGGGAACTGCAGCAATTACAATTATCGGAATCTATTATTTCAAAGAGTCAGCTACTGCAATTAAAATGGTTTCTATTTTCGTGATAATGCTCGGAGTTGCAGGGCTCAACATGAGCGACAAACTGGCTTAAACAAAATAAAAAAGAGAAATAAGGGGATTTATTCCCCTGAAATAAATTTACGATAGTGTCTTGCCTGAAAGCCGTGGTATTTTGCATACCCTTCCGCATCCTGCTGGTCGATAGATTTACTATCAAAGGACACAAGTTCTTCTGAGTAGAGAGCAAATGGAGAAGCACGTGCCATAACGTATGCATTGCCCTTATAGAGCTTAATAGTTACAGTTCCAGAAACTCTCTGTTGTGTGTTATCAATGAAAGCATTGAGATCATCAAACAGTGGCTCATCGACCAGACCGAGGTAAGCAAGTTCTGACCATTCAACATCAACTTGGGCTTTGAACTTCAATTCGGATCGTGTGAGTACAAGTTTTTCAAGATCCTTATGTGCTGTTAACAAAACAGTTGCTGCTGGATGTTCATAATTTTCACGAGCCTTCAAACCGAGAATCCTGTCTTCAATCATGTCAGTACGACCCACACCGTGACTACCTGCAATACGGTTAAGTCTCTCAATTAAGTTGACTCCGGTCATTAGTTCCCCGTCAAGGGATACAGGAACACCGTCTTCAAAGCCAATTTCAATTAGCTGGGCATCAGGGGCAAGTGCAGGATCAACAGTCCACTTGTAGATCTCTTCAGGTGGAATATAACTAGGATCTTCAAGTTTACCACCTTCAATGCTCCTGCTCCAGATATTCTCATCAATACTCCAGGGCTTTTCAGTGGTTACAGTTACTGGAATATTATGCTCTTTGGCGTAATTGATTTCCCATTCACGGGTTAAGTTCATTTCACGCATTGGAGCGATTACTTCCATGTCAGTAAGCCTGAAAATTACTTCAAAACGAAGCTGATCGTTACCCTTGCCAGTACAACCGTGTGCAAGGACATTTGCATCTTCTTTCTGAGCAATCTCAACGACTTTACGGGCAATCAGTGGCCTTGCAATGGACGTACCCATTACATAGCCTTCATAGTCGCCATTTGCCTTGATAAGTGGGAAAAGATAATCGTTAACAAATTCCTCACGAACGTCAAGGGTGTAATGCTTATCACTGATCTTTTTTGCTTTCGCTTCGGCCTGTTGTACATCTTCTACAGGTTGACCAACATCGACTGCTACAGTGATAACTTCATCACATTGATATTTTTCCTTAAGTATAGGAATACAAATGGAGGTATCTAATCCTCCTGAATAGGCAAGTACAGCTCTTTTTACCATATTAGTGTCCCTCTGGTAGTTATAAAAAAATAAAAGTTGCAGCAGGGAGTTTAATCCTGCTGGAGTCCTTCTTCATGGTATTCATTGATGGACTTTATATTTATCTTCTCACTCTTCATAGAAGAAATTGCTTCAACTGCCGCTTTTGCTGCCTGGATCGTAGTGATATAAGGCACTTGATAATCCACTGCTGCACGACGAATATGATACCCATCTCTGCGTGACTGTCGGGAAGTCGGGGTATTAATAATCAAAGCCACATCTCCGCGACGTAGCATGTCAATAACATTTGGACTGCCTTCATGCACCTTTTGCACAGCTTCCATTGAAATACCCTTATCTGCAAGGTATTTGGCAGTAGCTCTGGTACCCATGAGATTCAAGCCTTCTTCCTGAAGTCTGCGAGCAACGTCAACGCTTGCTTCCTTGTCTTCATCCCTTATGGACATGAAAACAGTGCCTGTTAATGGTAGTAGGTTGTCAGCACTCAATTGAGCTTTGAAGAATGCACGGCCGAAATTGTAATCAATTCCCATTACTTCTCCAGTACTTTTCATTTCCGGACCTAGTACAGGATCTGCACCTGGAAGTTTGTCAAATGGAAGTAAGACTTCTTTGACGGAATAGTAACCAAGTGAAGGTTCTCTTTCCTGTAAATATCCAAGGTCTTCAAGAGTATGTCCAATAATAACCTGGGCTGCAATCTTTGCAAGAGGCAATCCAGAAGCCTTTGATACAAATGGAATAGTTCGGCTTGATCTTGGATTTGCTTCGAGGACATAGACTTTACCGTTCTTGGTTGCCATCTGGAGATTAATAAGACCTTTGACTTCAAGAGCAAGAGCAATCTTACGAGTATAATCCCTGACAACTACAAGAATATCTTCAGAAAGATCATAAGGTGGAATTACACAAGCAGAATCACCTGAATGAACACCTGCTTCTTCAATGTGCTCCATGATAGCGCCAATTAAAACATTCTTGCCATCAGAAACAGCATCTATGTCAATTTCAATCGCACCTTCAAGGAAGTCGTCAATCAGTATTGGATGCTCTGGAGATACACGCACAGCTTCTACCATGTAGCGCTGGAGATCTACGTCATCATAGACAATCTCCATTGCTCTTCCGCCAAGGACATATGATGGCCTCACAAGAACAGGATAGCTAATTATGTTTGCAACTTTAATAGCTTCATCTTCAGAAGTTGCATAACCGGCTTCCGGCTGGTTGATGCTCATTTCCTGAAGCATCAAGTTGAACTTCTCCCTATTCTCTGCAACATCCATGTTTTCAGGGGATGTGCCAAGAATCTGGGTTGGAATATCAGTGCGACGTTCAAGCTCTTTCTTAAGTGGAAGAGCCAGATTTACAGAAGTCTGTCCACCAAACTGGACAAGTACTCCATATGGTTTTTCGCGTTCTATGACATTCATCACATCTTCAAGGGTTAGTGGTTCAAAGAACAGCTTATCTGATGTGTCGTAGTCAGTAGAAACCGTTTCCGGGTTATTGTTAATGATATGTGCCTCAATGCCTTCATTTCTGATTGCACGTACAGCATGAACAGTACAGTAATCAAACTCAATACCCTGTCCAATACGAATAGGACCGGCACCAAGGATCAGGATTTTCTTCCTGTCTGAAGGTTCACATTCACACATTGTTTCATAGCACGAATAATAGTAAGGAGTTGCAGCAGCAAATTCAGCTGCACAGGTGTCTACCATCTTAAAAGTGGTCCTGACTCCTGCTTCCCTTCTGATATCATTGATTTCTTCACGGCTTCTTGAGGTAAGCTCTGCAATACGAGCATCGGTTAGACCCATTTGCTTTGCAGATCTTAGCAACTCTGAATCCACAGCACCACTAACGAATAGGGAACTTGCAAGTTTCTTTTCAATCTCCACTATGTTACTGATTTTCTCAATGAAGAATGTATCAATGCCTGAAAGTTCGGATATTTTAGAAATTGGATACCCTTTCTGCAAAGCATTGTAAATTACATACAAACGCTCGCTGGTTGGGGTTTTTAGTAACGTTACAATCTCAGCATCATCCCATTCGCCTGCTCCAAGTTTCATCTCATTTTCAAGGGAACGTACTGCTTTGAGAAGAGATTCTTCAATTGTTCTTCCAATAGACATTACTTCCCCGGTACTTTTCATAGCCGTAGTAAGTGTCTTATCAGCAGTTACAAATTTGTCAAATGGCCAGCGTGGTATCTTTGTAACTACATAATCAATTGTAGGTTCAAAGGAAGCCGGTGTTTTCTTTGTAACATCATTAGGGATCTCATCAAGGGTCATACCAACAGCAATCTTTGCAGTAACTCTTGCAATTGGATAACCTGTTGCCTTTGATGCAAGTGCTGATGATCTGGAAACACGGGGGTTTACTTCAACAATCCTATATTCGCCATCTTTGACAGCAAACTGGATGTTACAACCACCTTCAATACCAAGTTCCCTAATTATTTTTATTGCTGCTGTACGAAGCATCTGGTGTTCTTCGTCATTGAGAGTTTGTGAAGGAGTAACCACCATTGATTCACCGGTGTGAACACCCATTGGATCAAGGTTTTCCATGTTACAAATTACAATACATGTATCATTGGAATCTCTCATTACTTCGTACTCAAACTCCATCCAGCCGAGTACGCTCTCTTCAATAAGAACCTGATTAATACGGCTGCGGCGAATTCCACGTTCCACGATTTCAAGCAATTCTTCTTGTGTATGGGCAATTCCGCCACCTGCTCCACCAAGAGTATATGCAGGTCGGATAATCAATGGAAGACCCAAGTCTTCAATGAGCTCTTCAGCTTCCTTAAGGGTAGATACTGCTTTACTGCGAGGAACCTTTTCACCAATCTTTTCCATGGTTTCTTTAAAAAGTTCCCTGTCTTCGGTGTTCTTAATAGCTTCAAGGGAAGTTCCGAGTAATTTGACACCATACTTATCAAGTATGCCAAGTTCTGCGAGTTCACTGGTAACATTGAGACCGGTTTGTCCTCCAAGGCCTGCAATAATACCATCAGGACGCTCTTTTTCAATAATGTCACCTATGATTTCAGCATCAAGTGGCTCAATATAAACAGCATCTGCAGTTTCGGGATCAGTCATAATCGTTGCAGGGTTGGAATTAACAAGTACAACTTTAAAGCCTTCTTCACGGAGAGACCTGCATGCCTGAGTTCCAGAAAAATCAAATTCTGCGGCCTGTCCGATCATAATTGGACCGGAGCCAATCAGCATAATCTTGTGAATACCTTCTTTGATTGGCATTAGTTTTCACCACCCATCATTTTATTGACCTTATCAAAGAACAGCTTCTCTGTATCGAGAGGGCCAGGATGTGCATCGGGGTGATACTGGACACTTAAGATATCCAAATCACGATGTGCAACACCTTCCACTGTTTTATCATTGGCATTGAGTTCTGTAATTGTGAGATCAGTGTTTTCAAGTGAATTCCCATCCACAGCAAATCCATGGTTCTGGGAAGTTATATGCACAATAGAAGTTGCAAGATCCTTCACAGGTTGATTTCCACCCCTGTGACCGAATTTCAACTTATAAGTGTCTGCACCAAGAGCAATAGAAATCACCTGATGTCCAAGACAAATTCCGGCAATTGGAATCTCTGATGAAAATTCACGAATTGCCTTTATAGCCTCAGTAGCATTCTGTGGATCTCCCGGACCATTTGAGAAGAAAAGTAAATCCGGTTCATAGTTTGCAATATCAGTAACAGATGTCGAAGCAGGTACAACCTGTACATTAATACCTCTTGCAACAAGACTATCAATGATCTGTGTTTTCATTCCAAGATCAACAAGAACGGCTGTTTTTGATTTATCTGTTGCTCGATTTCCTTTAACAAGGAAAGGAGCTTTACACGTAACCTTTGAAATAAGATCAAGCTCTGAGATCGGAGGTACTTCACGGGCAAGCTGTACAGCTTCATCACCGTCGTTACTGCCGACAATCAAAGCTGCCCTCATTGTACCATGCTCTCTATTGTTAATAGTAAGCATTCGAGTATCAATACCGGAAATTCCAGGCTTTCCCTCATCCTCCATGAGTTTATAAATTGTTTTCTTTGCTCTGTGGTGTGACGGACTGGGACAGGCTTCCCTGACAACCAGACCCTCTGCTTTTACACCGTCTGACTGGAAACACTCTTCACTAACACCATAATTTCCTATCAGCGGATAGGTAAACATAAGGATTTGACCCTTGTAAGAAGGATCGGAAAGAGCTTCCTCATACCCGGTATATTGGGTTGTAAAAACAAGTTCTCCACAGACTGTACCTTCAGCACCAAAGCCGGTGCCTTTAACAACCGTACCATCTTCTAATCAAATAACTGCATGCATAATCGGAACCTGCCT
>CAZHNA010000102.1:0-6122 GCA_964532775.1 uncultured Methanosarcinales archaeon
ATGAACCGATGGCAGCGGAAGAGGAACAAGAGCAAATAGAGAGTTCCCCACACATGTGGGGATGAACCGTATGCAACAGCATCAGCAGTAGATTCGATCTCGAGTTCCCCACACATGTGGGGATGAACCGTTGCACTCGTGAATGTTGTCAGAACCTGATACGAGTTCCCCACACATGTGGGGATGAACCGATGTTATCAATCCTCATACTGTTACGGCAGAAGAGTTCCCCACACATGTGGGGATGAACCGGTAAGTTGCAAATTCCATTGGATAGAAAGTGAGAGTTCCCCACACATGTGGGGATGAACCGGTAAATGTGGAATATCGTGGCAGCATGGCACAGAGTTCCCCACACATGTGGGGATGAACCGTGATTTAATGGGAGAGTTGGAAATCTGTACTGGAGTTCCCCACACATGTGGGGATGAACCGTCACTTCTGATTCTAACCTATTCAATAAAGTCGAGTTCCCCACACATGTGGGGATGAACCGCGCTATCCGTATCATTATATCGGTTTAATAATGAGTTCCCCACACATGTGGGGATGAACCGTGATTTTACATTATGTCGAAACAAAACAAAATGAGTTCCCCACACATGTGGGGATGAACCGATTTATTTGACCAGATACGAATAATTGAAATTGAGTTCCCCACACATGTGGGGATGAACCGAATCATTAAGCGGGAAAGATTGTACGGATGAAGAGTTCCCCACACATGTGGGGATGAACCGAACTTAAAACAGCGAATATAGAATTTGCTAAAGAGTTCCCCACACATGTGGGGATGAACCGGTAAATCAGTTAATATTCCAAAGAATTTTGATGAGTTCCCCACACATGTGGGGATGAACCGGAATGAACACAACATATACGGTTATTGATGTAGAGTTCCCCACACATGTGGGGATGAACCGGACGCCAAGAATGGAAAAATAGAGAATTAGAAGAGTTCCCCACACATGTGGGGATGAACCGCATTAGGCAGTATATCATCAGAAATAGTTAAAGAGTTCCCCACACATGTGGGGATGAACCGCGTTGTATCAAATATTGATGAAGAAGGTAATTGAGTTCCCCACACATGTGGGGATGAACCGTTATAGATGCCATTGAAGACGGGGGGTCATTTGAGTTCCCCACACATGTGGGGATGAACCGTCTAATGAAAACGCAAAAATTAAAAACGAATTGAGTTCCCCACACATGTGGGGATGAACCGGCCCGGAAGGCCGGAGAAGAAGTTAAGGAAACGAGTTCCCCACACATGTGGGGATGAAACTAAAATTGGCTTCTAGAGGATTTACTTTACTTGGAATTCCTACATTTGCAGAACACCAGGCAGAAAAAACTGAAAGCTGGACTTTAGTCTGATTGAAGGAGCTTGGTCAAATCATGGATATATCCGCTATCATCCCATTAACCTTGAAACTGCCTTCTGCGATCCTGTCCTTGAGTTCTTCAGCTATTTTCAAGGCACGTTTGCGATCAGATTGCCGGACTACAATCGGAACATCCAGTGACTCATCTTCATAGTCAAATTTAATCGAACCAAGATTTGCCTCAAACACATTCCCGGCGCAGTTGGTGGAGCATAGTCCGCAATTGAAGCACAGGTGCCTGTCTAACACCAGACCCTTTTTTGCGAAATAAATAGCTTCCGTTGGGCAGTCTTCCTGTGACCTGCACGGCTCACACTCGACACATCTTGAAGGATGAAATGACACTTCCAGATCAACATCCGACCAGACATCCGCATAGCTGGTGGTAGCAATCTGAACTCTCTTATCAGCATCCATCACCGGCATGGGTGTATTGGAGTCTGTTTGGGCAATCGCATCAAGAACGGAATCATCCACTACCGGAATAGCTACGGCCCATGAGACTATGCATTCCGGTCCAGCCGAAGTAATGAATCCTCCCATGTATTCCGGAACCATTGAATGCATATCAGCCATTGCAATGAGATTGGGTTTTTGTGGACTGCTTCTAGTCCCGCTTCCTAAAATGAAACCTTCTGCCCCGTTAAACAGAATACGTGTTCCAATTCCAATCCCGTGGAGCAAAGGATCATTCTTTACAGGGTTTATTTCCCCACAACCGGACATTGTAGCCTCACTTGCATTTGGTCCAAACTCTGTAGCATGAAAAATTGTAGAAACAGGAGATGAAGATAAATTTGTGAATGCACTGTAATTCTTGAAAGCATTTCTTGTCGAAAACAGACGTGCATATGGCATATCGGAGATTGAAACTATGGAATTGAATTCCATACCCTCATCGGTAACCACGTGAACATCAATGTTGTTTCCTTCCACAAGATCACGGAAAAGATGACCTCCGCCGTAATTCTCAAGCTCATGACTATGGGAAGTCCCAAAAACCATCAAATCCAAAATTCCCAGACGTTCGTTTGGACAGGGACCAACATTTGCAGGAATGCCGTTAAGGTGAACTTCAGTAGCCCTTGTAAACTCCTCAGGCGCATTTACAGGGAAAGAAAGAACTGCATAAGTCCCGCTCATAACTCCACGTGTTGCAGTAGTCACCACATCCACGTCTTCAAATCCAATTTCTTTTCCACCCCTAACAAGCTCACAAACCTGCTGTGAAGTCAGCACCTTGGCCTTCTTTCTATCAAGTTTCTCGATTATTTCATTTAGTGAGCATTCCATAACCAAACCCCTTTAGTTATCTTCCATATTTACATTAACGAAAAGATCACCCAGTTGTTCCATCTTTTCATCCTTTCCCATGAGTACAAGAATATCCCCCTCAAGCAACTTGACTTCACCATCCGGACTGGTGATAATATCAAGTCCCCTCCTTATTGCGAGCACGGTGATCCCAAGATTATGACGCAAGTCAAGTTCCTTAAGCGTCTTTCCGACAACTTCGGACTCCAAAGGAACCCGCAAGGAAATTATATCAATATCTGGAATGTCAATATGCATTTCCCCTGTCGAAAAATGTTCGGGAGAGATTGTACGTAGCATTTCATAGCCATCTGATCTGATCTCTGTTATGAATTGCTTGATTTGATCTTCTGGCACTAAATAACGGCGAAGAAGCCGGACAAATATTTCTACCGATGTTTCAAACTCTTCAGGAATTACCTCATTTGCACCAAGTTCATAAAGTGGTTCAACTTCCTGAAGATACCGGGTTCTTGCAATAATATGAATATTAGGATTCATGGAACGCGCTATCCAAGTGGCTCTTCTTGTACCCGGTGCATCCGAAATCCCGATAATCATCACTTTAGCATTGTTTATTGAAGCATGCTCAAGTATTGATTCCTGCGAAGCGTCACCATAAAATATGCGATGCCCCGCATCAAGTCCATCCCTGACACTTTGCGGATTGCTTTCAATAACAATATATGGAATACCTGCAGCTTTTGCAGCTTTTGCCACAGTCCTACCGTTGAAACCGAATCCTACAATTATCAAGTGACCTTTTAGCTTCACATTACTTTCTGGAAGGAATGATAATTTCTTTGACGAAAAACCGCATTTGATGATTTTTGGGATAGGTAGCTTCACCATATTGTCAGCAACGCGGGGAGAAACTGCAATTGCAACTGATGTCGCAGCCATTGTGAGTATGGATATATCAAGAAATATCTGGTAAGTATGCCCATCAAGAAGACCAGCGTCCAGTCCGAATTTTGAAAGAATGAATGAGAATTCACCAACCTGTGAAAGAGCAAGTCCAGTAAGAACAGAAGTTCGCATTGGATAGCCGAGCATTGATGATACAAAACCAGCAATGAAAGATTTAGCAAACATCACGAGCAGTGCTACAAGAATAATCAAAAATGGCCTTTCCATGAAAAAACCTACGTCAAGCAACATGCCAACTGAAACAAAAAAGATACTCAGGAAAACATCACGAAACGGTAAGATATTTCCAAGAGCTTGATGACTGTACTCTGATTCAGAAATAATCAGCCCTGCAAGAAAAGCACCAAGTGCAAGTGACAGGCCAATGCTTGCGGTAAGCAATGCAACTGACATACAAATTACGATAATACTCAATAAAAACAATTCCGGATTGCGGGTTTTGGCAATCTGGAAGAGAAGATAAGGCACCAGCCACCTAGCAGCAACTATGACAAATACAATAATACCAAGCGCCATTGCCAAAATTTCAAGAATTGCACCAATGCCTGATTCTCCAGTCCCTGCAAGAATAGGTGTCGCCACAATCATTGCAACAACCACAACATCCTGGAAAAGAAGAATTGAAAGAATGTTTTTCCCGTGCAGAGAGTGCAATTCAGCACGGTTTTGTAATATTTTAAGAACAATTGCAGTACTGCTCAGAGAAATAAGGAAACCAAGAAAAACAGCCTCGTTGTATGCATATCCAAGTTTTAGTGATGCTAAAGCAGTTACTCCCACGGTTATAAAAACCTGAAGGAATCCTCCGATGAAAACCATCCTTTTCAGTTTCCATAGATCTTTTATGGAAAGTTCCACACCAATACTGAAAAGAAGGAAAATTATACCGATTTCCGCAAGAAGTTCAACTTGCTCAACAGCAGCAATTAAACCCAATCCATAAGGTCCTACAAGAACACCCGTAAAAAGAAAGCCAACTATTATAGAGAGTTTTAGCTTGTGGCAAAGATACAGAATCCCGATCGAAATACCAAATATTATAATTAAATCGTTAAGAATAACGCCTTCCATAAATTAATCTCCAGCAAACTCTCTAAGTAATATGTATAAATAAGGAGACAAATAGGTTTGTGCTAAATGTCAATCTCCTTTTATTTCAGGCCTAAGACACTTGCAATTTCAAGACCTTCGCTGCCAATCTCGGAAAGTTCTTTATATACTTCTGCTTTTGAGAGGTATTTTTCAGTCCTTGTCCCATCCTGCTGTTCGATCTTTATTGTTATTTCTCCCTCAACATATCCACGCTGGAGACATTCCCGGATGATATCAGAGTATTGCTCAGCGACGAGTTTCAGGCAGTCAAATACTTCAGTATTTCGAATAGCATATTCCCCACCAAGAAGGAGAGAATTCAGTCTTTGGGATTTAATGTGGGATTTAACATATTCGATTGTAGATGTAAGAAGAGCATTAATTTCTTCAAACTTAATTGATCTTACAAGCATTCCATCAGCAGAAATTTCAATTTCATCAAGGAAAATGCTAACATCATCATTCTCGGAAAGAATCTTTACAATTTTATCAGCCTTTTTGCTCTTAAAAACTACTTCTGTTCGAGAAGTACCATCATAGTCAAATGCGGAAAGCAAAAAGTCAGATACATCTTCCATCTTGACTTTGGCTTCTTTTGAAATGAAACCTGATTTTGCCCACTTCGGCAGGAAAAGAGAACCCATCAAATACTTGACTGTAACAGATGATCTATCAAAAGTGAGATCACATTGGTATTCCATAGGACCAAGGTCGGCTACCAAACCCCCTTTCATACCATCGAGGGTTTGTACTGCAGAATAGCTTTTTCCTGCTCCGTAAACCCCGCCTTCAAACATAAGATTGAGCATGGAAAGAATCTTCTTTTTGACTGTTGCCATCTCGTCATCGAATTCTTTTGAAGCAGTATCCAGTAGCGCTGTTAGATCGTTTTTACCTTTCTCAGCAGAAGACTGGCATGTGTTGATAACCAAATCCCTATACTTTACAATTTCATCGTTTTCAGTGTTCTTAGTCGTAGAATTGATAAAATCCAGTATTTTTTCGTTAGAATCATTGAATTCCTGCAACTTAGACTGTAAGGTTGCAGTTGTTTCCTGAACCTGTTCCGTTTTTTCAATTGCACTGCTCTCCACCGGTAAAACCTGTTTGCAGGCTTCCATGAAATCACGCATATCCCGAATGAAATCACGTTGCACCGGCAACTCTGTTGAATCCTGAAAAGTGTATTTCATAAAACCCCGCCCTATAGCATTCGCTTATGTGAATCGTATTGCAAGCAATATATAAATTGCGACAACAGGAGCTGATTAAAAAAATCAAAGGAGGACTGTCCTCACAGGTTCAAGAATCATATTCATATATTTTGCAGCACCATTTTTCAGATCCATTGGATGAAGGGTACCGTCCGCAAATACAGATTCGAGTTCTGCATAGTTT
>CAZHNA010000103.1:0-6099 GCA_964532775.1 uncultured Methanosarcinales archaeon
TACCGAAGTTGAAAACAACGGATCACTTATCTCTTTAGAAGAGGTCAAGTTCATGGATAACTTCCTCATAATTGGTCCGCTTAGTTTTTTGGTGATTTTACTAGCTGTATCACTCTTTAGGAAGCATTTTAAACGTGCACCCTAAAGTTTAACGGTATAAAATTATTTATAGGTATAAGTTATTTGGATTAATGGATGGAAAGGCTTTCAACTGGTATCCAAACGCTAGACAAGGAAATTGAGGGTGGTTTACCCAAAAACAAAGGTATTTTGGTTACTGGAACAGCTGGATCCGGCAAGACTATTTTTGGAATGCATATTGTCAACAAAGCCTGTGAAGAAGGAAAACGTTGTTTAATTCTGGCAACTGAAGAAACCAGTGAAGACATAATCGCAGAAGCTGAAATATTTGGCTTTGAATTTTCACGTTTTATTGATGAAAAGCTGCTTACAATTAAGAAAGTTCTCGAAATACGGAGCAAAGCAACCACTGCAGCATCTAACCTCATAAGTGGCTTGAGCGTTAGTGAAATTGACATAATGGGCCTTGTTGATTTGGTTCCTGAAAACATAGACCTTCTAATTGTTGACAATATTGGAGTATTTGCACTTGGAATGTCGCCACGCGATTTCAGAAATCAATTTGATACATTAAACCTTCTTCTGGCAGAGAAAAATATTACTGTTCTTTACGTCCTTGATCAAGCTGCACATGAAATGACAAATTGTGTTGCTGACTATTCAACATATGGATGCATAAAATTCCTTGTCAAGGAAAATCCATATACTTCAAAGATGGAAAGATTTATTTTGATACCAAAAATGAGGGGAACCAATATTTCCCTTGAACTCAACAAATTTACAATAAGTTCTACTGGAATGCGCGTCTTCGGGAATAATGAATAAAAACGATTGCATCCCCGATCTTATGAAAATACAAGAGGGTTACAGAATGGGTAGGGCTTCTATTCTTGCAGTGGACGATGAACCACAAAATCTGGAGTTACTTGAAGCATATCTTATTATGGAATATGATGTTATTTTTGCCTCAAATGGCGAAGAAGCTCTTCAAAAATTAGAAGAAGAAAACATCGATTTGATTCTCCTTGATGTAATGATGCCGGGATTAGATGGCTATGAAGTTTGTAAAAGAGTCAAGGAAAATGAAAGTAATCCATATATTCCGATCATTATGATCACTGCACTTTCTGAAAAAGAAGATCTGATAAAAGGACTTGAAAGCGGAGCAGAAGAATTCCTGACAAAACCTGTCAATAAACTGGAACTCCAAACTCGGATTAAATCTCTTTTGAAACTTAAACAATATCATGATGAAGTAATTCAAGAGAGAAACAAGCTTGAAATGCAGAATCAGGTTCGTAAGATCCTGACTACAATAATTCCATCACTACTGGCAACAGTTCCTCCTGAACAAAAAAAAGTAGTAATGCAACAGATGCTAGAAATGGTTGAAAGCAAAGTATTGCAGCGTTATCAAGAGGATAATGAGGAGATAAACACTGACAATATAGGTGAAATCGGTTGTAAAATACTCAGTGAAATTGGAGGAAAATACTATGTTGAAAAAGCCGGAAGTAATCTTGTTAGGGTAAAAGCAAATGAATGCCCATGGGGAGACGAGACTAAAGTCAACCCGATTATGTGCAATCTTACCGCAGGCATACTTTCAAGGTTAATTAGCAGGGCAAACCTTGAAGGTGATGTAAAAGTAAAACAGACCCTGGGCAACAAAGACGAAGAGTGTTGCCTGGATCTTTATTTTAAAGAATAAGCTATTTACTGATTAACTTCCAGAATCCGAATTGCGAGATGTGCAGCATTTGCACCATTGTCAATACCGACTGTTGCAACTGGGACTCCCGGAGGCATCTGGGCAATTGATAACAAAGCATCAAGCCCACCAAGTTTTGCACCAACAGGCACACCAATTACTGGTTTGCGCGTTTTTGATGCAACTACACCTGGAAGAGCAGCAGAGAGACCTGCAATTGTTATGAAAACATTAGAATCACTTGCTTTCACATATTCATCAAGTTCATCAGGATTGCGATGTGCGGATATAACCATAACCTCAAATGAATAATCTGTATTTTCCAGAACATTCGTCACACGATTTGCTATAGCCCTGTCTGATTCAGAGCCCATTATTACTGCAATATCAATCATTTTTGATTCCTCTTCAGGGTAAATTACCTTCGCCACTTAATTCGTGTTGCCTTTCGATATTCATTCTGATAAGAATTTTTAAAATCTCTTTTACTGCAGCTATATCGAGGTTCTTTTCTGTAGCTATAGCTGTTGAACGCTCAATTACAACTGTGTTCTGACTCTCATCATTTATTGACATGTTTTCTTGATGTTTATAGCGCAAGACATCTTCAGCTAATGCAACCCTTTGGGCTATTAGCTCAACCATCTGCTCATCAATACTGGCAATCTTGTGGCGTATGTCATCTAGTGTCATATGAATCAACAATTTATACGATTGTCATGGCTCCAACATTATTTATTTCTGTCTTTATCATCTTTCCGGCAGGGTCATACTTCTTCCATGCTTTTTCAAGTTTTGCCGAATCACGATTCCCTACTAGAGCAACATAGGAAGGGCCCGTTCCGGATAGACTTACACCCCTAATTCCACAATCAAGTGCAATCATTAAGGGCTTTGTGTCAAAACCAAGAGCACCGCAATAAAGCATACCGTTTAAAGTCATGGCTTTTTCATATTCACCTACAAGAGCTAGATCATAGGCCATTTCAACCCATGGAGCAATTGCTTTTGAATGCAAAACATTCGTTTTACTGCTAAAAACCTGCTTATCGGGCACAAGAATAAGAACTTCATCTTTTCTCTTGACCCTTGAAAGCAGTGTATTATTGCTATTATCCGTAACTACCACGCCACCAAAAAAAGAAGCACATGCATCATCAAAAGCACCTGTTATAGTAACGCCTGCTTCTTTTGCAGCCTTGACCCCGAGATTTACTATCCCAAGAGGGTCCATGCTTTCCCCTATCGCATCAAGAGTTGCAAGAACTGTCGCATTTGCTGCTGCACTACTGCTCTTCAATCCACTTACCATGGGAATTTCACTTTGGGTTACAACAGTTCCTTCCATTTTAAGACAAAAGTGTTTCAAGGTTTTTTGCACTGCCAATTCAATAAGACGAGTATCAGCACTAGGGTTACCTTCCACTTCTCCCCGGACACCACCTGAACCATGTGAGAGTTCCACTTTAGAATTTGTTTTTAGATCTACCCCAAAAGCGGCTCCCTTTAATGTTGCGATGGCGTTGATAATTGTTCCTGCACCAAGCGCTTCACCATACCCTATAACTGTCATGCTTGCTCCCTCGATGAATCGATAACCATTTTTCTCAGGTTCTTTAATTCTGAAACTATTTTATCTTTCTCCGGATTTACAGGATTTTGATCACGGGAGTATTTTGAAAGTAGGCTATCAAGATTATCCATTTCCTTATAAGCACACTTGTATTCCGGTTCAAAATAAGGAAGATCTTCAAGAGAAATTACCTTAACACCACTTTTTTGGTCAATTGATGGCTCTCCATTAACAACCACTACAAAATCATATTTCAGAAATCCAAATGCTCTTGCAATATCCCTTGACTTATCAGATACTTGTTGGACACGTTTGGCTTTCATCCGCTTGTGAGCTGAAAGTGAATCCTTGTATTCCATAAAACAAATGTTTCTATCTTTCCATAGAACCGCATCAAATTCAATTTTTTGAGATGAATTATTAATTGTCAGACCTGCGTTGAAAAGAACACCATTAACATTTGACAAATTCAATCTTTCCCGGAATTGTTCCTCTGACCCTACAATATCAGGACGAACTTTTAGACAATAAGGGCCACCTTTCAACTCCATCATAAGTTGAAATAGAGGCTCCTTTACTTAAATATTTAAGGGATATCAGATTCTGAGATCCTCATTCTTATTCCTGAGATCTGCGGTGCCCGTGAGAATCAAGCGCGTTTCAATAAGAGCGTGACTGTCTGGGAAAGTGAGATCCTTTCTCTTAATATCAATGGAAATCTCGCCTTCATCGAGTTCTGCATCCTTCATATACTCCATGATTAATTTTGTCCCGATTTCCTTTGAAAAATCAAGGCCCTCGTCATAAGATGAGAGTGTTTCCTTTCCCCCTGGATAAAAAGCAGAAACCGAATCTGTTTTCAAGTTATAACGCGAAGCTTTGCCGTAATTAGGTCTTACAAGTATCTCAATACGCTTGAGACCTCTTCCTGCAAGTGCGCCTACCGCATTGCCGACTTCCGCATGTTCCGGAAGGATAATTTCAGCGTCCATGTATTTGGCAACATCCTCTACATATGCACTTACGGGCCCCCCAAGCAAAACAACCGGAACATTCACTTTGAATTGTCCGTGGTATTCATGATCAAGTGACTTGCGAATTTCAGCAGATGCAATGTCTTCAAACACATAGGAAAGAACATTAAGTGCCATATTCTTTGCCACTTCTTCCTTAACGTAAGCACTTATTTGTCGTGCGTCCCTGAAACAAAAGTTGCCTATCAAAGTCGCACCAAGTTCAGAAGCTTCCTTATCCCATTCATCGTATTCTCCTAATACGTGAAGCGCATCGGTTGGTGTGAAACCAATTCCCTGAACCAATCGTTTTTGTATAAGGCTCGTCATCGTCATAGGTGAGGGGAATGTGGTTTTTTCCCAGTATACCTCATTAATGGTTTTTGGAGCATCGTCTATCCTGCCAAGAAGCTCTTCTTCTCTTTTAGTAAGTTCAATAGGTTCATGATTTGTTTTCAGGAACATTTTTGCAGGCTGGATATTTTCCCCGAGTTGGGTTCTCAGAATATGCTGGCTTTTGGTAAGTTTGTAATGCAGATCAGGATATTGTGTGGAAGCCACACAGAGCGGAATAACACGTTTGGGACCAATGTGCAACTTTTCATTCTTGGTCCACACATGACTATCCCCACCAAGTGCAGAGGTTTCCATTCGGATTGCTTCCACTTTTGTCCGCCAGCCCCCTACAATCGCACCCTCACCGGAAATCTCCGGGAAGCCGTCAATAATCATTGCCACATCGGTACTCGTACCGCCTACATCAAGTACCACACAATTCTTGCGCTTTGCCAGATAAGAAGCACCAACAAGACTAGCTGCAGGGCCTGTAAAAATAGATTCAATCGGATGCTTGAGAGCTTCCTTAATACCAACGATGGAACCGTCACACTTGAGCATCATCATTCGAGCATCAATTCCACGCCTCCTGATTTCCGAAACCACCGTATCCATGAATTGGGTAGATATCGGAAGCAATTGAGCATTCAGATAAGCAGTGATTCCACGTTCATATGCACCAAGAGATTGGGAGAGCTCATGTCCGCATACAACCGGAAGACCTGTCAGGTTTTCAACTAGTTCCTTGATTCTGAGTTCGTGTTCAGGATTACGGACACTAAAATAGGATGAGACAGCAAAAGCAGACACTTTCTCTTTAACATTATTAACGAAAGTTTCTGCTGCCTCGATGTCAAGGGGAGATTTTTCATTACCCGATGGTGTGTGTCCACCATCTAAATGGATCGAATATTTTAATGAAGCATCTGCAGGAATGTCAGCTTCACCCACCATAATCAAGGCAACCGGATAGCCGGTACCTTCAAGAATTGTATTAGTTGCAAGAGTAGTAGAAACCGACACAAGGGAAACATTTTCAAGATAAGACTGGTTTAGGCCATCAAGAGCATTTTGTATCCCAATCAGAAGATCTGGATAGGTGGTTCTTGCTTTTATTGTATCAACTATTTCCCCATCAGAATCCCTCAGGATTACTGCATCAGTATAAGTTCCACCTGCATCTATTCCAA
The DNA here is from genome assembly GCA_964532775.1 of uncultured Methanosarcinales archaeon. Taxonomy (GTDB): domain Archaea; phylum Halobacteriota; class Methanosarcinia; order Methanosarcinales; family Methanosarcinaceae; genus Methanohalophilus. The sequence continues at coordinate 5,905 of CAZHNA010000103.1, forward strand.
GACTATATTTCATAATACCACCTCTAATAACCTCTATTCAAACATATATTCAATATTTTAAATTCGAATTTGATTCCGAAATTTTTATTTTTTAAGAATTTCTTCTTTTATTGCAAGTAAACCTAGCACGGGCATGAAATTCCTTCATCTTAATTGTCAAGCCTGGGCATACCAACACCGACAAAGGTAAGCTTG
>CAZHNA010000104.1:0-6085 GCA_964532775.1 uncultured Methanosarcinales archaeon
CAACTACAGGAACTCCAATCTACTGATTTTCTTGCAGGTAGCAGAATGAGAAAAATATTACGGGATTTAACACCGTTTGACAGGGCTAAGCAAATTATGCTTGACCTGTCTCCTGGTTTTAGCATAGAATCCTTTCCACTCGTTGAAGCTGATGGGCTTGTGCTGGCAGTGGATGTCATTTCTGACATAAATGTACCCTCATTTTCCAAATCATTGAAAGATGGCTACGCAGTGCTTTCCTCTGATACAAAAGATGCTTTTTCTAACCCTGTTAGCCTTATTTTGAAAGACTATATTCCTGCGGGAAGGGCCGATAATCTTTCCGTCAATCCGGGAGAATCATTTGAAATATCTACAGGGGCGCCTTTGCCTGAGGGCGCTGATGCTGTTGTTATGGTTGAAGATACATCCATGCAGAATGGTAAAGTGATTATAAATACTGAGGTTCGTGGGGGGCAATACGTACTTCCTGCAGGCGCTGATATATCATCTGGAAAACTTGTTTTACATGTTGGTGACAAGTTATCTCCTGCAAAAATAGGTGTTCTTGCAGCCATCGGTATAGCATCTGTTCCTATCAGGATTCTCAGGGTAGGACTCATTGTTACAGGTGATGAACTTACAGAGCCTGGAACTCCGCTTGAGGGAGGAGGCATCTACAATACCAATTCCTATACACTTTCTGCAAGTATTCGGCGACTTGGGGCAATTCCTGTGTCCTATGGGATTGTGCAGGATGATCGCAGGAAGGCTGAAGATGTATTCCTGCAAGCTCTGGATGAGTGTGACCTTGTCCTGACAACTGGAAGCACTTCTGCGGGTACTGATGATTTCATGTATGATGTCATCGGGCAATACGGACGTCTTCTGGTTCATGGGATGAACTTCAAGCCAGGAAAACCCGTGATAATTGCGGAAGCTGATGAAATTCCGGTTATAGGATTGCCGGGTAACCCGACATCTGCTTTGATGGTTTTTAATGAATTAGTGGCTGATCTGATTTCCAATGGGCTTGGCACATCTTCCCCTGCCCGAAAAAAAGTGAAAGGTAAGCTAATGGCTGATATACATTCTGATACTCGCCTTGATCTTTCAACTGTGCGAGTAGTTCGGGATCTTGTTTATCCTGCTGACAAAACCTCCGCTTCTATCACAACTCTTGCGGATGCAGATGGTTTCATATCTATTGATCCTGAAATTACATATCTCCCAAAAGGTTCTGAAGTGGAAGTCACTCTTTTTGAAGATGCATGAATCTCAAATAAACTGAAAACCTGTATTTTTGGATTTCCCCCTTTATATTTTCGTTACTTTTTTATAGTATTATCAGCATCATTCGCGTTATGTATGGTGGTACATATCAGTACCACATCTGATCGGAGGTTTATTGTTTGTACAAGTCTATGGGTGTAATAGTCTTAGCAATTCTTCTGCTTATAATGGCTTTTTTTGCAATTAATATGCCCCATGAGAGTAATTCCAAAACAGAAATTACAGTTTCGGCAGCTGCCAGTTTGACTGAAAGCTTCCTCCAAATCGAAAAAGAATATGAGGAAGCGAATCCCGATGTAGATATTGTTCTGAATCTGGCAGGTTCAGGATCCCTGAGGATGCAAATTGAGGGGGGTGCTCCGATAGATATTTTTGCATCAGCTTCCCAGAAGCACATGGATCTTCTCGGTACATCTGGGTTAATCGATAATGAGACTCGAAACAATTTTGCAGGCAATTCTCTTGTTATGGTCATGCCTTCGGAAAGTGGAAACAATCTCACTTCTCCTGCAGATCTTGCTAACGAAGCAGTTGAGAAGGTGGCTATAGGCGATCCGGCTACGGCTCCTGTGGGAAAATATGCAAAAGAAGCACTTGAAGATGCTTCTCTTTGGGTCGAAGTTAGTGAAAAAATGGTTTATGCAGAAAATGTGAAGCAAGTATTGGTTTATGTTGAAAATGGAGATGTAGATGCAGGTTTTGTTTATTCAAGTGATTTTATGTCTGCAGATGAAAATCGGATTGAAATGGTTGCCGAAGTTCCTACAAATTCGACGATAAGCTATCCAATTGCAGTTGTTTCCTCTTCGACAGAGAAGGAAGCTTCAGGGAGATTTATTGATTTTGTCCTGTCTAAAGATGGGAAAGACATACTTGAAGATCATGGATTTACAGTAGATGATAATTAATGCTTGAAGATGCCTGGATTCCTCTATTGATTACATTAAAAGTGGCAGGATTGTCCACAATTTTAGTAGCTGTGCTGGGCATTATTATCTCGTATATTTTGGCAAGGAGGGAATTTAAGGGCAAATGGGCCGCTGATATTCTGGTAACCCTCCCACTTGTCCTTCCTCCAACAGTTACGGGTTACCTGCTGGTAATATTGCTGGGGAAAAACGGAATACTCGGCCAACCTCTTTTTGAGCTGACCGGGTGGGCAGTGCTTTTTACATGGCAGGCTGCGGTAATAGCAGCTTTCGTAGTTTCCCTTCCACTCATGGTCAAAACAACAGCTGCTGCAATCGGCGGGGTTGATCGTGAACTTGAGTATGCTGCTTACACACTGGGTCACAGTGAACTGGAAACAATGCTTTTTGTGACACTACCTCTTGCAAAGAAAGGAATTCTCGCAGGACTTGTGTTGAGCTTTGCAAGGGCGGTAGGTGAATTCGGGGCCACCCTTATGATTGCAGGCAATATTCCCGGCAAGACAAATACAATGTCCCTATCCATCTATACGGCATTCCAGTCAGGTAACGATGCACTTGCGAATATCCTTGTTGTAACTCTCGTTCTGGTTTCACTGCTTGCAATGGGGCTTACTGCAAAGCTTATAGATCGCTGGAGTGTGTGATGTATGGGTATGGCATTAAATATTTCAAAAAAATATCTTTCTCGCAACAATAAGAGCAAGGATCAGGATAGTTTTTTGCTGGATATTGATTTTGAGGTCGGGGATGAAATGGTAGTGCTTTTTGGCCGCTCTGGTTCAGGCAAGACTACTACATTGAGGTGTATTGCAGGATTGGAAAAACCAGATGATGGGATTATCTCTGTTAATGGGCAGGTTTACTACGATCGCAAATCCGGGATAAACCTCCAGCCACAGTATAGGAAACCGGGCTATGTTTTCCAGAATTATGCTCTTTTCCCACATATGGATGTGAAGCAGAATATTGTTTATGGGCTTAAGGGATGGGGTAAAGAGCAGAAAGAGGAACGTATGCATGAAATGCTTCAACTCTTGCACATTGAAGGACTGGAACACAGATACCCTTCACAGCTATCCGGTGGTCAGAAACAGAGAGTTGCACTTGCCCGGGCACTTGCCCCCAAACCCGGTATACTGCTGCTTGATGAACCATTTTCAGCCCTTGATATGGTTGTAAGAATGCGCCTGAGGGAGCGAATAAAGGTAATTCAGAAGGAACTAGGGATTCCTGTGATATTTATTACCCACAGTCCCGATGAAGCATTTTCTCTTGCTGATAGGGTTGTTGTTCTTCATGAGGGGGAAGTTCACCAGATTGGCAGTCCTCGGGATGTGTTTTATTCCCCGGTTGACAAGGCAGTGGCGGAACTTGCGGGGGTCAGCAATATTTTTGACAATGCAAAAGTAGTGAGCATTTCTTCTTCAAAATCCGTGCTTGAAGGCGGCGGAATACAGGTTGTTGTCAATGGCGCTGTTCCAGATTTGGAGCACGTGTCATGGGGCGTCCGGCCTGAAAATATACGTTTGAAACCAGATTATGAAGATGCAGTTTCAGCTAAGGGGAATGTTTATCCCGGAAACGTTCTTGAGATTACGGATAAAGGAAGCAGTAAACTAGTAGCAGTTGAGCTTGATGGCAGTGATTTTATATTGCTTTGTGAGATCCCGACACGCTTTTCAGATGATATTCCTTCTTCTCATTGCATTGTAGAGATCGCTCCAGAGGACATACTTGTTTTCGCGAAATAACTTCCTGAGGGATTTTTCCGGGAAAAATCTTTTTAACATTGACGTGGTGTTTGGTGCCAATGAGCGTTGAGGATGAGATAGCAACTATTGAAAAGGAAATTCGGGATACTCCATACAATAAGGCTACTTCCCACCATATCGGTAAACTGAAGGCAAAAATTGCCAAACTACGTGAAGAGCTGCAGAAACGCGCTTCTTCGAAGGGTGGAGGGGATGGTTATTCTGTCAAGAAATCAGGTCATGCCACAGTGACACTTGTCGGGTTCCCGTCGGTAGGTAAATCCACAATACTCAACAAGCTTACAGGTGCAAATTCAGAAATAGGGGCATATGATTTCACAACCCTTGATGTGATTCCCGGTGTTTTGGAGCACAATGGAGCGACTATCCAGATTCTTGATGTTCCCGGACTTGTAAGGGGTGCAGCAAGTGGAAGGGGTCGCGGCAAGGAAGTTATCGCCGTTGTCCGTAACAGCGATCTTGTGATTTTTGTGTTGGATGTATTCCAGACACAGCACTATAATGTTCTCAAGCAGGAATTGTACGATGCTGGTGTACGGGTTGATACTTCTCCTCCGGATGTTGTTATCAAAAGGCAGGACAGGGGTGGAATTCCAATTAGTACCACTCTGGATCTTGAAATATCTGATGATCTTATCAAAGCGGTATTGGGTGAATATAAGATCCATAATGCGCATGTACTTATCAGGGATGATATCGACATCGATGAGCTTATTGATGTTATTATGAGCAACCGCGTTTATATTCCATCCGTTGTCGTAATTAACAAAGTTGATCTGGCGGACGAGAAAACAATTGAGGAATGTGAGAAGAATTTCCCTGATGGTATGCTCATTTCAGCTAATGAAGGACAAAATGTCGAAGAGGTAAAAGACCTCATTTACGATTCATTGGATTTCATTCGTGTGTTCCTCAAACCTCAGGGAGAAGCCCCGGATATGGAGGAACCTCTAATTATTACATATGGAAGCACTGTAGGAGACGTGTGCGACCACCTGCATCGCGATTTCAGAGGTAAATTCAGGTATGCTCAGGTGTGGGGCGATTCCGCCAAACATCCTGGACAGCGCGCAGGGCTTGATCATATGCTGGAAGATGACGATATCCTGACTGTCATTGTCCAGAAGTGAGTCGCGAATCTTCGACTAGCGACATCATATTAAAACACATATTTAATAGGAGTCCTTAATCTTTGATTAAGGACATAAATAATAAGTAGGATTAAGCAGTTTCAATTTTAAGCAGTCCCGTAGGGTAGTGGTCAATCCTTCCGGCCTTTGGAGCCGAAGACGGTGGTTCGAATCCGCCCGGGACTACTAATTATTTTTTAATAGTCCTATATTATGCCTGATTTCTGTAGAAATTTTCCACTTTGCATTTATTAGTAATAACATATAACCCAAGTTTGACAGTTTTCACTTCCATCATCAAATATTTTTATTAAAATATGGCTTCCATTTGTTTCTGTGGAAATTAGGTAATGTAGAATATCTCGTGAGTTCGAATCATACCCCCCGCACATTCAGTCGGGGATATATACAACGTAAAAAATGGCAACGCTAGTTTTCATAATTCAAATTGCTAGTTTTCGCTTCACAAAAATATAGTGATGGTTATCATCAAAAATAAGCGCATCTATACTAAGTAAAAAGGTTTGATTCCAAATAAAAGAAAAAAACAGCCATGTTTTTAAGTATTCTTTTTTTATTGTCTTTGGTTTTGTCTTCCCAAAAAATTAAAGGAAGGCTTATTCAGCCTTCAAGTGAAATTAAGATAGTGTCATAGTCTAGATTTATTTTTGTCTGTAAATCATCGATAAATTTTTTGTCTTCGTAAGTGTCCGCACCCATGTTTTTTAATGCATTTTCATTTTCTTCAATAAATGCTTTAAAGCTTACTAGGTGTGGTTCTACCCAATTCATTTCATCGATATACTCATTTCCAACATCTATCAAATGATCGTATTCTTCATCACTGATATGTCCATCATATTCTGCCATTGCCAAAGCATTATTCCAATTATCAATACGACTTTCAATATTGATCACATCTTCTTCAAAAGTGCTTAAATGTTGTTCGTATTCCTCAGCAATGTAATCTGTTTCTTGG
>CAZHNA010000105.1:0-5985 GCA_964532775.1 uncultured Methanosarcinales archaeon
TCCGGTAGGTTCGTCTGCTAGCAGTATTTCAGGATTGACTGCAAGTGATCTTGCAATAGCAACTCTCTGTCTTTGTCCACCTGAGAGCTGGGAGGGCAAGTGTTTCATTTTATCTTCAAGTCCCACTATCTTCAGCAGCTCTTTAGCTCTTTTTAGTGCAACAGTAGGGTCTTCTTCCTGAAATTCCAATGGAAGCATTACATTTTCTAGAGAATTGAGCGTGGGGATCAGGTTAAACTGTTGAAAAATAAATCCAATACTTTTCCCCCGGATTTGTGCCAGTTCGGATTCATCAAGACTGGAAATGTCTTTTCCGTTCAAGCTGACAATTCCTTTTGTGGGGATGTCCAAACACCCTATAAGATTCATCAAGGTGCTTTTTCCACTTCCACTGGGTCCTAGGATTACTATGAACTCGCCTTCATATATTTCCAGATTAATTCCCTGAAGGGCTGCGAATTCAACTTCTCCCATCTGGTATATTTTCCAGGCATCCGTTGTTTTGATTAGAGGTGTTAATTCGGCTACTGACATATTTACATCTCATTTGTGATTCTTAATTTTGACAATAGTGATTTGTTTAAAGGTATGAGGCACCCTCTGGAAAGGATGCCTCTAAGGGGGTGGCTTACTAAGCTGGATGCTATTCGTCTTCCAGCGCTTCTCAGAAGCATAACGGGCAATAAAAGGATACTTTCTTCGATTTATCGACAAACACGTGTTTAAATATACAAAACGCTTTACAACTCTTTATTTGTTAGAATAAAGCTTGATAGCAGTTTATTTTGTTGAGAAAAGCACAAATAGAGCTTTAATTCCACAAAAAAGCCATTTGAGAGCCATTTTGTCAAATTCAAAAAAGAGGCATGTAATACCTTCGAAGCACTGCCACCTTACTTTAGTAGTTTACCTATAGTGGTCTTAAATCTGGTTTTTCTAATAGTTATCAGCAAGTATTTTCCCGTTGTACACGATGTAATAAATGTCAAAAGGATATATCCGTACTCTGAGCTTTTTTTACATTACTGTAACCAATAATCTTTGTCTTTAACCAATACATTTCTTCGGCAATCAGTGCTATATCGGCTACAGTTTTTGAAGGTGCGTTTTTTGCTTTTAGTTTTTGATTTTGCCAATAAGAATAAAATATTTATAACATGTGCATAACTTATCGCTAAACATATTGAGGTTATTAGATGAGTGGAAACAATACACATGGTGTTCCGGCACTGTTATCTTTTTTTATTCCAGGTTTAGGTCAATTAATAAAAGGAGAAATTTTTAAAGCAATTGGAATCTGGGTAGGTTTAGTTATCGCTTTTATTCTGAGTTTTATTATTATAGGTACTGTTCTAGGTTTCATAATTTGGGTTTGGCAAATTTATGATGCTTACAACAACTAACAATATTTAATCAGAGTCTAAACTATACTCAGGGTTAACTTGAAATGGATTAAAAAACCACCTAATATAGGGGTTTTACAAATGCCAACAATAACTCACATTGACGTTCCTGCGGACGATATTGGCCGGGCATCGAAGTTTTATTCAGACGTTTTTGGCTGGAAAATAGAGAAAGTTCCCGGTCCTATGGAATACTACTTCATTGAAACAACAGACGATGAAGGAAATCCGGGTATCGGTGGGGGAATTGGTGAAAGGGCTATGCCTGATCAGCATATTACCAGTTTTGTTGATGTTCCTTCCATTGATGAGTATCTTGAGAAAGTTGAAGATAATGGGGGAAAATACTCTCTCTGAAGATGCCAGTTCCCGGTATGGGCTACACAGCAGTTTTCCTTGACACCGAAAATAATCCAGTTGGCTTGTGGGAAACTGACGAAACTGCAACAGAATAATTTTGTCAGTAGAAATATGCTTGATTGCTTTTAGGCAATCAAGTCATCGATTTTTATGGTGTGTTTGTGTTCACAGGCTTCACCTTCCTTTGTGAAGTGTACTTTGTGTTCCTGAAATGATTTTTCTGTAATGTCTTTCATGGAAGATTTCAGTTTTTCCTTGTCAACATTTGTAACAGCACAAAGTAAGGTCAGGGATGGATTTTTTGTTTCATTGTTATCCAGTACCTGAATGCCAATATCTGCTTCTGCAGATGTAACACTTGCACGGATCAGTTTGTCATTTGCGTTAACCGCAATTTTCACATGTCCTACAAAATCCGGATTCATTTTAAGAATATCCTTTTTTAAAGTACCTAGGACATTAATGGCAACGTTTTCTGCAATGTTCTCATCAATAGTTTCTTTTTCAATCTGATATTGAATAGAATAAGCTGCAACACCGGATTCTTCGATGGAATTTCTTGTTGTATCTTTTCTGGCCTGCTTACTACTTTCAGCCAGAATCTCTATTAATTGTTGGAAATTCTGATTTCCTTCGGTAGCAGAAGTACGGAGAATAGTTGCTTCCGGATTAATTTCCTGCAATGCGTTGAAAACAGCCTCCACCTTTTCTTCAGGAGCAATATCAATCTTGTTGATTACAAGGATTTCTGCATCTTCAATCTGAGTCTGGATGAATTTTGGTGCTTGTCTAATTTCCGCACTAAAGCGAGTGCCATCAACAATGTTAACAAGAGGCGCAAAAGTTAGTCCTTCAAGATCTATTATTTCCAGATCATCTTTGATTTGTCTGGGGAACGCCAGTCCTGTGGGCTCGATGATAATTGCATCTGGCTCATACTCTTCCTTCAGGTTCTGGAGGGTGTATTCCATACTGATTTTAAGAGTACAGCAGATGCATCCGTCTGTGATCTCCCGGGTTTGAATGCCGGATGTTGAAAGTATGGTTCCGTCAAGGCCAACCTCTCCGATTTCATTCACAATGATTGCTATTTTGTGCCCTTGTTCTGTTAAGGTTTTTCCGAGATTAAGCAAAGTAGTTGTTTTTCCACTTCCTAAGAATCCACCAATGATTATGATTTGCATAAGTACACCTGTATTTTTGAAATAATGGAATAAAAATGATTATTGGCTATTAATCGCTCATGAATGTCATGAATTTAGTGAATATCAGGTACATATTATCTTTTTTGGTCTGCACTAAATATAAGGTTTTGAAATGCAATAGGGATATGATCAAATAATTTCAAATGACAATGATTTTGATTTACTGTCTCCCGAAATAAGTACTGTTGCAAATAGTGAGAAAAAAGACCATAGTTTGCAATAATTTTGTCTGCATTTTGATAGAATGATCTTCCAGATTCTGGTTTAGATTCATGGCATACAAATGCGGAACAAGAACAAATAATTTATTGCTTCAATCGGCACAATCTACTTAACTCAAGCTTAACAGAAATGTAGTAATTAAGGGGAAAAGCAATGGGATCTACACAAGAAGAAAAGAAACCATCATTAAATGTGTCTAAAGACGGTCCTTATATCGTCAGTAATCTGGAATCTCTAAGAAACTCGAAAGGAGTTTTCATTGAATCAAAGCCTGTAATTGCCCTTTGCCGCTGTGGCGGCTCTACAACTAAACCATTCTGTAGTGGAGCACATGCAACAAATGGTTTTTCAGGTGACAAGAAAGAAGATCGTGTTCCAGATCAAGTAGATACTTATGTGGGAGAAAAAATAACAATTCATGATAATAGAGGTGTATGTTCCCATATGGGTCATTGCACTGACAATCTTCCAACTGTTTTCCGCATGAAAACAGAACCATGGATTGATCCTGATGGCGCTTCTCCTGAAGAAATTGAACGTGTAATTAAGATGTGTCCTTCTGGAGCCTTGAGCTACACAAAGGATGACGTTCTTCACAAGGATTATCCAAAGGATCCGGAAATTTTTGTTGGTAAGAATCGCTCTTGCAATGTTGTTGGTGGAATGGAGCTTAAAGATCCCGAGGGTTCAAAACCCGATACCGATGATCACTATACTCTTTGTCGCTGTGGCGGTTCCAAGAATAAACCTTTCTGTGACGGAACTCATTGGTATATTGAATTTGAAGATGAGAAGAATTGATAATCTCTGGCTTTCACACAGTATACACAATCTAATTTATGGGCATAAAATTTGAATAATAATGTTCTGAGTTTGCGGTCCAATGTTCCCTATTAGAGGGAACGATTTCTTTCTAAAAAAATCTAAACGAGTACTTCACTTTTGTTTTTTGGCATGAATCCCTATGGGTAGCAATATAAATCATAATTTCCATAGTAGAACTGTGTACAGAAATCTGATCGTGATTCGGGGTAAATGAACTAACATGGTTCTAGTTATCTGGATACTGATTTTTCTTTGTTTGATACAATCTGCTATATTTTCCGGTCTCACAATCGGACTTTTTGGACTAACTCGTTTGAGACTTGAAACCGAAGCAGAAGCTGGCAACAAAAGTGCAAGTAAGATTCTTCAAATAAGAAAGGATTCAAACTATTTGCTAACAACATTACTATGGGGAAATGTTAGTGTTAACGTCTTAATTGCACTACTTACTGATTCCGTTATGACGGGAACTGCAGCATTCATGTTTTCAGCAATTTTTATCACGTGCTTCGGGGAAATTGCTCCACAGGCATACTTCACAAGGAAGGCAATGGGTATTGGTGCATACCTTGTTCCACTGGTACGTTTTTATCAGATCCTCTTTTTCCCCGTGGCAAAACCAACGGCTCTTTTACTTGATCATTGGCTCGGAAAGGAACAGATGTTCTATTTCAAGGAAAACGCTTTCAGGATAATGCTTGAAAAACACATAAAATCTTCACAAACAGATATTGGAAGGCTTGAAGGAATAGGTGCCTTGAATTTCCTTTCAATTGATGATATTAGTATTTCTGATGAGGGTTCTGTCATAGATCCAAGCAGCATAATTACGCTTCCGATTGAAAATGGTCGTCCGATTTTTCCGGAAATAACAAGAGACCCTTCCGATTCTTTTCTCAAAAGGATTGATATGTCGGGTAAAAAATGGGTTATTATCACGGATCACTTGTTCCAACCGGTAATGGTTATGGATGCAGATGGTTTTCTACGTGATGCTCTTTACACAGACAAACCATTTTATCCCTTCACATATTGCCATCGCCCAATTGTGATTACTTCCCCGGACACAAAACTGGACAGTGTTATTCCAAGATTGAAAGTCTATCCGGTACATCCAGAAGATGACGTTATAGATATGGATCTCCTGCTCTATTGGGGCCCGGATGAAAAACGCATCATAACAGGTTCTGATATACTTGGAAGATTGCTTCGTGGGATTGTTGTGAGGGTTTGATTTGGCATCGACCTCTTCCAATAGGCAAAAAAGGGAACGCAAATTCTGGGCAAAAGTTTCCAGTGGTTATGATGAGTGGGTGAACAGGGATTTTGCTGATCAATACGAGATATTCAAATCTCGGATGGCTTCCGATGTGTCCTCAGAAGATGAAGTAATTGAAATCGGAACTGGCACAGGTGAAATTGCTATTTACCTTGCACCAAAGTGCCGAAATGTAACCGGTGTTGATATAGCTCCGGAAATGATCGAAATTGCCAACAATAAAAAATCAGTTCTTGATTTTGGGAATCTTGATTTTAAAGTCGAAGATGCCTACAACCTTTCCTTCAATGATTGCACTTTCAGGAAAGTGATTGCGGTGAATTCCCTACAGGCAATGAAACAACCTTCTGAAGCAATAAAAGAAGGTCACAGGGCTTTGTTAGAATCAGGTGAATTTATCAGCATAACTTATTGCTACGGTGAGACGAGTATATTTGAGAAATTAAAGTTGCTGAAATGGGCGTTCCAGTATGGAACTCCCGGCTATTGGAATAATTTTCGAAAAGAAGATCTGGTTTCAAACTTCAAGGAAGCTGGATTTGAAATACTTGAAGTTGATTGGGTATGGAAACATCCACATGTCTTGTTTCTCAGATGCAGAAAGAATTCCAGTTGCAAAAAATAATTGCAATAGCTTCTGTTTTTTCAGAGCCATTTTTTCTTTTTGAAATAGAGGACCATTGACAGGAGA
>CAZHNA010000106.1:0-5981 GCA_964532775.1 uncultured Methanosarcinales archaeon
ATGCAGCCCATTATCGGATTCAACTACGGTGCACGAAATTTTGAGAGGGTTATAGAAACTGTCAAGCTTTCACTTGGAATTTCTACGGTGATTGCAGCTTTTGATTTTATATTATTATTTCTAATGGCACCATTTCTGTTTTCAGTATTTACTACAGATGAACAACTAATAGAGGTTGGAGTTTCAGCGACCCGAATAATGGTTTTGGCAGTGCCTCTTCTTGGAATACAGTTTGTGAGTGCAGGATTATATCAGGCTCTTGGAAAAGCATTTCCAGCATTTATTTTATCAATGGCAAGACAAACTGTTTTCCTTTTGCCTTTGCTATTCCTGTTACCTCTGACATATGGACTTAATGGCATATGGATGGCTTTCCCAATTGCAGACGCACTCGCTTTCCTGCTTACTGCTGGCATGCTCTTTCGAGAATATCGGATCATTCAAAATGAGGAAGCTTCATTTTCTCCTGAGAATTAAGGAATACTTTCAGGGTGCTTTGATCACGTATATATAAGCCCAAGCGAATAGTCCATCATAACAGTGCACCCAGAACGAAAAATTGTGCACCGATGAGGAATTTTATGAGCGATATACCACTTGAGGAATTGGATCACGTTGGTCCGGCAACAGCCCAGAAGTTACAGGAAGCAGGATATACAAGCGTTGAAGCGATTGCAGTATCATCTCCTGCGGAATTGGTGGCTACTGCAGAAATAGGGGAGTCTACTGCTGCTAAAATAATTAATGCAGCGAGAAGCTCGGCAGACATTGGGGGATTTGAAACCGGTGACCTTGTTATGGAAAGAAGGCAACAAGTAAAGAAACTTTCCACAGGATGTGTGGAATTTGATGAGATGCTTGGTGGGGGGGTAGAGAGTCAGGCAATCACTGAAATGTACGGTGAGTTTGGATCAGGGAAAACCCAGATTGCCCATCAGCTTGCTGTTAATGTCCAGCTTTCTCATGATTTTGGTGGTCTTAATGGGTCTGTTGTCATAATTGATACTGAAAATACTTTTAGACCGGAAAGGATCGAACAGATGGTTGAAGGTTTAGCCCTTAAACACGGTATCGATCTCGATCCGGAAGATTTCCTTAAGAATATCCATGTAGCAAGAGCTTACAATTCGAATCACCAGATTCTTCTTGTGGATGCTGCTTCTGAAAAGGCAAACGCATTAAAAGACACTGACAAACCAGTTCGTTTATTGATTGTAGATTCACTGACAGCACATTTCAGAGCGGAGTATGTTGGAAGGGGTACACTTGCAGACAGGCAGCAAAAATTGAACAAACATCTCCACGATTTGCAGAGATTTGGTGATCTTAACAATTCCTGTGTGGTGGTAACAAATCAGGTAATGGCTAAACCGGATGCTTTCTTTGGAGATCCAACTCGGCCGATTGGGGGGCATATTGTAGGGCATACTGCAACTTTCAGGCTTTACATACGCAAATCGAAAGGTGATAAAAGGATCGTAAAATTGGTTGATTCTCCATGTATGCCGGATGGGGAAGCAATAGTGGCAGTTACTACAGACGGTTTGTTAGACGGCTGATTCAGGGATAATTTTATCTTATCCCTTTTCTTAGATTACTTCTATGTTTTTGGCAGTTGCTGTAGATATAGATGGTACAATTACCGGTATGGATAGGCGACTCCATCACGGGGTTTCCGAATTGCTTTACAACCTTGAGATACCTGTAGTATTAGCTACCGGGAACGTACTCTGTTATGCATCTGCAGCTTCAAAGCTTATGGGGTTGAGTGGGAAAGTTATTAGTGAGAATGGCGGAGTTTTGCAAATGGCATTTGATACGAAACCCTACGTATCAAAAGGTATTGATGAGTGTGAAGCCGCATTTGATTTATTATCCTCAGAATTTGATCTTGTTCGCTTGGATTCCAATCTTCGAAAAACAGAAATAACTCTTCGTCGGAATAATCCGGTTGCAGAACTTAATGAAGCAATTTCAGGTACTGGATACAATGTCGAGATTATCGACACAGGGTTTGCTGTTCATATTAAAAGCAGAGATGTCAACAAAGGTACGGGTCTTGCCCGGATGGCTGAATTAATGGGCATTAAATCAGAAGACTTTGTTGCAATAGGCGATTCTGTGAATGACATTGAAATGTGTGAATCTGCCGGTTTTTCAGTAGCTGTTGACAATGCTTTCGATGAATTAAAAAAGAAAGTGGATATGGTAACCTCTTTGTCGTTTGGAGAAGGCACCCAAGAGGCGTTGGAGCGCCTCCTTAGTGAGGGGCTAATAGCTTAAAGCTGATCGAAAATGTATGCCCTATCTACAACGATATAATCTTTTACGGAGCGGACGGCTCTAAATGGAATTTTTAAGTATTGTCCTTCCATTGGATATTTGGATGTATCAAGGCCGATATCGGGTTTGATAATAAGATCTTCTAACTTTCCGTTCTTCACATCCATTACTACGTTGTTAAGTATGCCTATTTCAGTGCCGTCTGTTGTCATTACCTGTTTGTTGGACATGTTCTTTGCAAATACTTTTACCATTCTTGTCCTCTCCTTCAGATATATCCTGTGTATGAACTTGATTCGCTGCTCTTGCGTGTTCCGCCCTTAAGTTTCTGAGCCAAGCGGTTATAAAACTCTATCATATCTTCATTGATAGTAGGCTTAACTTTTTCGAGTGCTTGTGTGAAATGTTTGAGGCTAACTGTTTCATTGTCAAAGTTTTCTCGAAGAGAAAGCATTGCAGCTTCTCTACAAACAGATTCAATGTCAGCACCTACGTATCCTTCAGACATGACCGCCAGTTCTGAGATATCCACGTTATTATCCAGTGGCATATCTTTGGTATGGATCTGGAATATATTCTTTCTTCCCTCATGGGTTGTGGGAGTTACCATAACAAGCCTGTCAAATCTTCCGGATCTTAGCAATGCCGGATCAATGAGGTCTGGTCTGTTTGTGGCAGCTATGACTACTACTTCATTGAGGGGTTCAAGACCATCCATTTCAGTCAATAATTGGTTAACAACCTGTTCTGTAACCCTTCCTCCTTCATCACTACCAGCCTGGCGGGTAGTTGAAATCGAATCAATTTCATCAAAGAAGATGATGCATGGGGCTACTTGGCGGGCTTTCTTGAATGTTTCACGAATCGCTTTTTCGGACTCGCCTACATATTTTGAAAATATTTGGGGTCCCTTAATGCTTATAAAATTTGCATTTGCTTCATTCGCCACTGCCTGTGCAAGAAGAGTTTTCCCGGTGCCAGGTGGGCCATATAGCAAAATGCCGGTTGGAGGTTTAACTCCCATATTTTCAATTTTTTCAGGCCACTTTAATGGCCATTCCACAGCTTCTCTTAACTCCTGCTCTGCGTTTTCGAGTCCGCCTACGTCACCCCATCCGACAGATGGGATTTCAACAAGCACTTCTCTCATTGCAGAAGGTTCGACTTCCTTGAGTGCATCTTCGAAATCCTGTGAAGTTACCACAAGTTTCTCAAGCACTTCTTCAGGGATCCTTTCGTCATCAATATCCATTTCCGGAAGTATGCGCCGTAGTGCTTTCATAGATGCTTCCTGCACCAGAGCAAGCATGTCCGCTCCAACAAACGCTTGTGTGTATTCAGCGAGATAGCGGAAATACTCCTCATCGATTTCTTCAGAAAGAGGCATTCCACGGGTGTGGATTTGCAGTATCTCAAGCCTGTCTTCACGATCTGGAACGCCGATTTCAATTTCACGATCAAAGCGGCCCGGACGACGAAGCGCCGGATCAATGGAATCAATACGGTTGGTAGCACCGATTACAACGACCTCTTTGCGTTCATCCATGCCATCCATTAAAGTGAGCAATTGTGCAACGACTCTGCGTTCAACTTCTCCGGTTGCATTTTCACGCTTTGGGGCGATAGAATCGATTTCATCGATGAAAACAATAGAAGGTGCATTCTCGTCAGCTTCTTCAAATATTCTGCGTAATCTCTCTTCACTTTCCCCATAATATTTACCCATAATCTCGGGGCCTGCAATGTAGAGGAAATGTGCTCTGGACTCATTTGCCACAGCTTTTGCAATAAGAGTTTTTCCAGTTCCAGGAGGTCCGTATAAAATAACTCCTTTTGGTGGCTCAATATTCAGCCTCTGGAAAAGTTCATGATGCTTCAAGGGAAGCTCAATCATCTCTCTTACACGCTGGATTTCATCTCTGAGGCCGCCAATATCTTCATAGGCAATGCCACGGGTTGCATTTTCATATCCAATAACTGGTTTTTCCTGAAGCTGCACATCAGTCATGTCATTGATGATGAGGACTCCTTCTTCAGGTTGAGTCTCAATTGCTATAAGGGGGATAGCCTGTCCACCAGGAGATGTTTGACCCATAGAATTGACAATAGGTACAATATCTTCCTTGACAAGTGGTCTTTTGAGGATGTTATGTTTGATAATTGCTCCTGTGTTCTCCCCAAACTCCATTACTACTCCTTCTGGAGGTGCAAGAAGAACTTTTTCAGCTGGAATTGCTTCAATCTTGCGGATTGTTACCCGCTCTCCAATTCCAACTCCGGCATTCTGTCTTGTGTATCCATCGATTCTTGCGATTCCCTGTCCCCAATCCTGCCTGTCGGCACGCCATACTTTTGCAGCAGTATTGCGTTTTCCTTCAATTTGGACGATGTCCCCGGGTGATAGTTGAAGGCTCAAAAGGGTGCTCGGATCCAGACGGATAATTCCCCTTCCAAAATCAATGGGGTGTGCTTTTTCAACTTTGATCTGTAGCTCTTCCATTCAGCTGCCATCCTAAAAATTGCTTATCCTGATATCTGTATCTATTAAATTACCACTGCATAAATAATTATGGTGATGGTCACGTTTTCGGATACAAAGGATTGATATAGTAATAGATTCATGTAGGTCGCGACCTCAGGATTTAAGTAATTTCAGAAGAAAAAAAGGGCTCTAATGATACTTTTTTTGGTCAAGTTTTGCGAGATCCAAATGAGATTAATTATTTAAGGAAGTGTACTGAATTGTTCGAACGTGATGAACCTATTGCTCCAGTCGAAGCTGGAGAAACATACGAAGTTGTAATTGAAGACATTGCCAAGAAAGGCGATGGCATTGCCCGCATTGAGGGTTTTGTAATCTTTGTACCCGGCACAGAAGTTGGGGATAAACTTACTGTTAAAGTCACCAAAGTAATGCGCAAATTTGCGTTTGCTGAAGTCGAGTAAATCAATGGCCGATGTCGGCTTTGCCGGTACATGCCTTATTCCTTTTCTTTTTTTCGTTCATATTTCTACGATCTTGTTGATAGAAATATTGGCTTACTTTCCGTTATTCTCAGAGGCAATACGCCATGATTTAGTTCTTTAATTTTGCAAAAATAATCAAAACAAGATATTTTGTTGTAGAATAAATAACTTTTAGTTACAGGAATTCTGAAAGTCCCTTTTTAAGTGAGATGGACGGTTTAAACCCAAGACGGACGGCTTCACGAATATCCGCTGCGCTGTGGGTAATATCGCCAGTTCTTTCTTCTTTATACAATGGGTGAAGATCCAATTCAAATAGTTCTAAAATAGTGGTAGCAAGTTCATTAATGGTTGTAACTGTTCCTGATCCTGCATTGAGTACTTTCCCAACCGCATTTTCATTTTTAATTGCTAATTCAACAATTTGGACAATATCATGGACTGATATGAAATCGCGTGTTTGTTCTCCATCCCCAAATATCAACGGACTCTGTCCTTCCTTTGCGCAATCCATGAATTTTGAGATGACGCCTGAATAAGGGTTGGATGGATCCTGTCGCGGACTATAGATATTAAAAGGGCGGATAGAAACGACCGGAAGATCATAAGCCCGATTGTACATCATTGAATACTTCTCTCCAGCCAGTTTGCTAACTCCGTAGGGGGATTCTGGATTATGTGGGTGCGCTTCGTCGATTGGGAGTTGAATGGGGTTTCCGTAGATTGCTGCT
>CAZHNA010000107.1:0-5858 GCA_964532775.1 uncultured Methanosarcinales archaeon
TATCGCTGCATTTGTGTTCGGAATGGGATCACCTGAAACTGCCCCACAGGCAAGTATCAAGGGAAGTACTGATACAATTAGTGACATAGGTGTTGTCAAAATTGAGCACCAGGGTGGGGATTCAATAACTCTCATAGAGGCAAACACAAAAGTTACCGTTGATGGTAATCTAATAGATACTTATAACACAACATCAGATGACAAATTTGAAGCAGGAG
Source organism: uncultured Methanosarcinales archaeon (assembly GCA_964532775.1). Lineage (GTDB taxonomy): Archaea > Halobacteriota > Methanosarcinia > Methanosarcinales > Methanosarcinaceae > Methanohalophilus. The sequence goes on from CAZHNA010000107.1 coordinate 219, forward strand.
AGACTGTATACCTTGGCTACGACGGTGCAAATTACACAATTGGTAATTTGAGTGCTGTTACAGCACTCTCATCTAGTGCATTTGCTGCATCTGGTGAAACTCCAAACGTCAAATTTATTGATGTTGCCAGCCAGCAGATGATCGCAGACTTTGATGTCAGGTTCTAAAGCTGAAAACATTGGGCGGTCTTTCCGCCCAACAAATTCTTTTTTTCTCTTCTATTTTAATCAAAATAGTTATTTAAGACTGCAGTATGCAATCTCATGGTGAATAGGATTTTGCATAAGTTCATGAATATTGTCCATGGCATCAGTCTGCCCTAAAACCCACATAAGCTTGACAAGCGCAATTTCGGGCAACATATCCTCGGCTTCAATTACTCCTGCTTTTGTCATGTCTCTGCCAGTGTCGTAAACCCTGTCACAAATACGGCCGTTGAGGCATTGGGATGTAATAATCACTGGAATTCCTGCTTCGGTTGCCCGTTCAATTTCCGGCATCCAATCAGTAGGAACGTGTCCTAACCCGGTTCCTTCGATTACAATTCCCTTGTATCCTGAATCAATATAGTAGGACAGAACAGAAGAGTCTGCTGCCGGGGTGAATTTAACTAAAGCACACTTTGGTTCAATTGTGTCAAATAATTCCAGTTCCTTTTCACCGCGTTTTGTGTATTCCAGATTTGTAGAAATTTTCCGATCTGCATAGTCAACGTAGCCGATTGGTTCAGAATTGATGGATTTGAACGCATCCCTGCGAGACGTATGCATCTTTCTCACTCGTGTTCCAAAATGGATTGCACATATGTCATCGGAACTATTGTCATGCATTACAACACAGACTTCAGCAATATCACTTAGTGCTACGGTTGCTGCACAGATTGCATTCATCACATTATCGCTGCTTGGACGATCTGCGCTTCTCTGGGAACCTACAAAAACAACTGGTATCGGAGTGTGTAGCATGAACGATAAGGCTGCAGCAGAATACATCATAGTATCCGTGCCGTGGGCAATTACAATCCCGTCTGCTCCCTGCTCAATTTCTTCTGCAACTGCACGTGCCAGATCAATCCAGGTTTCTGGTTTCATATTTTCGGACAGGATGTTTGTAATAATTCTGCCACGGATATTTGCAATGTCTTCAAGTTCAGGAATTGCTTTTACGATGTCATCGGCAGAAAAATGAGCAGTTACAGCACCTGTGCGGTAATCCACCTTACTTGCAATTGTTCCACCAGTTGAAAGAATTGTAATATTTGGGAGTTTCTTGTTAGCCGGTGTTTTTTCTTTTTGTGGAACATGTTTTGCATCACCCTTTTTCTCAATGATTGCAATTTCTGTGTCCTCCGGCTCAATTCCTACATTATATCCGCTTTTCATCTTCACTACAATATGGCCAGTCACTGAAGGCATGGCTACGCCTTCATATTCATTGCCGTTTCTTGTGACTCTGATTATATCTCCCAATTCGTAGTCCATATTTTTCCCTTTTGTGTAATTATGAAGTTTAATTGCCATTTGCGGATTTATCCACGGATTCCATGAGATTATTTAAGGCTCCATCAATACGTTTCCGTATATTGGTAACCTTTCCTTCTTCCGCAGAAAGCTGTTCCTTTACTCTCATGATTGAGTTCCCAATCTCTTCGGGATTCGGTCCGCCAGTGTTATTGCGTCTTTTGATATTCAGCATCGGATCAAGGGCTTCTCTCACTATCTGCTCAGTAAGCCCGTACTCAGTAAGGCTTTCACCAAGGATCTCTTTTCCAGCTGCTTCCACATCTGCCATTGTCGGTTCATGCTCAGCTTTAGCCAGTTGACCAACTATCTGATGGGCTGTCCTGAATGGGATGTCACATTCTCTGACAAGCGTATCCGCAAGTTCCGTGGCGGTTGTAAACCCGGTTACCGATTGTTCTGCAAGCACATTTGTATTGATTTTCATCGTTGCAAGCATTCCAGCTGTGATTCTGAGTGATGCTCTGCATGTCTGGACGCTATTCCAGATGTGGGGTGTAGCTTCCTGAAGATCTCTGTTGTAACTAAGTGGCAATCCTTTGCAGATTGTAAGCAGTGCCATGAGACTTCCGGTTGCAACTCCGCTTTTCCCTCTCAAAAGTTCTGCAGTATCCGGATTCTTTTTCTGGGGCATAATTGATGAAGTGGATGCGTATTGGTCTGAAAGCTCGATGAATGAAAACTCGGTTGAGGACCAGACTACCAGTTCTTCCGCAACTCGCGTCAGGTTAATCATGAGGCATGAAATTACTGAAGCGGTCTCTATAAGGAAATCCCTGCTGCTTACTGCGTCCATGGAATTCTCAATAATCTCATTGAAACCCAGAAGTTCCCGGGTTTTTTCCCGGTTTATATTAAATCCAGTTGATGCAAATGCAGCTGCTCCCAAGGGTGACCTATTCACGCGGGCAAAGCAATCGATTACTCTTTCCAGATCTCTTCCAAATGCCTGCTGATGTGCCATCATGTGATGTGCCATAGTGGTTGGCTGTGCATGTTGAAGGTGGGTATATCCCGGCATCATTGTTTCACGGTGTTTTTCGGCAATGTCCAACAAAACAGCACGCAAATGAAGCAATTCTTCCATCATTTTGAGGAGTTCCTCACGCAGTCTTAATCGAATGCATGTAGCAACTTCATCATTGCGTGATCTTCCGGAGTGCATCCTTCCGCCAACGTCTTCACCAACAAGATCTATGAGGCGTGCTTCCAACGCAATGTGGATATCTTCATACGAGTGGTCGAGCTGATCTATTCCTTCTTCCTTAACTTGCAGTAACCCTTTGAGAATTGAATTCGAATCGGAGCGCTTAATAATTCCTTGCTCCGCAAGCATTACTGTATGTGCAAAATCGACCAGGATATCTGCATCAAAAATCCACCTGTCGGCTTTGAGAGATGACGTATATTTCATAATCTCTTCATCTGGAACTGATTCCAGCCTTCCTCGTCGCAGGATATCACTCATAAAATACCTCGGGTTCTAGGGATAAATCTAAAAGGCGTTAATTGACCTTTTATTGAAGGTCTTGGTAAATAAAAGTAGCTATCTTAAACCCGATATTCATTTCCGGCATGAATTGGGAGTTTGACATGGACTTCCGTTCCCTTGTTCTCTCCTTCGCTCTCTATCCAGATCGTACCTTTATGTGCCTCAGCAATTGTTTTTGAAATATAGAGGCCAAGTCCAGTGCCCCCGTATTTACGCTTTCGGGATGCATCAATCTGGTGGAAGCGCTGAAACAGACTTCCGATCATCTCTTTTGGAATTCCAATCCCACTATCCTTCACTACAATGTATACGTTACTGTCCTCAATGGAACTCGTAACAACGATTTTCCCTTCTTTGGGCGTGAATTTGATAGCATTGTCCACAATATTTGTTAACATATCAGTCAATTTATCCCTATCACCACTGATTTCAGGTATTTGATCATCAAGGTTCAATTCAAGTTCAATTTCTTTCTGGTCAGCCTGGATCTTCAAATCTTCCTGGATGAGTTCTAAAACTTCGCCTATTTTTAGAGGTTCAAAGAAGTATTCCACGGTTCCGGCCTGTATTCTGCTCAAATACAGAAGGCTTTCAACAAGCCTTTTCAATCGATCAGAATTGCGCACTACGGTTTTTTGGGCTTTGAGCTGTTTCTCATTAAGCTCACCAAGAGTTCCGTCATAGAGAAGCTGGGTGTATCCTTTGATTGAAGTGAGAGGTGTTTTTAGCTCATGGCTTACGTTTGAGAGGAAATCATCTTTCATTTTATCCAGTGATTTAAGTTCCTCATTAGCCTCGGCAAGCTCTTCTGCATATTTCTTTAGCTCCTCTTCTGCCTTTTTACGCTCGGTAACATCACGAGCTACAAACAGGATAGCATCTTTTTCTTCATATTCAATAATACGTGCGCTAATTTCCACTGGAATCGGGCTACCGTCCTTTTTCTCATACATTGCTTCAAAAATAGCATTTCCATTCTTCTTCAAATAATCGATGCGTTCGGGGACTTCTTCCATGGACAAGCGTGTATTCAAATCCATGGTATTCATGGTGAGCATTTCCTCGCGGGAATACCCCAGTTTTTCGTATGCAGCACGGTTTACTTCAATCAGGTTTCCGTCGAAATCATGCATGAAGATCGCATCGTTGGTACTTGAAAAAATTGTCCTGAATTTATCTTCAGACTCCCTGATTTTATCTTCAGATTTGCGGCGTTGTACAAGTCTCCACATTCCCTGCATGAGAAGTGTGAGTTGTCGTACATCAGAACTATCGTATTCTTCCGCTTTGTTTGCAACTCCTACAAGTGCAACAACCATGTCGCCCTCAAAAATAGGTACGTCCATGTGGCGCACAATTTCAACATGTCCTTTTGGATAACCGCTCTTGAGGGGGTTTGGATCCTTGTAATTGTTGTTAATAAAGATCTTCCTTTTGCGAACGGCTTCGCCCCAGAGTCCAGTTTCCTTGATCTTATGCTCAAGTGTTTTGTCTTTCACTTTACAGCGATTCATTGCATTGTCTGTCCATGATGCAATTCTCATGTTCATTTCACTTTCATCTACAAATGCAATATATCCCATGTTGCTGCTGGTGAGTCGAACTCCTTCTTCACGAGCGAAATCAATTATCTCCTGCAAGGATGCTTCTGACATCTGGTTAAGCTTGACAAGTGTTTCCAGACGTGATTCATCGAGGCGAAGTGCTTCCTCAGCTTTCATGCGTTCGCTAATATCCTCAACAATCCCGACTCCTCCCAACAAATCTCCATCTTCGGAAAGATTTGGACTGAAATCTGCCTTTATGGAGGTTATTTTCCCGCTAAACGTAGAACTGTATTTTCCCTCGTAGTTCCCTTGTTCTTTCCTGAAAACTGCTTTCACTGCATCAGCCATTTTCGGATCTTCCAGATCAGTGAGCATATTAAATTCGAGGATCTTCTCTTTTGGGGTTCCCAGAATTGTGGCGATGTTTTCATTGGCGTGTGTGACAATACCTTCTGAATTGAAATTAAATATTCCCAGAGGTGAATTTTCAAAAATCAAGTGATAATTCTTTTCGGATTCCAGCATCGCATCTTCTGCCATCTTGCGAGGGGTAATGTCAATCAGTATGCCCTGAAAATAAGATGGTTCTCCAAGTTCACTTCTTCCAAGATAAGATCTTTCTGTAACCCATCGAATGTCACCTGATTTGGTGAGCACACGATACTCTTTTGAAAAATAGGTTCTTTCGGCAATTTCAAGTTCATTGACACCCGAACGGACTCCTTCTAGATCATCGGGGTGGATCCAGTTTCCAAAATTCATTTTGCCCGATATGAAATCACTGACCTTGTATCCAAACTGTGAAATATTCTCTGAAATGAATTCCAATGGCCAATTTTCCTCCGCAGTACAGAGAAACGCAACAACCGGACTGTTTCTGTAAATTTGCTGTAGTTGTTCTTTTGATTTCAACTTGTTCCGGAGTGTCTTCTGGCTGATTTTTCGCTCAACTACCTTTTCAACAGTGCAGGCCATTCCATCGTATTTTTCATTCTCATCAAATAATGGGATGAGATGACCGTTCTGGAAACTGAAGGCTCCTTCTTTCGTAATAATCGGCAATGACTTGTAAGAATTAGGT
>CAZHNA010000108.1:0-5817 GCA_964532775.1 uncultured Methanosarcinales archaeon
ATTTTATCTTCTTAAAATCATTGTTCTGAGACGATCGGCTGCATGTTCAGCTTTATCAGCTATATCTCCGGTGAGTTTTACCAATTCTGTGAGATGATATACAGCGGGTCCGCCAAGCTCATCTTCCACGCGGAATATTTTCATCATCAGGTCTTTCTCGATGATGTCAACTTCGTGCTCAAGTTCCTCTACTCTGGGAACAAGCGCAAGCGCTTCTTTGACATCTTTTTTCCCGAAGGACGACTCCAGTAAATCTCCTAGTTCGCCTACAAGCAACTCATAGGTGTCAACAGTTTCAACTGTTTTTTCCATAAGTCTTCCAAATTCTGGCTTTAGATCCTGAGGCACTTCGCACTCCCTTAAAGTTAGCCAAAACCCGACTTCCTGTGCAACGTCTGCAATTGAATCCTGCGGTTTGAGGAAATTGAAGAGGTCTTCTGCTTTAACAGGAAGCATTATGGATGAGGAAATCTCGCTTCTTATGGTTTGTTTAATGACATCTGCCTCATGCTCGATGGAATCAATCTGTCGGCTATATTCCATCACCGCGTCCATATTTCCTTCACAATAAGCTTTATATGCCTTTTGGACTGCGTGAGTTGCTTCCACACCTTTGCTGGCATGCATTGCTATTGGCTTAAAAGGCGATGTTGCGAAGACATCCAGCACCGAACGGATATAATCAAATCTTTTCATATTCCTACCCCCAGTAATATTGCAAATATAGCTGCAGAAGTCAAAGCAGCCACAGGAACTGTAATTATCCATGATGCTACAATCCTGCCTATGACACTAAGATCAACAGCAGCGAGACCGCCCGCAAGTCCGACCCCGACCACAGAGCCCACAAGGGTATGCGTGGTGGATATCGGAAGGGAACTATAACTGTGCAAAATCACTACCGAAGCAGTTGCGAGCTCTGCTGAAAATCCTCGGGTAGGGGTTAGCTCAGTAATTTTTGTTCCAATTGTTTCAATCACGCGATATCCCCATGTAGCAAGTCCGATAACCATTCCTGCTCCACCAACTCCGAGCACCCATATGGGAACTCCGATGTCAGCGGCACCCAGCGCATTAAGTCCTGCATATATAGGACCTACAGCATTTGCAACGTCATTAGATCCATGTGCAAACGCGATGAAACATGCAGTTATGACTTGTAGATAGACAAATTTTTTTTCTACATTATGTGGATCATTCGCTCTTTGTAAAAATAAGAATCGTACTATTGAGAAAATAGTATAGGCGAGTATTGCACCAAGAATCGGGGAAAATAGCCAGCTTCCTACGATCTTTGCCATAACACCCCACTGGATGTCGCCCAATGCAATTATGTTCATCAGTGCAGCGACTATTCCAAACCCAAGTACTGCGCCTACGATTGAATGCGTGGTTGATACCGGCAGGTTGTAGAAGGTAGCCAGTGTGATCCAGAATCCGGCAGCAAGGATTGCAGCCAGCATTCCCAGTACGACTAGGTGGGGATCAATAGCTTTTATCGTATCAAGAGGTACAATGCCTTTAGCAATTGTCGCTGTGACGCGTTTCCCAAAAAAAACAGCTCCGGCAAATTCAAAGACCGCTGCAACAATAATGACTTGTTTGAGGGTTAGCGCACCACTTCCCACTGAGGTTCCCATAGCATTTGCCAAATCATTGGCACCTATGTTCCATGCCATATACAAACCGGCAAGGACTAAAATAATGATAAACGGGTTAAAGATATCCATTGGCAAAACTCCATATCTCTAGATGTCTAGAACTGCCTTTTGGTGATATATGTTCCCTATATAGTTTCATAGAAATATATAGATCACTATAGATTGTATAGTTCAATTGAAAAATTGTGTTAATGATGTCTGTTTTTGCAGGTATGGTAGTAGCTCAGAATGGTTTTGCCATTCTCCCCTGTGTGTGTGGATCCGTTTCTCCATATCCATGAGTGCCTGTTCAAGTGTGTCAAAAGGTCGTGGCTTCCCTGACATTGCATCCCTCGCAGCTTCCCTTACTACCCATACGCCAAGTGGTGCCCAGTATTCAGGAGTGATTTCCCGGATGGCAAATATTGCAGCCTGCCTTCTTGTTTTCTGGAAATATTCAAGAACCGGAAGTCGAGCCGCGTAGTAACCGCCTGCAAGATTTGAGTATCCTTTCTTTCCTGCTGCTCCTTCCATGTCCTGCCCAATCCAGGAATTAGCACCTGTCCATACAGTTCTTTTCATCCAGATTTCAAGTAATTCAAAAGAATAAGCACGTGGAAAGAGGAGAATTTCAAAATGATTTCCAAGACAACCGCCACTGAATACTTGTATGTCCCTCACTTCAGGGTAATCGAGCGCTTGCCTTGCCAATTCCTTTCCAACCATGTCATCAGTTGCAGTTATTGCCCACCTTGTGGGAACAAGCTTTCGTTTTTGTCCAAGTAGTCCAATTGAAAGAAGGCGTGTAATATGCTCGGTTTCTATATTTGAATCAAATAATTCAAGAGCTGCATCCTTTGCAAGGGCGTCGGTATCGTATGTCAAGTAATCCACTTTTTTTGGCACTTTCGGATTTTCGGTGAGGTCAAATTTTTCAACTCTTCCGGAAGGTCCCATGGGGGTCATAACCCCATCAAAACTGGTTGCTGCCTTTAACGGTTTGTCAAAACGTGCTTCTGCATCAACAGGTTGGCTTGAAAGGGCTAGTTCCTGTGTTTTTTCAATTAGTTGGTTGCCAAGTGGCTGCTTCACATCAGCAAGAGTACTGGCACGCACAAGGCTACATCTCTGGTGAATGATGTCCTCAATTCCCATTTTAAGGAGTTTTTTAGGGTCCTCTAGCTCCCATGCTTCGTCACCTGAAACTTCGGGGGGGATCATCGGTCCAGCTTTTACCTGTGGATAGCCATATCTTCCGACAAATACTGCAGGAGGCGAAGCTCCAAAAACATCCTTTTTTCCTTCCTGCAAAAAAGACAAATTAGAAGTGGTTTTAAGTTTTTCAAGAATGGGGCATCTGGGTCTTCCACATAGCCCTTTACCTTTGCATTGAACGCATCTGTTACTCAAACCTCTTCCTCGCCACACAGGAAGCAGTATTCTGCTCCGGGTGCGTTCTTGTAGAGCCAACCGGATTTCTGGACGTGCTTGCAGACTTCGCACATTTTTTTGACTTTTTCTCTCGGGGTAAGCTCGTTAAGGAGTTCTGACGCGAAAATTCGAATCTGCTCGCGCGTTTCTTCTGAAAAACCGACATCTGCTCCTCTTTTTTCACTAACATATTGTGATACTGCAGCCCTGGATAGTCCAAGAACTTCTGCAACATGTTGTTGTGTGCAGTTGAATTCAACCATCATTGTGCGTGCAACTTCTGCACGTATTGCGGGCAAGACTCTCTGGACCATTATTTCGCATGTTGGTCGCATTAAACTACCTCTGGCTAATGATTTAAAAATATACTATTGAGCAAATACAGGCGATTATAAGAATCACAAATCGCCTTTAAAAATCGCTGTTCCAGCGATGTAGTTGCCTGAAAGTTTCAAAGTTATATGTTTTAGTTTTTACAGAAAAAGACTGATAATCCAAGTTTCAGTCTTTTATCTGGTCGGGTGAAAATCCCTTTGCAATGAGCACTTTTTTCATGCGGGCAAGATGATTGCCCTGTAATTCAACGGAGTTGCCTTTTACGGTTCCGCCACAGGCAAACTTGGATTTCAGGTAGGTAGATAATTCATGAAGATCAATTTCGTTGGCATCAAAGCCTTCGACAACTGTTACTTCCTTTCCATATCTTCGCCTGTTGACTTTCACAATAATTCTTTGCTGTTCCTTTGCCACTTCTTCGCAAATGCAAAGTTCCTGTGGCAATCCACATACAGCACACATTTCTGAGCTCATTTTAGGGTAGTTCCTCCGATAAATTATGAATAATAATGATCTGTATATTTATATGTACAGACGCTAAGGGTTAACTTCGATGCTATTAATATCTAATGGTAAAACAGTAGCCTCAAAGACGGAGGTAGCTCGTAGTTTCCTCGCAAAAAGTCGTGGACTTATGTTCAGGAGAAGCATCCCTGAAGACTATGCTCTGCTTTTTGTATTTAATAAACCTGAGAAGGTTAGTCTCCACATGGTTTTTGTCCCGTTTCCCATCGATGTCCTGCTTCTGGATAAGGATATGAAGATTCTGGATACGCGACGTTTGAAAGAGTGGGTGGGTTTGCTAAATAGCGGTTTTAAAGTCAGCTATGTGGTTGAACTTCCAGCAGGCACTGTCAACCACTGCAACCTTAGAAAAGGTCAACAAATATCTCTTGTTGATTGAACAGGAGATTATCCAGAAATATTTATCTACATGTCCGGTTTATGTGAGCACAGATTCCAGTTAGCAAGAGGCGCCCAAATGTTACCTGACCATGACCTGAAAATCATAACTGAAGAGATGGGAAGAGACCCAAACCTTGTTGAACAAGGCTGTTTCCTGAACCTCTGGAGTGAACATTGTTCTTACCGCTCCAGTGCACCCCTTTTGAAACGTTTCACAACCGAAGGTGAGAAAGTAATCATAGGTCCCGGAGACGACGCGGCAATTGTGCGCTTTGGCGACGGACTGGCTCTTGCCATCGGGATGGAAAGTCACAATCATCCCTCCTATGTTGATCCTTTCAATGGATCTTCAACAGGTGTCGGGGGAATTGTAAGGGATATTGTATCAATGGGTGCTCGCCCAATAGCTTTGATGGACCCACTTTATTTCGGTCCATTGAATACTCCCAAGAACCTCTATCTTTTTGAACACATCATTGAAGGTATATCCAGCTACGGGAACTGTATTGGTGTTCCGGTTGTCCGTGGTGAAACTTTCTTTGACGAGAGTTACAGTGGGAACCCACTAGTTAATGTTGTCTGCGTAGGACTTGTTGAGGAAGACAAAATCGTGACAGCTACAGCACAAAAAGCCGGAAATATAATTATCCTGATGGGATCAACCACTGGCCGCGATGGTCTGGGTGGTGCATCCTTTGCTTCCCGTGATCTTTCCGAAGACTCGGAGGCAGAAGATCGTCCCAGTATCCAAGTCGGCGATCCATTTACTGAAAAACTGGTTATTGAAGCAACTCTTGAAGCAGTCAATAAAGGCTATGTGAAATCCTGCAGAGATTTAGGAGCGGCTGGGTTGGCAGGTGCATCTTCAGAAATGGCTTCTAAAGGAAGACTTGGCATTCGCCTGATTGCAGACAATGTTCCTCTGCGTGAGGAAAACATGACTGCTTTTGAAATAATGATTGCTGAATCTCAGGAACGTATGCTTGTAGAAGTTGATCCTGAAGACGTTGATGCTGTCCTTGCAATTGCTGACAAATATGATCTGAAATCTGCTGTAATCGGTGAACTCACCGAACGTCTTTTCTTCACAGTGGAATTCGAAGGTGAAGTTGCTGCTGATATGCCAATTCTTCTCCTGACAGAAGGAGCTCCTACGTTTGAGCGGCCTTCAACCCCTCCAGAAAAGCGTGATATAGGCGTTTCTCCTGAGGTTCCCGAAGATCTCAAAACTACAATTCTTGAAATCCTTTCTTCACACAATATTGCATCAAGAGAATGGATTTATCGTCAATATGATCACGAAGTGCAGGTGCGCACAGTTGTGAAACCAGGTGATGATGCTGGTGTACTAAGGATTTCCGATGAGCAGGGTCTTGGCCTTTCCTGCGGATGCAATCCACGTCACACTCAGCTTGATCCCTATGAAGGCAGCAGGGGTGCAGTTGTGGAAAATGCAATGAATCTTGCAATAAAAGGTTCAGAATCCATCGCTCTTGTCAATTGT
>CAZHNA010000109.1:0-3662 GCA_964532775.1 uncultured Methanosarcinales archaeon
TCTACAATAGGAGTAGAAGGCGGAATTTCAATTCTCGGAACTACAGGCTTTGTAGAACCCTGGAATGATCATCTTGGAGAGATGAAAAGTGAGTTAATCAGTTCCTCTCCTAAAGTTGTTCTAACTACGGGACGCATCGGTATTCGCTATTCTACGATGTTGTTCCCGGATTACACAGTTGTACTTGCAGGCAGCCGAATTTCCGAAGGGATGGAAGCTGTAACCGGTGAAGCTGTTATCTGCGGTCTTCCGGGACTTGTCCTAAAATGGGGAGATCCAGAAATTCTCAAAGACACAGGTTTTGCCACGGTTTCGGAAATGGTTGAGACAGAACCCAACGGTGAACCCCTCAAGGAAGCCTTCAGGAAAACCGTTGAAAAGGCAAATGGTGCAAGAGTTGTTGTCGTTGATCGCGATGGAACAGTCCTGATGGATAGTGAGGATAAAGAATGATCATTGTGGGTGTAGGTGTAGGGCCGAACATGCTTACAGAGGAAGCCATTGAAGCCATCAGCAATGCGACTGATGTTTATGGTTCTCCCAGATCCCTTGAACTTGCATCCAAGTACATATCGGGTGAAGGAAAGCGGATAAAAGATTACAAGAACTTGCATCTACTTCCCAAAGATGCCGTGGTACTTTCCACAGGTGATCCGATGTTTTCAGGATTAGGCAAATTTGCCGGAGAAGGCGATAAAATTATTCCGGGCATTTCTTCTATTCAGATAGCCTGTGCAAGAACAGTAGTTAATATGGCGAGTCTTGCAATCATAACAGCACATGGAAGGGATCCTGCTCCTGCGAAAAAAGAATTTCTGGAACAAATTAGTCTTGGAAAAAATATCTTCCTTCTTCCTGCTGATACATTTGGATCAACTGAAGTTGCTGAAATCCTGAAAGACAGGGGAACGGAAGCCAACATTTATGTTTGTGAGAATTTTGGCTATCACGAAGAGCGCATTGCAAGTGGAACGGTTAACAATCCCCCAATTGCAGAATCTTCTCTTCATTGTGTCGTAGTTGTTTTTTAAAACCTATAAATTTGTTTTTGTTTTTTGTTTTTTTTCATGTATTTCAGCATCAATGAGTTCACTCGAAAGAAGAACTAAACTTTAGTTGATTAAAGAGTAATCTATATATACAATAATTTCATATTTGCAATCCAACTAGTCTTTATTTCACTAAAGTAAAATTGTTATTACAATAAAGAGGCGATGAAATGCATATATTTGAAGGTTTTTTACCCGGTCCGTGGTGGCAGATATGGTTCGCAATCTCCATCCCGGTGATATTCTTTGGAATGTACAGAATGAACAAACTCATAAATGAGAGACGTGAACTCTTACCACTGCTCGCAGTTGCAGGCGCATTTATATTTGTGCTTTCTTCCCTGAAACTGCCATCTGTAACAGGGAGTTCTTCACACCCAACAGGTACGGGAATGGCTGCCATCCTTTTTGGTCCGGCTATTGCTGCCGTATTGAGTACAATTGTACTCATATATCAGGCACTCTTCCTTGCCCACGGTGGATTCACAACTCTTGGTGCCAATGTGGCTTCAATGGGTATAATTGGTCCTGTAGTTGCCTATGTAATCTACAAGGCAGGTATGAAAGCCAATATTAACTTCTATGTTGTGGTTTTCCTTGCAACCGCCTTTGCTGATTGGGCAACATATGTTGTTACGTCGTTACAGCTTGCTTTGGCCTTCCCGACGGAAGCCGGGGGTACTTTGGCGTCATTCAAATTGTTTGCAGGGATTTTTGCAACCACACAGGTTCCTTTGGCAATCATGGAAGGTGCACTCACTGCACTGATCTTCAAATACATTGTACAGCTCAAGAGCGATGCTCTTGTGGAGCTCAAAGTCATAACTAAAGAAACAGTGGAAAAGCTAAGGGGTGTAACCGCATGAAAGGCGAACTGATTTTTGCAGTTCTTGCAGTGCTGTTCATCGCTTCATTCTTTTATGGAATGGCCTTGAACCCTGAATCCGAATTTGGCGGCGCAGACGGTGAAGCTGGAGATATTATTGCTGAAATTAATCCGAACTATGAACCCTGGATTGGCAACCTTGGTTTTGAACCACCAGGTGGTGAAACCGAAAGCCTTCTCTTTGCTCTCCAGGCAGCAATTGGGGCTTTAGTAATCGGTTATTTCTTTGGTTACTACAAAGGAAAAGGTCAGTCCAACTGATCTTTTCATTTTTTCTTTTTTTTAACGTTACATATTAATAGACTGCTTCCAAAAGAGCAGGAAAAACATTTCAGGTTACTATCATGACAAAAATGCTGGACGACTACGCCCTTATGAGCCCACTGCGACATACCAATAATTGGCTTAAGCTAGGGGTGGTGTTTTTTGGTGTTCTGATGGGGGTATCATCCACATCCCCAGCAGTTCCTTTTTTGATAGCTTTATGCATGGGTAGTGCAACAGTTATTTTTGCAAAAATGCCTTTGAAAGATTATTTAAAAATGCTTTCATGTCCGGCTTCTTTTGTGATCCTTAGTGTAATTATCATTGCTTTTTTCTTCGGTGGAGGAAGGGAGCTTTTTGGTTTCGATGTTTTCAGCTATCGTGTTGGGCTAAATATTGAAGGGCTTGAAATGGCGTTTCTCGTTTTTTCCAGAACACTTGGTGGTATGACGTGTCTGTTCTTCCTTGCACTGACAACACCCATGATTGAACTTTTCGCAGTACTCAAAAAATCAAAACTTCCAGATTCCTTTATTGAGGTTTCAATGATGATGTATCGCTACATCTTCGTTTTTTTAGAAGTGGCTCTGAGCATCAAATATGCACAGACCGTCCGCCTTGGTTACAAAGACTTGCGGACTTCACTTAATTCTCTTGCAATGCTTGCATCCACATTGTTCCTGAGATCATGGGAGCAGGGTGAGAAAATATTTGTTTCAATGAATGCAAGATGTTATGACGGGAAAATGGCTTTTTACGAAGAGACAAAACCGGTAAAAGCTTCTGAGGCTCTTCTAACACTTTTCTATGTGTCTATTGTTGTGGTTGTATGGTATGTTTCCAATGGGATAGGATGGATGAGGTGAAAAAATGACAATACTTGAAACACAAGGACTAAAGTTTTCATATCCCGATGGGACAAAAGCAATCAATGGCCTTGATATTAAACTGATGAAAGGGAAAAAAATAGCTTTCGTCGGACAGAACGGCTCTGGTAAATCAACTCTTTTTCTGCTTCTCAACGGAACCCTGAAACCCTCAGAAGGCAGCATTCTCTTTGATGGGAAAGAGGTTCAATACAACTCCAACTCCCTCAAGGAAATACGTCAGAATGTAGGCATAATTTTCCAGAATTCAGATGATCAGATATTCGCTCCAACAGTGTATCAGGATATTGCATTTGGTCCTTCAAACCTTGGCCAGAGCAATGAGCAAGTTGAGACAAAAGTCAATGAAATGCTTGGATATTTCGGCATTGAAGATCTTAAGGATAGACCTCCTCACCATTTGAGTGGTGGACAGAAGAAAAGGGTGGCTATTGCAGGAGTTGTTGCAATGGAACCTGAGGTTGTAATTCTCGATGAACCGCTCGCAAATCTTGATCCAGTAGGCGCTGACGAATTAATGGATGTCCTCAATGAACTCAATCATATGGGAACAACCCTTATCATTTCAACTCATGA
>CAZHNA010000109.1:3762-5814 GCA_964532775.1 uncultured Methanosarcinales archaeon
GAAGGAAAAGCGATTGTAGAACTCACCAGGCATGGATTCAAAGCTGGTGGAATTTCAATCTACGATATGGATGGATTTAGTTCCGAAGTATTTGAACAATTTGTTCAAAATGATGGAATTGATGTTATCGGTGCTATGGGAAAACGCAGCAAGACCCTTGCGGAACAGCACTCGATTGCCGTAGATATCTCTTCAGGTGTTATTGACAGGGCTATTCTCATGGCACTGTGTGGTAAAAGATGTGTAATATTGACCAACGGAGGAATGATTCCTCACTCATTGAACCGCATTAATGAGTATGTAGACAGAAGTGGAATTGCAATCAGTGTATCTGTTGCAAATCCACAATAATCTTTTTTTTGCCAATTTTTTTCTTTTTATCTACTTCTTGTTTTAGCCAGGAGTCTCAGGATTTCAAGGTAGAGCCAGACTATAGTTACCAGCAAACCAAAAGCTGCATACCATTCCATAAACTTAGGTGCACCTCTTTCAACTCCCCTTTCTATAAAATCAAAGTCTAAAACCAGATTAAGGGACGCAATTATTATCACAAAAACAGAAAATCCGATGCTAAATAGAGAAGATGAATGGATAAAACAGATTGAGTTCCCAAAAAATCCCATTACTATGTCAACCAAATACAAGATAAAAATACCGCCTGTTGCGGCTACGACACCAAGTTTGAAATTTTCCGTGACTTTTATTAATCCACTTTTATACACCAAAAGCAGGGCTACAAACACTCCGACTGTTCCAGTTACAGCATCTACGACGATACCAGGATAAAGACTTTCGAAAAGTGCTGAGATAATTCCAAGAGCACCACCTTCAAGAATTGCATATGCAGGAGCAAGGTATGGAGCCCGCTCTTTTTTCATTATTAGAATAATTGCAACTATTAATGCCCCAAAGATTGTTGCATAATACCACACGGGAATCACAGGTGGTGCGTTTAGGCCATCTGGAAAAACCAAATTCCATGTATAGGCTCCTGACATGAAGACGATAAAAATCAAAATCAGGGATTTGTTTATCGTTCCGGATAAAGTCATCTTCTCGGCAACGGTTCCGTAGCCTTGAAAGACTTTATCACTTAGAGCAGGATTGGAAGTTCTCATAAGTTATCTCCATAAATAGGGTTTAAATAATTGACAATTCCGGTAAGATGATGGCTACTGTATGAAAAATTGTATCATCATAAATGGTAGAGTTGCTTGATATCTTATGGTTTCCTGAGCACATATATTTTTTTGTTATGTGTTTTTGGCTTAATCAAATGCTTCTTGTATAATAAAAACAAATTTTACAAGGGGAATTTATTTGGGCCCGGTTGAAAGTGGTGAAGACTCTAGAGATGTTGGCAACTCATCGACTAAATTCCGAACTGCATGTTCGCAAGTTCATGTGCGGGATGTTATGACTGCGGATACCATTTCAATCCATGAAGGAGAATCCGTAGAGAAAGTCTTTGAGTTTTTTAATAAATATCACTTCCACACCTTTCCGGTAGTTGATAGCAAAGGATCTTTCATCGGTGTTGTGGATCAGAATCTCATTTTAAAACTCCTGCTTGTTAGCAGGATATCAAGGCTTGATCACACTCATCTTATGGCGGTCAAATCAGTCAGCGACGATGCGAAAGGTATAATGATATCGCATCCCGTCACAGTCTCGTCGGATGCCCGTTTGTGTGATGTTGCGGATCTAATGATAAAACACAAGATGGATCGTTTTTGCGTGGTCGACGATGGCAAGCTTGTTGGGATTGTCTGCAAAGCTGATGTTATCAGGAAA
This sequence comes from uncultured Methanosarcinales archaeon, assembly GCA_964532775.1. Taxonomy (GTDB): domain Archaea; phylum Halobacteriota; class Methanosarcinia; order Methanosarcinales; family Methanosarcinaceae; genus Methanohalophilus. Next base: position 5,557 of record CAZHNA010000109.1, read on the forward strand.
GTGTATCAGCTACGGAGTCTTTGAAGATGGAATTTCTTCTTCACATACTTTTAATTCTATTACTGGCTAAATTATTCGGTGAGTTCTTTGAACGAGTAGGAATGCCCGGTATTCTTGGTGAAGTCCTCGCCGGCTTGGTTCTCGGAATGTTCTTTCTCTCGGAAACAGAAATTCTTACTTCCCTTGCCGAATTAGGAGCCATTTTCCTTCTCTTTACAGCAGGCTACAAGGAAGTGCATTTACAGGATCTTAAGGCCT
>CAZHNA010000110.1:0-5694 GCA_964532775.1 uncultured Methanosarcinales archaeon
TTTAGCCGTCACTGACACTTTCAAAGAGCATACTCCGAATAAAATTGATGATAACAATCCATATCTTACAAGTCAGAAAATAATGCCGATGAACCCCGGCACATACAGTCTTGAGGGACTTGAAGTTGCAATTGATTTCTTTGGGGAAGAAATATCTTGGCAAGCGTCCGATTTAAAACTCATTGTCCATGGCCCAAATCTTACAGTTGACAAAGTAATCGGAGAACATGAGAATCAACTAAAGAAAATAACCCTGAGTGTCACGAATAACGGAGATCGAGCGGCATGGGCCAATCTGAAAGACAGTATACCTGACAACGCTGGATATATCACAGGAAGTGCGGAAGAAAGTATTTCCGGGACAAATGATTCTCTCAGTGAATGGGAATTAGAAATTATTCATGAAAATAGCATATACAACATCAGTGTTGTCGGTGTATTCCTACCCCCAAAAGAAACATTTGAAATGTCCTATCTCATATACCCTCCAAATGTTGATGACCTGGATTTACCCCCAGCTGAAATTGAATTTGTTGACAGGAATGATTACACAGGGATTGTAAGTTCACCTTTGTATCAAGAAGGTGAAAAATACACACGGAACTGGAATTCATCGCAGGAAGAGTGGATTGTTACAAAATCTATACTCATAAACCCTCCTGAAAAAGAAACTAGCAATAATCAGCAGCCACCTAATAGTGGTAATCAAGACCCTCTTGAAAATTCTGCAAATAACGCTTATGCACCAATCCCAACAAATATCGAGCAGAATTCCTATGAAAGCATAAACGCAGATAGGGATTATTCGTGGCTATTTGGACTGAAAAAAGAATTTCTCATAGGTATACTATTCCTCTTCATTGCTGTCACAACCGTCCATTTTGGCAGAACTAAAAAATACGAACAACTGTTTGGAACTCGCAAGCTTGATTTGTCCATCGCATTCCCATTCCTGAAGCGCGATGAAGAAATTGAATATCATGAAGAAGCTGTTAATAAAAGCACCAGCAAAAAGTCATTTTTCTCAAAGATTGGCTCCTTATTTGGAGATCAAAAATTCAGCCTCACTGCAATTACTTCCTTAATCAGAAAAAACAAGACCGAATCTGAAAACATTCTGTATGAAGAACATCCGGTCCAGACAAATATTGTGAAGTACTCACCTCCTGAAGGATGGGAAGAAGCTGAAAGATACTGGGTTGATGAGCCTTATTCATTCATTTCCGTACTGGAAAATCCGGAAGATAAAAAATACTTCTATCGGATTGTTGAACCTTCCCTCAATAAATTTGAAAAATATCTCCTTGAAGAAGTCCAGATGCTTCTTGAGGATATGCTCACACTGAAAAACGTCAGTAATATTGACAGGATGACTGCTGAGGATAAAGGAAAGCTCCTGCGTGATAACACATACATGATCCTGGAGGACTATTCAGAACTGGACCCGAAAACGTTTGAGAAAATTTTCTACTATGTCAAGCGTAATTTCATAGAACATGGTAAAATCAGTGCAATAATGCATGATCATAACATTGAGGATATCTGGTGCAATGGGTTGGCTATTCCCATCCATGTTTACCATACAGCTTATGGCAACCTTGAAACAAACATTGTGTTTGATTCACATGAAAAACTCGACTCATTTGTCATGCGTATTGCCCAGCAAAGTGGCAGGCACCTCTCCACATCCACACCAATTCTTGATACTGCAATGGTTGATGGTTCCCGAATAAATATCACCTACAGCAATGAAGTAAGTCCACATGGCAGTTCATTCACTATCAGAAGAATAAAGAAAACACCAATCACGCCATTGGATCTTGTAGCCTGGAAGACCTTTTCATCCGAAATTATGGCTTACTTCTGGTTGTGCATGGAAAACCATAAAAGCATCCTTTTTTGTGGCGGAACTGCCACAGGCAAGACTTCTGCCATGAATGCTATCTGCATGTTTATTCCCCTCAGCGTTCGAATTGTCACACTTGAAGACACACGGGAAATCATGCTTCCGCATAAAAATTGGGTCTCTACTGTAACCCGTGAAAACATGCCGGGAATGGAAATGTACCAGATAGATCTTGAGGACCTGCTTCGTGCAGCACTCCGACAGCGCCCGGAATACCTGCTTGTTGGTGAAGTAAGAGGACGGGAAGCCCAAATCCTATTCCAGGCAATGAATGCAGGCCACGCTACATGTTCCACATTCCACGCCGGAAAAACCTCGGAAGTTATTAATCGTTTCACAAACGCACCGATCAATGTACCTGTGCCAATGTTTTCCGCATTGGACATAATGTGCATATTGACTATCGCATACAAGGATGGTACGGAGAAACGCCGGGTTCTTGAAGTCGCTGAAGTACGTGATGTGACAGAACTAATCCAAACTGAAAATTCATTCGAATGGAACCCTTCCACTGATGAATTTGGAACCCAATTCTCAACCGTTCTTGAACAAATAAGGCATAAAAGAGGCTGGAGCCGGGAAGAGCTAAACCGGGAACTAAACCACAGACAACTGTTCCTTGAAATGTTAATAGAGAAAGGAATCCGGGATTATGACAGCATCATGGAATGGATTCAGGTATACTATAAAGATCGTGAAAATGCACTTGCAAACCTTTCAATGATAAGTATGCCGGAAACTCCATAAGGGGGAGATCTGATGAATTTTGTTCTCGATTATGTCAGGAAAAATCCGGTGAAGTATCAGAACCTCAGGGATAGTCTGAAAGCTTCACGAATGGAAGTTCCCTACACATCATATGTGAAAAATGCAGTATTAAACAGCATTGGCGTAGCATTAATTGCAGCAATTGTTTTGTTTCTTTTCCCACGGTTCTCTTCGATTCCGCTCTTGTCTGATATCGAATTCCTGTACTCAATGTCGGAAACGTTGAGCAAAATCCCATATTCACAAATCTTTTTCCTGATATTACCCCCTGTAATTGCTTTGATAACTTTCAAGGGATACCTCATGTACCCCTCTTTCAATGCAATGTCACGAAAAACCAGAATAGACATTGTCCTGCCTCATGCCGCTGCATTTTGCTATGGGATGAGTAAAGGAGGAAGCCCGATTTATGAAATATTCAAAGACCTTGCCAAAAACCAGAATATATATGGTGAAGTGTCAAGGGAAATGGCCTACATTGTAAGGGATGTAGAGCTCCTTGGAAAAGATGCCTCTACAGCAATCAGGAACGTATCAAGAACAAGTCCTTCCGAGAAATTTCAGGATTTTCTTGAAAACCTTATCCCAATGTTTGAAAGTGGGTCCAATATAGAGCAATATTTCGAAGTGAAAATGAATCAGTATTTTGAGCATGCGAAGAAAACGCAGGAAATGTTCCTCCAGACACTCGAAATGATTGCCGAAGTCTATGTGGTCGCATTTGTTGCAACACCCATATTCCTTCTGGTGACGCTGGTAAGTGGAGGACTCATGAATATGAACCAGAGTTCCTACCTGTTCACAGCTCTCTATGTGGGACTACCCATGGGGTCTATTGCTCTTATTTTTATTATAGATGCGATTTCTCCAAAAGAAGATCTTGGAATGACCTATGTAAACAAAATCATTCTCAGGTCTTCAGATTATGAACTGGAAGATACAGTCGAAGATCAAGAATATGAAGAAAAATTGAAGCATTTTGAAAGGCTAAAAGAAAAAAAGAAGATCTGGAAATACGCTAAAAATCCTTTTCCGCTCATATACCAAAAACCCCTGCGTGCAGCATTCATAAGTGCTCTAGTAATTCCATTGCCATTTTTATTTACGGAATATGCATTTGACAAGCAGGTAATGCTTGCAATTATTGGTGCACTGGCACCCGTATCTCTTGCTTATGAGTACAAATCAAGAAAGCTGACTAAACTTGATCAGGAAATTCCGGACTTTCTCAGGAGACTTGCTGAGATGAATGAAATTGGTATGGGTCTCAAAGGAGCTATTGGGATGTTCCTCAAATCCGATATTGGATTGCTGTCCGGTGAAATCAGGAGAATGTGGCTGGATATGGAATGGGGTAGCCAGATGAAAGATGCTCTTGTTAAATTTGAAAATCGGATTGGAACTCCTGCACTCAGAAGAGCTGTTACTCTCATTGCCAAGGCAAGTGAAGTTAATGATAACACAAAGGATGTCCTGCTTATCGCATCTGAAGATGCAGCAAATATTGTCTCGCTTAGAAAGGAAAGATTCCAGAGTGGTTTTGTCTATCTTTCCACCGTCTACATTGCATTCGGAACATTCCTTTACGTTTGTTATTCTTTTAGCACAAAATTCCTGCCTGCTGTTGGCGCAGCATCACTTGCTAACATCGGGGAGATAACTTCAACCATGTTTATTACCTGTGGAGTACTGGGATTCTTTTCGGGGATAATTACAGGGCAGATGGCTGAAGGCAAGATCTTATACGGGCTTAAACATGCATTGGTTTTTCTTACACTAACTTACGTTTTATTTGTATTTACAATGGGATACTGAGGAAGAAATAATGGTTTCGGAAATGATTGGAGAATCTCTAAAATTGGCACTTGTTGTTACCCTTGTGGCTACATTCTCAGTTTCAGCATATTCATTGTTGCCTGAAGAGAGAATTCCATATGCTGAAATACAATTTGAACAAAATATCACAAATTCAAGTCTTTCTCTTTCACATGTAGGAGGAGATCCTCTTGACATGTCCGAGATAAAAATTGCAATCCAGAACAACAGTGCATACGAAGAAAAAAGAGTCTCTGGAATCTGGACTTTTGGTGAAGAAATACATATTACAACAAATGTATCCAACATCACGGAAATATCAGTTGTCCATACAAGGGCGATCCTTGCAAGATACGAGATGGAGGCCTGAGTTTTGTTGTGGAAAAACAATAAAGCAGTATCTACCGTTGTTGCATCTATGTTGATCCTTGTAGTGATTACAACTTTTGTATCAGTAATCAACGCATACTACATACCTTCCATTTCTGCAAAACATGAAATTGATCACATGAGAGAAGTTCATGAAAGTTTTCAGAAAATTGAAGAAACTGTTAACCTTTATTCATACATCGAATCAAAGAATACTTCCCCGAGCTATTCACCTTCTGCAAAAGTTACAATTCCTTTGGGAGACGGAGGATTGCCTGTGATTTCATCCCTCTCATCAAGTGGAACTTTATCCAATAACCCTGAAAATGGATGGTTTAACATATCAGTGAATTACACAGAAACAAACGGAAATAACATGACCTATCAACTAAATCAGAGTACCGGCTATTTTGAATATCGCGCAACAAATAACTTCTGGATAGATCAGCAATTCACATTTGAAAATGGAGCCATACTGTTAACTCAGGGCCAAAAGTCCCTGATAAGATCCCCTGCATTTTCAGTTTCAGAAAACGAAAATACATTGAATGTTTGTGCATTTAATGTTTCAGGCAATTCTGATGCATTAAGTGGGAACGGCTTTTCAACTATTGGGATCAACGTTGCAAACAGTGAATACAGGCACTATACAAATGTAAGCAGCATTAACATAAAAATGAATTCCGAACATCCGGATGCCTGGAAAGAATACTTTCAATCCCGGATATCAAGTTATTCGTCCCTCAATGGAAGTGAAATTACTCTCAATTCTACCAGATATCAAAATGTCAATATATTAAGCTCAGACGTACGAATCAGCATAGAATAATTTTCCA
>CAZHNA010000111.1:0-5568 GCA_964532775.1 uncultured Methanosarcinales archaeon
TACCTAATTATTCTAGATGTGGTTGTTTCATTATATAAGCTATTTGAATATAAAAATATATTTAGTAATTAATTATCTATTATATATAAAAACAATATCATTGAATGGTTTATTGGATAATAAATTCAAAAGGTGGGCAAAATAAATTTATAGAAGCCACTTAGTTTCTATTTATGAAAATTAAAGTTCCTGAAAAGCTGGAGTCTGAAAGACTTGTTATCAGGCCATTTATTCAGGACGATATCGATGGCTTTTATTCATTTATGTCTGATGAAGAAGCAACAAAATACCTCCTTTTTTCAGAAGATGAAAAAACACTTGCTGCAAGCAGACAATTGTTGTTGCGTACTATAGGCAATTATGACAGCCCTGATCAAATTTATGCTCTGGCTGTTGCCACCAAACATGAAAACAGCTTCATAGGCTCAGTTGGAATCGGACCGGATTTTACCGGGGAACACTACCAGATATACTGGACTATTTTACCACAGTTTTGGGGAAAGGGGCTTGCAACAGAAGCTGCAATCTGTTTCATGGACTACTTATTCATGGAAATCGGTTTTAACAAAATTGTTGCTTACTCACATCCTGAAAATGTAGCATCTTCCAAGGTGGCAGAAAAGGCAGGAATGCAGAATCAGGGCACAATTATGCTTGAAGGCCTTGATCATGAGCCACTTTATTTTGAGATTGAAAAATCTCCGAAATGATCTTCATCAGTTCTTTCCAAAATATTTCCCTTTCATGTAGGGATAATAAATATCGGCGAAAAACCGACCTTTAATTCTACAATTATAACAAATTGGTTTTCCAATCAATCGCTTTAAATAACAGCCAAACCAACTTATTATATAGCTTAATCCGTGGGGGAGTACATTTGCTAAAATATATTTGCATAGCAATAGCTGTATTAATAGTATTCACTGCAACTGCAGTCGCATGGCAACCTGAAACATGTAAAAGCTGTCATTTCGAACAGTTCGAAATATGGAATGATTCAGCGCATGCTGATTCTTTGAAGGCTGCTGGAGGTTCGGTTTTAGAAATTGATTCCTGTGCCGAATGTCATGTGGAATCTTCAATAAAAGAAACATGGGGTCGGGAAGACGTTGAGACAACAATTGAGCCGGTGACCTGTGAGGTCTGCCATCTTCCGCCAGATGCAGGCTACGATTCTCATCTGGATACTCCTTCTGCTCATCTTCCTGAAGTAAATCTTTCTGCTGAGATGTGTGGAAACTGTCACAGGGATTCACATCATCCGGTTATCGAGGAATGGGATGAATTCAATACTGCTGGTTTCAACATGACTACAACAGCAAGTCACTCCGAACCTACCGATATTGCAGAACCATACATTCTCGGAATGGATAACGAATGTGTATCCTGTAAAGCTACTGATGGTGCAATTCCAAATCTCGCAGACCTAGAAGTATTCGGATTAAACCTTGATGAAGTTCCTGAAGCTTCTGAAGTTTCCGAGTGGCGTATTACCTGTGTTGCATGCCATGAACCCCATTCTGCGGATTACCGGATTGAAGATGATGCTCAGCAGTGTGGAAACTGTCATAATTCAGAACATGCTACGGCGGATGGCATGACACCTGTAGTTCGACATCCACAGTGGGAGATGTTTAATGGTTCCATATATGATACTGGTCTTCATCCCGGCGACATCGGATGTTCCGATTGCCACATGGCTGCCCGGGAATACAATGATACGACTCATGAAGCTGCCATAACAGGTCACACATTTGATTTCAACCCGGAGCTACTCTTCAGTTCAGAATCTTCCAACGGATGTTATGATTGTCATCAGGAAGGATTCATCGTAGTTGTGGAAGCAAAACAGGAAATCATTTCAGAAAGGCTTGATAATCTTGAGACTCTGAAAACAAATGCAACAATTTCGTTGGAAGACCTGAATGGAACTGCTGGCTATGATGCAGCTATGGAAGATTACAACAATGCTTTGTTTTACATGACAGCGGTTGAATCTGATGGAAGCCACGGGATTCACAATATGGAGAGGGTGAAGGAATATCTTGATAATTCCGAGGAACTTTTCGATGCAGTAGTTAACCGGCCGGAAACAGTTGCACAACCCGGCTTTGAAGCAATCTTTGGAGTAATTGGATTGCTCACGGTTTTGTGGATTGTAAAGAGGAGGGAGTAAAACTCTCTTCCAAATCTTTTAAAATTAGCTATTTTCGCCTTTATTTTCTGAGATAATATCTCGCATAGCCTTGATTCCAAGAGTTGGTGGTACTTTCTTGGGACAGATTGCAACACACCTGTATACGAGATCACAGCCCCAAACTCCCGACTTTGAGTCTACGAAATCAAGTCTTTCTTCCCTGCTGTCGTCATTTTCCCTTGGATCTAGGTGCATTCTCCATGCTTTTGCAAGGGTTGCAGGACTGAGATATGTTTTATCTCTTTCAGCAGCTGGGCAGACACCATGACAACAAGCACAAAGGATACAGTTGGTATATTTTTCGATTTTATCCCTCAATTCGGGATCCATGAGATTGCCACCTTCCGGATGCTCGTCAGGTGATGTAATCCAGGGTTTGATGGAATCTACAAGGCTGTAGAAGTAATCCATGTCTACAATGAGATCCCTTATTACTCCCAGATTAGGAAGAGGTTCAACCAAAATTTCACCTGCGCTTTCCTCTGAGGCACGAGAAGAAACCAGAATGTCATCAGAACCTTCATTACTAGCTTCCTTTTGTGCCAAATTCACCTGTGTTCTGCAGGCAAGACGAGGCACTTTGTTAATCAGCATGGCACAGCTTCCACATACAGCTCCCCTGCATGCATACCTGAAACAAAGACTTCCGTCAAAGTGTTCCTGAATATAGAAGAGGGCTTCCAGCACAGTCATACCGGGTGTTTCCTCAACATCAAATGTATCGTACCACACTCTGTCTTCATCCTGCCTTCTGATCTTGAGTGTAACCATTAGTACTCCCTCCTCTTTGGCTGGAATTGGGTAATATTCACTTCTTTGTATTCCAGTCTTGGACCTTCTGGTGTATTGTACGCAAGAGTGTGCTTGAACCAGTTTTCATCATCCCTCTCAAGGAAGTCTGTTCGGTAGTGGGCACCCCGGCTTTCTTCTCTAACAAGAGCACCTTCGGTTATCACTCTTGCAAGTTCCAGCATGCCTTTCAACTCAATGACATTCATCAATTCGAGGTTGAAAGTTTTGACTTTGCTTTTCACTCGGATATTCTTGCCGCGTTCTTCAAGTTCCTTTATCTTATCAAGTCCGATTTTCAAGTCATCCTTGTTCCTGTAAACGCCAACATATTTTTGCATGTTTTCCCGAAGTTCATTCTTGACGTCAGCAAAGCTTTCCCCGCTTTCTCCCATAAGAGACTCAAGATCTGCTTTTTTCTTCTCAAGAGCTGTATTGAGGCTATCAGGTGCAGGCATTTCCTTTTTCACTACATCGTTTGCAGCATGTTCGCCAGCTCTTTTTCCAAAAACAACAGTGTCAAGCAGGGAATTACCTCCAAGTCGGTTTGCTCCGTGGACACTTATGCAGGCACATTCTCCAACAGCATAAAGCCCATTCATTGGGGTTAATCCATCCTTGCCGGAAGGGATGCCGCCCATTGAGTAATGATGCCCGGGTTGCACCGGAATTGGTTCTTTCACAGGATCAACGCCTGCAAAATCAATGCATATCTGCCGGATACCGCTTAATCTGTCATTAATAAGATTTTTGTCTAGATGTGTGATGTCCATATGAACAAAGCCTCCCGGAAAGCCACGTCCCTCATCAATTTCTGTTTGGATTGAGCGGGCAACAATGTCTCTGGGTGCCAATTCCATGGAATTTGGAGCATACCTTTCCATGAATCTCTCATGATCTTTGTTGTAAAGGTAGCCCCCTTCCCCGCGAACACCTTCTGTTATGAGGATGTTTGTACCCCAGAGAGTTGTGGGATGGAACTGTACAAATTCCATATCTTGCATTGGAACTCCTGCCCTGTAAGCAAGACTAATTCCAAAACCTGTGTTGATAATTGAGTTAGTGGATCGCTGGTAGATTCTTCCATAGCCGCCTGTGGCAAGAATTGTTGCTTTTGCCCGGAATGCTTCCAGCTTTGAGTCAAGAAGGTTTATTGCTACAAATCCGGTACAATTGCCGTCCTCAACAGCAAGATTAGTTACCATCCATTCATTGTAAATTTTAATCCCGGCTCTCAGGACTTGTTCGTAAAGAGTATGGAGTAAATTATGTCCGGTCTTATCTCCTGCATAACATGTTCTCGGAAATCCTGCCCCTCCAAATGGACGCTGGGCAATTTTCCCGTCTTCTGTACGGGAGAATAGTACTCCCCAGTTTTCCATTTCATAGACCCTTTCAGGAGCTTCCTTGCATAGGATCTCAACTGTATCCTGATCTGCAAGGTAGTCACTTCCTTTCACTGTATCATAGGCATGGCTTTCCCAACTGTCATCAGAACCAATTGAGGCGTTAATTCCTCCCTGAGCTGCTACAGAGTGGCTGCGTATGGGTGGCACTTTTGAAATGATGGCTACGTCGGCTCCCAGTTTCTTAGCTTTAAGGGCAGCCCTGAGCCCTGCCAATCCTCCTCCGATTACGATTATTTCATGATCTATCATTTCTTTGCCCCCGTCATTTTGAGTGGATCAAGTAAATCATCGGCTTCTTCCTTAGTAATGTCCAGTTCTGAATTTTCCACCACTTCACGTACATTGGTATTCTTCTTGTGTGCCTCGTAGGTAATTTCAGCCGCTTTCTCATAGCCAATTTTTGGAGCAAGAGATGTTCCAAGGGCAAGGCTTGATTCTGCAAGTTCAGCACAATGTTCAACGTTTACCGTGATACCTTTGAGACAACGTTCAGTGAAACACTCAATGCCGCCTGTAAGGATAGTGATGGAATTAAGAAGATTGTGAGCAAGAACTGGTGTGAATACGTTTAATTCAAATTGGCCACCCTGTGCTGCCATAGTTATGGTTGTATCATTGCCGAGTACCTGAAAACAGACCATATTCATCATTTCAGCCATTACAGGATTGACTTTTCCCGGCATGATAGATGATCCCGGCTGGACAGCAGGAAGTACGATTTCTCCGATACCTGTTCTAGGACCGCTTGAGAGAAGTCTCAGGTCGTTGGCAATTTTGATGAGACTAACTGCTATATCTTTGAGAGCAAATGAAGCGTTCAGGATTGCTCCTGCTCCTTGCGTGGCCTCAAAAGCATTTTCTGCAAGCCTGAAATCAATTCCGGTAATAATATTCATTTCACGAATTGCAAAACCACTAAACTCGGGGGGTGTATTTAGTCCGGTTCCAACAGCCGTGCCCCCCATATTGAGTTCTTTCAGGTCAAGCATTGCTCTTTGAAGCCGCTGGAAACCAAGTTCCAGCATTCGTGAATACCCACTGAATTCCTGCCCAAGTGTAACCGGAATTGCATCCTGAAGGTGGGTTCTTCCGGGTTTGACAAGTTCCATATATTCTTTCGCTTTAGAATCAAGTTCCCTATGCATGGATAGAAGTGCCGGAATAAGAGCATTA
>CAZHNA010000112.1:0-5488 GCA_964532775.1 uncultured Methanosarcinales archaeon
ATCCAGATCTTCCTATCCATGCCAGTACTCAGATGACTGTTCACAATACAGCTGGTGTCAAGTTCCTTGAAAAAATGGGTGTAGAGAGAGCAATTGTTGCAAGGGAACTTAGTACATTTGAATTGGAGTCCCTTGTTCATAATTCAAATATTGGGATTGAGATCTTTGTACACGGTGCATTATGCTATTCTTATTCAGGACAGTGCCTCTTTAGCAGTTTTACAACAGGAAGAAGTGCCAATCGTGGTGCATGTGCTCAGCCATGTCGATGGAAATTTGATTTAGTTGTAGACGGCAAAAAATGTAATTCTGAAATAGAGGGTAATTATCCTATAAGCTGTGCCGAGCTATGCACCCTTGGGGAAATTGATGATATCGTCAAAGCCGGTGTTTGCAGTCTCAAAATAGAAGGCAGGATGAAAAGATCTGGATATGTAACCGCCACCTCAAGTGCATATAGAGAAGCTGCACAAAAGGTTTGTAACGGCGAAACTCTCGATGATGCCTGGGTGAAACAGAAAGAAGAAGAACTCGGTAGGCTCTTCTATCGTGGATTTACAAAAGGTTTTGTCTTAGATGATCATGAAGTCACAAATCCTGCATATAGTTCCAGTCATGGAGTGCTTCTCGGGACTGTACAAAATTTAGTTTTCACAGATACTTCAGCATCCCTCAAAATTGCACTTGAGAACGATCTGAAAATGGGGGATGGAATTAGTATCCTTACAAAACATCGTATGCTTGGTTCCTCAATAGAAGCAATTCTTAAAGGTGCTACGGAAATTTCGGAGGCTAAACAGGGGGATACAGTTTCCATTCTTATTAGTCCCAGAACCGGAAAAGCAGTTGAGAAAGGCGATAAAGTCTACATTACAACTGATTCATCTCTTCTAAAACAACTTCATTCATTACCACTTCCAAAACCGTCTGTGGATATTGTTGTAGACGCATATCTTGACAAGCAGCTCACAGTTTCGGTATCAGATGGAAATTCACAGGTTGAACATATTGCGGAATATGTTGTTCAGCCATCACGAAAAGCTCCTACTGGAATTGAACAGATTTCTTCGATTATGGAGAGGTTGGGAGATACTCCGTATGTAATTTCAGACACCAAAATAAATGCTGATGAAAATATTTTCATCCCTCTTGGTGTATTGACTCAGGCACGTCGTGATGCTCTTGACGAACTTCTCGAAAAGAAACTTTCTACTTTCCTCAGGGAAGCTCAATATCCTATATTTGATAACAAAAAGTCTGATTCATATGAGGCTGATTCCCTATTGCTTGCAGTAGAAGTGGGGAACATTGATAGTCTCCGGGCAGCGATTGAGAACGGCGCCGATATAATCTATGCTCCAATATCTCTTCTTTCTGAAATCCGGGATTATGATTCCGGAAAACTTCTGGATTCAAAAGAAAAGAATCCGGAAATAGTGCTTTCTCTTCCTCCAATAATACATGATTCTGAACAAGAGTCTCTTGTTCCGTTGCTTTCAGAGGCAAAGAAATACGGATTAAGTGTCGAGTGTTTTGACATTGGCTCTATGAAACTTGCAGATGATCTGGGTTTGCCATTTGTTGCTGCCAAATCCCTCAATACATTTAATTCACTTTCAGTAATGTCTTTGTCAGAAAATGGTGCTTTTAGAGTTAGTGTTTCTCCGGAACTTTCAATTGTAGAAATACAGGAACTTGCTACGGGAGTTGATCATGATAAAGTTCAGCTTGAATCCGTAGCTTATGGAAGGGAACTCATGTTTATTACAGAACATGATCTTCTGGCACCCCTTGAAGAGAAAAATATTTTCCACAACGGTGTTTCTGCATATCTTATTGACAAGAAAGGCGAACGATTCCCTATCAAAAGATGGGGTGAGAGGACTTTGTTATATGATTCCCGGGTAATCAACATGTCAGGCAAATTGCGTGATTTACAGGATTCCGGTATATCTGTGATACGTCTTGAGCTTGGCAACGATGGCCAGAAAAAAGTTGCAAATCTAGTGACCACGTATCGTGAGGCTTTAGAACGGGTAGCTACAACTACTTCATCCGGATCAACACAACACTTTACAGGCCAGTATTTTGAAAGTCTTTGATCACCAAGTTTCAAATTTAGTTGAAATAGCAAGCCTTATATACGGGCATTTCAATTATTCTTGAAATAGCGGTGTATAAAAAATGTCATATCAATACTTGTTTGATCTCATAAACGTAGGCTTTGGAGCACTTCAGGAGTATCTTGCACTGCATGTGCTTTTGTGTCTGATTCCTGCTTTTTTCCTTGCAGGTGCCATAGCCTCCCTATTTTCAAAAGAATCTGTGCTCAGTTTTTTTGGGAGCGAAACTCCAAAATATATCTCTTATCCAGTAGCTGCGATATCAGGATGTATGCTCGCAGTTTGCAGCTGTACTGTGCTTCCTCTGTTTGCCGGTATTTTCCGTAGAGGCGCAGGAATTGGTCCTGCAACTACTTTTCTGTTTGCAGCGCCTGCAATCAACATTCTGGCAATAGTCTATACTGCAAAAATATTGGGCTATGATCTGGGCGTTGCACGAGCTGTGGTCGCAATATCTTTTTCTGTGGCCATAGGAATTACAATGGCCGCAATTTTTGAAAGACAATCATCGAAAAGGGATGGAATACAAGCTTTCGGGGAAGAAAAGCACAATCATAGTGTGTATCTCTTCTTGTTGCTCCTTGCTATCCTTATACTTCCTGAATTCATTCATGGATGGCTATTGTTGGCAATAGCTGAAGTTCCACTGATATTTCTAACAACATACATGTCTTTCAAATGGTTTTCAAGGGAAGAACTTGAAAGTTGGATGTCTGAGACATGGTTCCTTGTAAAACAAATTACCCCACTTCTTCTTATAGGTGTTTTTGCTGCAGGGATTATTGTTGAACTCCTTCCGGCAGAACTTGTTGCTTCAGCAGTAGGTGGTGAATCGTTTTCCTCCAATCTCGTAGCTTCAGTTGCTGCTGCATTGATGTATTTCTCAACCCTTACGGAAGTTCCGATTATTGGTGCACTTACAGAACTTGGTATGGGACGAGGTCCAGCCCTTGCCATGCTTCTTGCGGGTCCGGCTCTAAGTCTCCCAAATATGATCGTTATCAGTCGAATAATGGGTATTCAGAAAGGACTCACATACATATTTCTAGTTGTTCTGGTTGCATCGATTGCAGGATTTGCTTTTGGTGGGTCATATGCACATTCCCTTTGAAAAACAAATGAATGATTTACGAATAATCAATGTGGGTTCAGTTGGACAACCTCAAAATGGTGATCCTGAGGCAAGTTGTATCTTACTGGATGCAGAGACTTTTGGGATTGAATTCATCAAAGTTAGCAATGACGTTGAAACGGTTGCATCACAAATATCCAAAAAGATGCCTTAGCCTGAAGAATTGATCACAATACTGAAAACAGGGAACACGAATTATACAAAACGTCCCGGTGATAGTCTAAAATCGGAGGAATAAATTTGAAAATCGAAATACTTGGAACTGGATGTGCAAAATGCAAAAAGGTAAAAGAAATTGTTGAAAGGGCAGTTTTTGAAGCCGGAGTGGATGCTGAGATTGTGAAAGTTGACGACATCAACAAAATCATGGATTACGGTGTAATGATCACTCCGGGAGTGGTTGTTGATGGCGACGTGAAAGTTGCAGGCAAAATTCCTTCAGTGGATGAAGTTAAAGCCTGGTTCAAATGAAAGAGAACCGGGTTACTAGTGATTCTTACAACTTTCTGATATTATCTATCCTGCATCTTAGTGTCCAGAATTCCGGTATCCTTCCACAAGTCCAAGATTTGCCTCAATAACGTTTTGCTTGAATTCAACCAATTCAGGACTAAGTTCAGGTAAATCCGCTGCCTGTTTTTCATTAACGATGGCGCAGCCAATGGGTACACTTCTGCTCGGTTCAACTGTTACTCCATGTACTGTGGCGTTATGTAATACTACAACATCATCACCAAGTACACAATCAAAGACGACTGCACCAAACCCAACAAAGCAGCCCTTTCCGATTGTGCAGGGTCCATGGACAATGCATCCGTGTGCCAGAGATGTTTTTTCTCCAATAACAACTTCAGAACCCGTAATTCCGTGTATTGAAACGTTGTCCTGAACATTACAATTATCCTCAATCCTGATAGAAGCTTCAGGTTCGTCCGCACGTATTACAGCATTTGGTCCGACGAAAACTTCATTTCCTATATGCACGTTGCCAATAATTATTGCTTTGTCGGAAATCCAGGCAGTGTCACTTATTTCAGGTCGTTGTCCGGCAGGGTTTTGCATATGTTTTCTCCTGTATTTTTGGCTGTGTAGCTTACAACTTAATGATCTGCCGGGTATTTCTATTTGTTGCATTTCATTGCATGTTTCAAACGACTAAATATCAATGTAAAATTTACTAATTAGTGTAAAGTCACAATCAATTATGTATTTGCTCGCTTAGACCTCATAAGAATAAAAAGGAAGGAAGATGGGTTTTTTTCCTTAAGTGTTATTAAGAGAACATTAATATATTACTGAATCTAATTTTATTTGTGAAATACTCTATAGGTGATAAAATACAAGATTCATCTATCGAATCACTGAATTTTGAAAAAGCACTTTTAGATCTGGATCGTGTTCGTGCAGAAGAAATTCTTTTTGAAAAAGCAAAATCCTCTTCTTCTCTTTATGCAATTGATAGCATTGTTTCGCCAGCACTCCAGCGAATAGGGTCTGCATGGGATTCGGGCGAAATAGCTCTTTCACAAGAATATATGGCAGGCAAGATCACAGAGCAACTTGTGGATAAAATTTTGCCACCCGAGAGCCCGGAACGGTTAACATCGCCTCGAATCGCAATTACTACCCTTGGCGATTTCCATATGTTGGGAAAAAAAATTGTTGTTTCAGTGCTCAAATCTATCGGCTATTCAGTACTAGATTATGGTGGCATGCAGGTTGAAGATGTTGTAAAAAAAGTTGGTGAAGATGATGTTGATATCCTTTTAGCATCCACCCTGATGTTCAATTTTGCACTTAAAGTAGGTGAACTCAAAAAGAGTCTTGATGAAAATAATCTTGATGTTATGTTAATTGTGGGTGGTGCTCCTTTCCTCTTTGATGCTCAACTTGAAACAGATGTAGGGGCTGATATAATGGCCCGGACAGCGGGCGAGGTTCTTGCAATTGTTGAGAAATATGTGGAGGGACAGTGATGAGTGAAGAAATGACACCTATGGAAAGGGTATTGACAACTCTTGGGCATGAGGAGCCAGACAGGGTTCCGTATTTCTTGCTTCTTACAGGTCATGGGGCAAAGCTACTTGGGATGCATCCCAAAAAGTATTTTTCAAAAGGAGAATATGTGGCAGAAGCGCAACTGAAAATGCAGAAAACTTATGGACATGACTGTCTTTATCCATTCTTCCATGCTTCACTTGAATTGGAAGCGTGGGGTGGTTCTACAATTTTC
>CAZHNA010000113.1:0-5460 GCA_964532775.1 uncultured Methanosarcinales archaeon
TTCAACTGATTTCAGCATACCGCCGGAAGCCAGTTCAAGGATATCAAAGTTGATTGAATCCCTCTGGAAATTGCCCTGCATATTGTATTCATCTTGGATTGACTTTACAATCTCGCTGTGCCAGTGTTCCTGTTCATCAAGGAACAATTCAAGGATCCTGAACTTAATTGGTTGATCTCCAGCCATTTTAGTCACCTCTCAGAGATTCGATTTCACCAGCTTCTTCAAAGAACATGATGAAACTACCGGCAATACAGAATGCTGCTCCTACCCAGATTGTCCATGCAGGTACGCTGCCGAAGAACAGGTAGATAAAGATCACAGCACAAAGACCGTATAGGTTTGCTACACCCTGTCCACGTCCTACACCAATGAGTGGGAAAGACTTGTACCAGGAAACATAACAGAACCCGAAAGTGATACCTGCGAAAGCAAGGATCAGGAGTGACAGTGGGTTGATAGCTGCGATTGCATAGGAAAGTATTGGATAACCCATGAATGCTGCAATTGGTATGAGAATTACCCAGTAGATGAGGTTTTCTCCAAGGAACCTGAGTGTAATACCTACATCAGGTTCTGCAATATCCAGACCTTTACCTGCAATTGCACCTTCAATTCCCCAACCTACAGCAGCCATAAGACCACCAATCTAACCTACCCAGGCAATACTACCTGCGTTAAGTTCTGTAAGTGCGCCACCAACGAAGATAGTGATACCACCAATCATGATGACAAAGATACCGAATGCTGCTCTCTTACTGATTTTCTCACCATACCAGAGGTAAGCGAGAATTGAACCTGTAACTGGATACAACAATGCTGCAACTGCTCCAAAAGCAGGACCAACAAAACCTATTGCAATAAATGAACCCAGAATAGCGATAGGTCCACCAAAGATTGAAGCTGCAAAGAACCATTTGCTGCATGGATTGAATGCCATGAGAGTTCTTTTCATTTCGCCGAATTTCCCAAGCACACCATTCCAGACAAGCAATGCAATAATAACAGTTAGTGCATTGAAAGCTGAAATCAGTAAAGCTGTAACCACAGTAGCTGCAGAGGCATTTGAGTAGTCGTCTAATGCGATTTCGAGCCACATTGCATCAAATGGGGGTATTGCCCAAATGATTGTGCCTGGGATATACCAGAGACCCCATAGGATTGCACAGAAGAGAGCCCACATATAACCTTTGTTAACTTTCCTCTTAAGTTCTAATTTTCTTAATTCTTGAACATCCAAAAAAAATCCTCCTCCTATTCATTTCCTCATTTATAAGTATTTATAGATAAAACAAATATTATTTCTAGAGATGTTGTATAGATATTTAGAGGCATAATAAACCATCATTTCCGAGTTGTAACGACAACCAAAAGAAATAATGAAATGGGTGATGTATCCCCGAAAGGATACATCACGTAAAACGAACTCACTCGAGTGCAGCTTTGCATTTTATGATTGCATCTGCAGAGTTCTCAGCATAGAGATCAGCACCGATCTTTTCTGCCCAATCCTGTGTAACAGGTGCGCCGCCGACCATGGTCAGAACCTTGTCACGGAGACCAGCTTCCTTAAGCTGTTCTTCGATCTGTGCCTGGAGAACCATGGTTGTGGTCATCAATGCAGAGGATCCGATAATGTCACAACCGTCTTTGACAGCCTGCACATATTCACCAATTGTAACATCCCTACCGAGGTCGACAATTTTGAAACCTGCAATCTTGAGCATGGTTGCAACAATGTCCTTACCGATGGTGTGAATGTCACCTTCGATAGTACCGATTGCAATTGTACCCTTGTTTTCAGTCTCTTTTCCAAGTTTCTCGAGTTCAGGGGTCAATATTTCGACACCTGCACTCATTGCTTCGGATGCAGCGATAACATGAGGCAAGAAAAGGGTTCCCTGCTCAAACTGGTCACCGATTTCGTTCATACCGATAGTGTAGCCGTCCTGAATGAGTGATACAATATCAAGATTTGCGGAAATACACTCTTCTGCAACTTCAACAACAGTGTCTGGATCGAAATCCATAACTGCAGCTTTTCCGTTCTCGTTTAATTCTTCCTGAGTAGTCATTTTTAGAACTCCTTATTTGATGAATTTACATTGAAGCTCTGACTGCTTCGTCAGCCTTGTCCATTACAGCCTTCATATCTTTCACGATGTCAGCATCAATTGGCGTAACTTCATGGTTCTTAAGTACGTCAACAACTACTTCATGTGCAATAGTTGCCATGTCTTTGGAACCTGCAGCTTGCCAGTCACCAAACATGTCCCTGTCGATGAGTTTTGGATCAGAAACTACTTCGATATAATCCCTTGTCTCTTTGTGGGCAAGGAAGTTATTGCCTATACCAACCTTCTGGATAGACTCAACACCGAGGGTGAGTTCGTTGACCGGAATACCTTGCATTGCGGACTTGGTCATCTCAATCATATCGTTGTCGAAAACGAGCTGTTCAAGAGAGAAGGTCATACCGAGTTCAAGCATACCTGCACCATAAATGGTGTTTGCTCCGGCAAATGCCTGAGGCAAGGTAGTCATGGTTTTCTCGTGGCCTGCCTGTCCATCAGGTACCTTTGAATCAGACTAAGTACCTGCTACATATGATGGCAAATTATAATACTGACCCAACTTTGCTGCTGCTGCACTGATCAAACCGAGTTCAGGTGCACCTACAGGTGCAGTACCCCTCTTCAGGTCGAAGGTGGTGGTTGAGCTACCATACCATACAGGAGCCCCTGGAACTGTCAACTGTGAAAGTATAATACCTGCGAGAACCTCTGCGTTGTGTGTAACGAGAGTACCTGCACGGAATACAGGGGATGAACCACCGGACATTGCCATACTCAAGACATTAGTGGGTATGTTAAAGCGAGCACCGTGAATAATGACCTGACATGCATTGACACTAAGCTCAAGTGGGCTGGTTGGACAGAGAAGCATAGAGAAAATAGGTTTCTTGCGGGCTTCTTCGTCATCGCCACCATAGTAAGCATCGATCATTTCCTTGTAGTATGGGACGCTGTCCCCAACAGGGTCAATGTGGTGGAAGTGTTTTGAAGTGTTGGTTATTGGTGTAAATGTCTCGTGGACATCCTGAGCACCCTTGCCTGCCCAGTCCCTTGCAGAAACAGCGAGGGAATAGTAGTCAATATTGTCTGCCCAGTCACAAAGTTTTGCGGTGCTAGCAACATCTGCTTCAACTGAATCAATTGTCGTGTACTTGTTATTTCCATCGTAGTTGCACATCTTGACACCGGTACCGAAACATGTCCAGTATACCTTACCCATGTGCTCCTGTGGAACATTGTTCTTCTTATCACGGCCCCATAGGACAAACCTCGATGGTGCATCCTGAAGTGCCCTTTTGACAACAAATTCCGGGATCTTGACGGCCATCGTTTTCTCATCAACTTCACAGCCAGCTTTCTTGAAGATTTCCCTTGCTTCTGCATCGGAAACCTGTATACCCGGGTTCTGGAAAACCTGGAGTGTTGCATAGTGGATAGCTCTTAAGTCATCCTGTGAGAACAAGTTGAACTCAACTCCTTCCAAAGGAGACTGTGCTGGATAGTAGTGTTCTTTCATTTTCCTTTCGCTCCTAATTTTTAGTGTGTAACAAAGGCGGAACCATTACACGAATCCGGAAGCGTACCAAAACGGACACCATCCGGGAACATGTCGGCAATTTGCAAAAGGGACGACAATTAATTTCAATCACGAAATATTGAGACCCATTAACAGACTTACAACCTCCTCATAAGTGTAACAAACTTGAAATTGCCAAACTTGTCTAGTTGTAAGTTCCACCTTTATTGCAAGCAATCAATATCTTGTTTTGGTTACCACTATATATATTTGTCGAGGAGATCGTGATGAGAATACATGTATTAAATGACACAAAAAGGACAAAAATGATAAAATTATCCCATTGTGATAGCTAACTAGATGAGAAAAACAACTTCATTTGAGAAACATGAAAATTACCAAACCTAAAAATCCAACCAATAAACAGCGTCTTGAGACAACATGTACAGAGGAGATCTCAAACGGGCAGGATAGATCAAGACAAGTTGCTCATTGTCCTCTATGGCACACATGTACAATGATTAACCACACAAATTGTGTTGTAAAAACAACTGTCTCAAAAAAATCACCTTTTAAAAGAAGTAATATCCTTTCACAAACGTCAATATGCCAAAACTTTAAATAATAGAGATTATTGAAAATGCGCCATTCAACAGAATTGCCGCAACACAATGGAAAATGCCAACCCCTTTGGAAAGGGACACACGTATGAGAAACATCCCGCACCAAAGAGTGGCATAATTCAGACCATAAAATGATCTTCTTTTTACTTAATGTTTATTTTCACATAGTGGATAGCGTTTACCGGACAAATTGCAACACATCTATGGCAGCTGGTTCCGAGACACCTTTCACTATTATAGTTAGCATATCTGACACCGTCTTTCTCCACAATCTCAATTGCATCTTCGGGACAATCTGCTTCACACTTATGGCAGAGTATGCAGTCCGGAGCTTTCTCTTCTATAGTAATACCAATGTCATCAAGAATCTGGAGACCGCCTGAGCCAACATCATCAATGTCCTTTGAAACTCGCTTTTCTATAACAACAGATTCACAGATTTCCGGCAATGTTGGGAGACCATACATTTCAAGCATCTGGTTATAGGTTTCCATAGGCATGCCCTGTGTCCAGTAAGAAAGTTCACACATATAGAATTTGGAAAACGTATCACTTGTAGCCATCATTAGGTGATCAGCCTTTACCTTTTGAGCAATCTCTATTATCTCATCAAGCTTTGATTCATCAATTACAAGTTCCTTTGCAAGAGCTATCGAAGTATTTCCAAATTGCACAATGTTCTTTGCAAAATTTGGGCAAGAACCAAGTTCTCGTGCTTTGTCTGCATCAACATAAGCTCCAGTGGCCCCTGACATGTACATGAAATCAAGATCTTTATAAGCGACACCTGACTCAACAAGCAGTGCCAGATGAGCTGCACGAATCGCACCAATCGCTTTCCCGGCTTCCTCCACATCCTTGGAAGTGATCAAAACATCCTTTCCGAGAATAAGTTTCCCGTTTGGAAGTTCCGGGATTTTTTTAACTATACCACTCTTAAGAGCTACGGCAAGAGCGGCAATGACACCCGTACCCGTAACACCTTTTGCCATAAAGTCAGATTCTTCTTTAATATCACCAGAAATAGGATCTATGAGATGAGCTTTTTGTGGCATCATAGTCTCATCAAGAATCGTTATCCTCCAGTAATCACCTTCTACATTAACATCAGATATCGCACCTGGGCTGGCAAGCATACCACAACTGATACCTTGACCCTCTATAGCAGGACCTGCAGCAGCACTACCTGTTATGATCTTGTCACCAATTTTTAGTGCCATCTCGGCATTTGTACCATAATCAGTTA
>CAZHNA010000114.1:0-5423 GCA_964532775.1 uncultured Methanosarcinales archaeon
GCGTTGATCATTCTTTAAAACAATTCCAACACTAAGTCCAATCTTGATGTTTGCTCTGGCATTTCCCTGACTCATAGAATGGTAAAAGTTCCTAAAACTATAAACATCTACTTTTTTTGGATTATTTCGTTACTACATTTTTCTGTACAAATATAATTGTTGTATATTTTGCAAACCCTTTTGTTTATAAGTTTGTAGATCCAATTCTTTGTATCAATTATAAGGTGGGATTTCATGAAGACATTAGTAACATACATGACACAGACAGGAAACACACAGAAAATAGCAGAAGCAATTTATGATGAAATTGCTGGTGAAAAGGATATCAAAGACATTAATGATATAAGCAACCTTGAAGGCTACGACCTTGTATTTGTAGGCTTCCCGGTACTTCAATTCAACATTCCACCAAATGTTTCAAAATTTGTTTCAGAAAATGTGACTGGTAAGGATATAGCATTCTTCATGACACATGGTGTTCCTGAAGGCTTTGAAGCTATTAAATCATGGACAGGATCAATAACGGATATCGCAGCCAATGGCAATATACTTGGTACATTTGACTGTCAGGGTAAAGTTGCACAACCAGTTCTTGACATGCTCGAAAAGTCCGATGATCCTGAGATGAAAGCATTTGCTGAGATGGCAGCAGTCGCAAAAGAGAAGCCTGATGAAGCCAGTGTTCAGAAAGCAAAAGAGTTTGCAAAGGAAATTCAGGCGAGGGTCCAGTAACTGGACACATCTGATTTTCTTTATTTTAGTGAGTTCAACAATTAACAACAGAGGATACAACAGATGGCAGAACAAAAAAAGGCTCCAGTATTTTGTGAAAAATATTGCATCATCTGCAAAGGGGCACGCGCTGGGAACAGCATTTGTAAATCACTGCAGAACCTCGAATTGAAGATAATGGGCCCAAATGGTTGTCCATGGGGTAAAGCAAGAACTGAATACTACGGTGTCACGCCCGATCAGCCAATTCCAAAGTAAATATTAAAAATAGGCTCTGTAGAGATTCTACAGAGGAAAAGTTTCTTTTTGGATATAAGGAACAAAGGGGAATGAAGAAATCGTGAGGTATTAGATTAAATCTTCATTTATTCCCAGCCAGCTTTTTACATTCTTCATGCCTGAAGCACCCAATCTCATGATCATTAACCATTCCAACCGCCTGCATGAATGCATAAACAATAGTTGGCCCCACAAACGAAAATTCTCTTTTCTTTAAATCCTTACTTATCTTTTCCGATAACTCAGTTGTTGCAGGAAGGTCACTCATGGATTTGAAAGAGTTCTGTATGGGTTTGTAATCAACAAAACCCCATATGTACTTGTCAAAAGATCCGAATTCATCCACAATATCAATAAATGCCCTTGCATTCGTTCTCGAAGACAAGATCTTTCTTCTGTTGCGTATGATGTCGCTATCCTGCATCAATTCCTCGATTTTTTCATCATCATAGACTGCAACTTTGTAGAAATCAAAGTCATCAAAGGCGTTTCTATAACCTTCTCTTCTTTTCAAAATAGTATCCCAGCTTAAACCTGCCTGTGCACCTTCCAGTAACAGGAATTCGAAGAGGACTTTGTCATCATGCACAGGTTTTCCCCACTGCTTGTCATGATACTCGATTTCAAGATAGTTTGTATTTGCCCACTCACAACGATGTTTCATGCATTGAAGTCTGGTTTCAATGGTATTATAGATTGCTTGGGGAATTCTTAAAGGGCTTAAACCGTTTCAAAGAATTTAAGAGCGAACTCACAGAACTGGATTATTACTTCTCTATCCAATTCAAACTCTTTTCTATTTCCCAAATAGTTTCTTGACGTGGGACTAACTTCTTTACCCTCTTTTAATTCCTGATAAGATACGCATTTTATGTGTTTTTTTGATACAACAATAAAATAGCAATTTTCATAAGGATAATCTTCACCTAGATCCTTAAAAGTAAATGTCTCACTCTTCCTAAATTTAACTTCAATGAATGAAACTACACCTGTATTAGGATTTTGAACAACAAAATCTGGCATTCTTCTTATGTTGGTTGCAACATCACTGCGCACACCTTTAAGAAGTTTCATTACACCCGGTATCGTATTTTCCATACCATACCTAAAAACAGAATAATTCAGTTGTAAGAAAAGCTCTTCAATTAGAGTTTCGGCAATTCTCCCTTTTATCATATTCTCTACAAAAGTACTATCTTTCTTAGACAGGCCATTAGAACCATTGTTTGGTAGAGAAGTAAGACTCTCAGTATCTTTTTCTCGGACTACTGTGTCATCGGCAGCAACAGAAAAGCCTTTTTGATCTTTTCTACAAAGCGCAGATCCATATTTTTCTATTGAATATTTGTATTCAGCAGATGTGATATCTTCATTACATTTTGAACAATAATAGACCATAAATATAGCACCCAATAATGTTAACTTCCTATATGCTATAATGTTTTCTAAATAATTATTCAATTGTTCAATCCTGAAAGAAAAAATTCTGAGACTGTTCATTCCCGGAAAGGTTGCTAACAAATAAACGTCAGTTCTTTTCTCAGGAACAATGCAGCTGTGATTCCCAGCAATCCGACTGCTAAGAACAAAATTGAAAACCCCTCAAGCAAACAAAATCGCAACCTCATCCCAAAATATCCGAGGGAACCTTATAGTGCGGATCTTCCCAGTGGTTAACGTCAATTATGGCAGATGCATTGTCCACAAGTACCTGGCAATCTTCACTCAGATGTCGCAGATGAACTTTTTTGCCAACCTTGGCGTAGCGCTCAGTAATCTTATTTAGTGCCTCGATTGCGGAATGGTCAACAACCCTTGACTCTTTGAGATCAATAATAATTTCATCTGGATCATTTAGCACATCAAACTTGTTCTGGAATTCACTGACCGAACCAAAGAACAAAGGACCAACGAATTCGTAATGCTTAATTCCGTTTTCATCAACAATTTCCCTTGCACGAACAAGTTTGGCATTTTCCCATGCAAAAGCCAATGCAGAAATCACAACACCTGCGATTACCGCAGCTGCAAGGTTGTGGAAAATAACGGTAATGCCTGCAACAATAACCATTACAAGTACATCCGTCATAGGCACTTTTCTGAATATCTTCAAAGATGCCCATTCAAAAGTCCCGATAGCAACTACAAACATCACCCCGACTAATGCTGCCATTGGGATCTTCTCGATAAGTGGAGAACCTACCAATACAAACAGCAACAAACCCACAGCAGCAACAATCCCCGAAATCTTATTTCTGGCACCTGAATTAATATTAATGAGACTCTGGCCTATCATGGCACAGCCACCCATGCCACCAAAGAAGCCGCAAACCAAATTGGCAACACCCTGTGCAAGACTTTCCTTATTTGCCCGACTTCTGGTTTCTGTCATTTCATCAATCACAGTCAGCGTCAATAAACTTTCAATTAACCCCACTAAAGCCATAATAAGTGAAAATGGGAAAACAATTTTCAGCGTCTCCAGATTCAATGGAACCTGAGGCAGGTGAAACTCCGGGAAACCTCCAGCAATAGATGCAATATCCCCGACAGTCCTTGTTTGCACCTGGAATAAAATCACAATTGCCGAAACAACTATAATTGCAGTCAGTGAAGAAGGAACGGCTTTTGTCAATTTGGGCATCAGGTAGATGATACCCATAGTCAATCCCACAAGACCCAACATGACCATAAGTGCCTGCCCACCCAGCCAATGTTCTATCCCATTAATGTCTATGGTTTTGAACTGGGAAAGCTGAGCCATGAAAATCACTATAGCCAACCCGTTTACAAATCCGAACATTACTGCATGTGGTACAAGCCGGATGAATTTACCCAATTTTAAAAAGCCGATGACCATCTGGATAATGCCCATCAGAACTACAGCTGCAAAAAGATATTCAACTCCGTGCAGAATTACAAGACTTACAACTACAACTGCAATAGCACCAGTAGCACCTGAAATCATTCCCGGCCTGCCACCCAAGATTGCAGTTATTAATCCAATGATGAATGCAGAATAGAGTCCTACCAGAGGACTAACATTTGCGATTATTGAAAATGCAACGGCTTCAGGCACAAGAGCCAATGAAACCGTCATACCGGACAGGACTTCGTTTTTTAAATTTAGCTGATTGTTCTGTAGTTGTTCTATAAAAGCCATACTTGTACCATTTTAAAATTACTATACACCCATAAGTTCTGTCAACGCTGAAATTGAATGTCCGATAAAATTAGAGGAAGTTTTATGGAAAAACGTAACTCAAGGTGGAGAAAACATGTGAATATGTGAGAGCTTTGTAGAAGCGACTTTCAGTATATAAAAGTAGTTGTTTTTTGGAACATGATTGTTCAGGAAAGAGCAACAAAATTCTTTTCTATAACTATTACAATTGGGAATTTGCTTGGTCCAGAATAGCTTTAATAAGAAAAAAGAAACAAGGATGCGAGTACAATCAGGGTGGATGAATTATGTTTGAAGCAATAGAATTTCTAGTAATTGGAATAGTGCTCGGTTTTGCTGCAGGCATTTCTCCCGGACCACTTATGGCAATGATAATTTCTGAAACTCTGCAACATGGAACAAAGGAAGGCATCAAGGTTGCTATTTCTCCACTGATAACAGACACTCTGATAGTATCATCTGTTGTGCTTATTTTGATGTATTTTCAAAGTCAGAACCTTGCAATTGCCCTTATTAGCCTGTTAGGTGCAATGTACTTAATACATCTTGGGATTGACTCTTTGAGGACGAAAAATATAAATCTTGATGTTGGAAATACAAAAAAGGAGTCCCTTAAGAAAGGGATTATAGCCAACTTCTTAAGCCCTCACCCATACTTATTTTGGATTGCTATTGGCGCTCCAATTCTTTTCAATGCCCTTGAAGTGAATGTATTAGCATCAATTTTGTTTGTTGCTGGCTTCTATCTTCTCCTTATAGGATCGAAAATCACGCTCGCATTTGTTGTAGGAAGATACAGGTCTTTCCTGAAAAACAACTATTATCTTTATACAATTCGTGCTATGGGAGTTGTCTATATCGTTTTTGCTCTGTTTTTCATAGAACAGGGACTAGAGTTGCTCGGTTTGCATATCGGACTTCCATAAATTCCATACTAAATTGAATCCAATGGAAAATCCTCAAACAAACCTCCGGGATAAATTAAAGAAAGTTAACCCCGTAGATCTAAAATGGGGATGAACTTCAGGAAACCTGAAAGAAGTCTTTCCGGAGCTTTTCATGGAAACAAAAAAGAGGGATAAAACAGTTGGTATTTTTGGAGGCATGGGATCGGAATCAACAGCACACTTTTTTTCGAAGGTAATTAGAAACACTCCTGTCAAAAAAGATCAGGACCATCTGCATATCATCATTGACAACAATTCCAATGTACCGGACAGGACACTTG
>CAZHNA010000115.1:0-5366 GCA_964532775.1 uncultured Methanosarcinales archaeon
TTGATGATAGGTGGGAAAGAAAGGACATTATCATGAGCATCCTTAATGAGTGGATAGTGTTCAAGGCCTTCCAAAAGATTTGCAAAACGAGTTCCTTTAGGATGTTTTTCAAGGATTTCACGCATGCTCATAGGTTCTGTGAATCCAAGAGGTACGAATTCAAACTCAGGATCTGCTGCCATATACCTGAACGGCGGAGTGATATTTGCAAGATCATGGACACCGATAGATACTTTCTTGCGGTCCCTCCCAAGTCCCCAGTGAAGAGATTCCTGAAGGTCCATGAGTGATTTGATTGAAGAAGATGTAAAATTGATTCCACGGATGATTGCACAGCCTAACACCGGACGGATTTCAGCAATTCCCCCATCAAGGGATATCTCAACCCCGGATTCGGTAGTTGTGTATTCCGGAAGACCCGATTCAATTTCCATGAACCCACGCATTGCCCTTGCTACGCCTTCAACACTATATAGATCAGGACGATCAGGGAAGAACTCAATGTCTATGGAAGATTCTTCTGTTCTTTCAATATCTGCACCGATCATTGGAACACGATCGATAATAGTATCTTTGTCACTTCCGGTAAGTTCTTCAAGGTCATTGTAATCCAGTGTTATTATAGGCATAGGAATCGCTCAGCAATTTGTTATTGAGGGTGTATTCTACATGCTGGTCTATGATTTAAACATTTTTCATGCAAAGGTTAGAAAAAGACACCACAGGTACTGCAATTGGAAAAAAAACACCAAAACAACAAAACTAGAATAATTACCTAAACAACTTAGGAATAGCTGTCCTCATTTCCCAATATTTCTCAACAATTGATAAGTCTTCACACGAGGAAAGTAATAAATCAGTTTTACCCCACCAAGGGTTTTGATCGTGTAATTCCTTCAATAGTAATAGTTTCTGAAAAATCCGCTTTTGTTCATCAGATACATCTGAATTGATTTTGCTCCCGAATCCAGAGTGATTTCCTGCCCATCCGCACTCCATACACGTATAAACATTTGAGAAAATAAAGAGGTTGAAACTAGTACCACCACATTTCGGGCAGGGACTAGCCTCTATTTTCTTACTCAGTTGATCCATTAATTCCTCTCTCCCTCTTTATTTGCTCAATTCCTTTTCTAAGTGCTGCACGAGCTGCATCACTTGGACTTGTGAAGACACCTTTTTTGACTAGATATTCCAGATCTTCCCGATCTACAGGAGCCAGACGGAAACTTGTTGGTTTATTTTGACTCACGCGAGCACCTTGGTAGTAATATGCTTACTATGTAGGTACACCTTGTATAAAAATTCTTTTGAGCCAAGATTATTTTATCAGTTCAATGTAGTAAATAGTATTATAAGTATCTACTACTATTGTATTCTTAATGAAAACACAGGGGAAAATCAAAACTTCCATTTCATTAAATGCTCACTTGCACAATCAGGCGAAAGAGCTGGTAGATTCTAACAGATTCTCTTCAATATCTGATCTGGTTTCGACAGCATTAACCGACTTCTTAGCGAGACTGGAAGAAAGAGAAATGAATGAAAAAGATCAATCTGGCATGAAATTCAAGGAACTCCTACAGGCATATTCCAAAACAGATGATGGGCATAAATTTCTAGAAGAATTCGCCAGATACGAGAAGAGAGAATAAGCATTTGTGATGCGCATCCTTCCCTCTCAAATACTATCAACTTTTGATTTTTGAAGTGTCCGAGAACCATGAGTTTTGTTTCCAGCGAGTTGGCCATACCTTCCATAGTTAACTCATTTTTCTGTACATCTATGGGGAAAGATTCCGAATCCAAACCTGCATCTTCCATATACTGTTTCACCATGGTTTCCCAAAAGCTAGTTGCGTAGTCAACTGCTTCACGGTAACTGAGAAAACTATTTCTTACGTGTTCGGAAAAAACAAAGAATTCCCAATCAAGTGTTGCAAGACTTGCAGGCCTTATCAGGAAATCAACCCTGCGAATTCCTTTTGCAGCAACCGCTCCTGCAGCATTACCTACATCGGAATATTCCGGAAGAATGATTTCCGCATCAAGCATTTCTGGAGAAGTGAATCAATAACTTTAGAAGAGGAGTAACTATTGAGGACCGTTCGAATCTCACGTAGAGATGTGGACTCCAAAAGGTCTAAGTGGGGAAATAAAAGCAAAATACCCAAAAATTAACTATAAAATCCATATGAAAAAGGTTTAATCATGGAAATATATAAAAACTATTATAATTATAATCATAGTAGCCGATCTGTATACATGATCAGATTAGCATGAAGCCAAAAAAAAGCTTTGGGGATATAAAATGAGTACGGACGAAGGAAACGAAAAAGAACCTACTGATTCTGGAGATAATCAAAATAGTAATGGAAATATCTCCCCTAAAGACAAGGAAAAATCATTTGGCCCTAAAGTTTTCAAACCAAAGCAATCAGATAGCCCTTTTTTTAAAACCCGGCCGGTAAATCCCTCAATTATAGTCAAAGAAGATTCAGAAACCACAAAAGATGCGGATTTCCTAGCTTCCAAAATCGAGAATGTAGACAAAACTGAAGACGAAAAAGAAATTCCCGAGGAAGACAGCACGGAAAAAGAAACCGAATCCGGTGATGAATCTAACCTTTCAGAAAAAACTGAGATTGATGCTTTTGGACAAAATGACCAAAATCAAGATGTCACTGAAATAAAAACTGAAAGCATTCCAGCATGCATCCCGGAAGTTGAAGAAAAGTCCACCCGGAAACTTGACATTGGTGGAAAAATACGAAATTTATTTGAAAACGAAATTGAACCTATTGAAAACTACAACCCCGAAGAACATGGTGAAATTGCCATATTCAATGGGTTTAAAAAATATGAAGAACAGGAAAGATATTGGTTAAACGAGCCTTATTGTTTTGCTGTTATTTTATATGATCCAAACATTAACGACTACTTATACCATGTTGTTGAGCCGGATCTTAACGAATTTGAAGAAGTGTTTCTGGCAGAAATCAGAGATCGTTTAAGAAACGTTTTACTTGTGGAAGATATCCCTGCGGAGTCTGACAGAGAAAAAGTACTGGAAATGGAAGTCCGAAAAACCGTTCGTGACTACGCTATTGAAGTTACCCCCATGTTGCTTGCAAAGATCCTGTATTATATCAAGAGAGATTTTGTAAGATTTGGTAAAATTGATGGGATAATGCATGATGAAGGAATTGAAGATATCTCTGAGAACGGCCACAATAAACCAATTTTCCTTTTCCACCATAAATACCAAAATATTGCCACAAACATCCTTTTTGAGGAGGATGAATTGGATTCCTTTATTATCCAATTGGCTCAAAAAAGTGGCAAACATATCTCAATTGCAGAGCCGATGATTGACGCAACTATGCCAGATGGGTCAAGGATCCAGATGACATTGGGAACCAGCGTAACAACTCACGGAAGTACTTTTACCATCCGTAGATTTAATGAGAAACCGATTACTCCAGTTGATCTGATAGATTGGGGTACTTTTTCATCAGAACAAATGGCTTACCTCTGGCTTTGCATTGAAAATAATAAAAGTCTTATCTTTGCAGGAGGTACAGCATCCGGTAAAACCTCCTCACTAAATGCAGTCTCTCTCTTCATTCCGGAAAAAGCAAAAATCATCTCTCTTGAAGACACAAGGGAATTGAAACTACCACATGTTAACTGGATTCCTGGAATTACAAGAGATTCTTTCACTGCGGATGACAGAGGAGCTGTTGATATGTACGACTTGCTTAAAGCAGCTCTAAGGCAACGTCCGGAATTCCTGCTTGTAGGAGAAGTCAGGGGTCATGAAGCACTCACCCTTTTCCAGGCAATGTCAACAGGACACACTACATTTTCCACCATGCATGCGGATTCTGTAGCATCTGCGATTCACAGGCTTGAAAACCCACCAATCAGCGTACCCCGTAATATGATACAAGCATTGGACATAATGAGTATCCAGGCACAGACATATTCCCAGGGAAGAAGAGTAAGAAGAAACATTAAGCTCGTTGAAATTACTGATATCGATCCCCATACAAGGAACATACGAACAAGTGATGTTTTTACATGGGATTCAACTAGCGATTTTTTCAGGAAAACAGGGGAATCAAAAGCTTTAGAAGACATCAAAATGCGCCGGGGATGGAATGATGCAAAGCTTGCAAAAGAACTTGATAACAGAAGAAGAATCCTGGAGCACATGATTGACAATAAGATCTCCGATTTTGGGACTATTTCATCAATTATTAATCAATACCAATCTATTCCTGATAGAGTGATGGAAAAACTGGGATTGGATTCTTGAACAAGCCGGGGGATAAACGTGACCGATCCTGAAGATAAATTGAGCGGATTTCCAAATCGAGAAGCTGATTCTGAAGACATTACTCTGGAATTGGAAAACCAAATCGAATTTACCGGCAAACCTAAAAGAGAGCAAAAACACAAAACTATAAAAAATAAAATCAAATTTCGTTTTGATTCGATTAAAAGAAAAAATGATGATAAAAGCAAATCGAAAAAAACAACCCCAAGAGAGGGCAGTCTTTTTCACATACTTCAAAAAATACCTTTTACACTACTTGGGAATAGTATACGTAATCGCAGGGAAAAATATGCAAATCTTGAATTGCAACTCAAACAAGCCCGCTTCCCTACTTCTTATGAGATGTATGTTTCCAGTGCTATCTTTTATTCACTAATGGCATCCATGGTTGGAATGGTTATTGGAGTAGCCCTGGTATATTTTGTTTTTGTAATCTTTGGATTACCTGAGCAGCTCACAAATATCAGAATTAACGAGTCATTTGCCTGGCTCCTTCTATTCAGAAATCTCTTCGTTGGAGGATTCTTAATTGTTTTTTCCATCCTTTTCTTTGGAGGAATAACATACGCTCTCTTCCTGCTTAATCCTTCATTTAAAGCAGGCGAAAGGAAAAATAAAATCGACCAGCAATTGCCCTATGCCGTCACTTTCATGTATGCCTTGAGCAAAGGTGGAATGAATATAATTGAAGTATTCCGCTCTTTAGCAAGATCTGAAAATACATACGGTGAAGTTTCAAAAGAAATAGACACCATAATAAGGGAAATGGATTTCTTCGGACATGATCTCCGTACCGCGATTGCAAATGTGTCCGAAACAACACCTTCTGACAGAATGCAGGATTTACTATATAATCTCCTTACTATAATCGATAGTGGTGGCGATATTTCAAAGTATTTCCAGGATAAATCCGAACAATACCTCCAAAGAACCATAGTTGATCAAAAAGGGTTCCTGGAAACACTTGCTTTAATGGCAGAATCTTATGTTACTGCTTTTGTTGCAGGCCCTCTTTTTATAATAA
>CAZHNA010000116.1:0-5340 GCA_964532775.1 uncultured Methanosarcinales archaeon
TTTATATATGCAGTAAAATATTAATATTTCGGGGTTAGTTAATGGGTTATGTTGTATTTACGGATCTTGACGGTACTTTGATAGATCACGATACCTATTCTTATGATTCTGCAAAACCAGCACTTGCAATTCTAAAAGAGCAATCTATTCCCCTTATTTTCTGTACAAGTAAAACAAGGGCAGAACTTGAAGAGTACGTGGAAGAATTGGATGTAGCACATCCGTTCATTTCAGAAAATGGTGGCGCAATTTTTATTCCGGAAGAGTATTTTGATTTTGATTACCCATATACAAAAAAGTTAAAAAAATACTGTGTTATCGAGTTGGGAACTGATTATACCACTCTCCGAAAGGTAATTACTGATATTCGAAAAGCAACTTCGATGAAAATACTCGGCTTTGGTGATATGAGTGATGAAGAAGTCAGTAAAGACACTGGTCTTGCTCTGAGTGCAGCGAAACTCGCAAAAAAACGAGAATACGATGAAGCCTTCAAATTGCTTGATGAAGATTGCGCAGATGAGCTCCGGAAAATAATTGCTTTTCGAGGTCTGAATTATACCCGGGGGGGTCGCTACTGGCATCTCATGGGTGATAATGATAAGGGAAAAGCTGTGCAGATATTAACAGAGCTTTTCAGGCAGGCTGCTCCTGGCACGATAACCGTGGGTCTTGGAGACAGCCAGAATGATCTTCCAATGCTTCAGGCAGTGGATATTCCTTTCCTCGTCCAGAAACCCGGGGAAATCCATGACCGAAATATTTCTGATCCTAAAATCAATCGGGTTGAAGGCATTGGTCCAGTTGGCTGGAACCGTGCAATACTTAACTTGTTATCATCTAAATAATACAATACGGAGATCTGGGGGTCTATGTATGATACGACTTGAAAACATGTTACCCAAAGCTTTTCTCGTGGGTATTAT
The DNA here is from genome assembly GCA_964532775.1 of uncultured Methanosarcinales archaeon. GTDB lineage: Archaea > Halobacteriota > Methanosarcinia > Methanosarcinales > Methanosarcinaceae > Methanohalophilus. The sequence continues at coordinate 927 of CAZHNA010000116.1, forward strand.
GGAAATGGTGGATAGATTTGGTCCTGAAGAAACTTACAACTGGATTGAAACTATCGGGGCAAAGCTTGCTGAGATAGAAGGGCCAGGGTTTGAAGGAGCCAGAGAAAATCACGTTAATTTTCTTCCGGTTTGTCCTTTCGGAAGTGATTTTATCGAATTTGTGGAAATGTATGGGGGAGAGCAGCCACCACAATTTGTCAAAATAATTGAGTATGTGAAGGACAAGAAAGACTCTTCTAAAGATGGGTGGAAATATCCTGCACTTTCTGGTGTTCTTGGAATTTTACACTATAGTTATAGCAAGAAAAGAGCTGAATTGGCAGGAGCTGATTTGCTAAGCGTAGGAAGTAAATCGGCTCTTACCGAGGAGCTTGAGTACAACTATAAAGCTATTGAGAAAGCTGGCATGACCAAAGAAGAAGTGGACAGCTATCTGGAAAAGTCTTATTGTGTGTTTAAGATCAACTATCATGATGAGGGGTGAATCTTTTTGAATCATGAAAAAGCGTATGAACTTTATGAGAACAGCGTAAAAGTCCTCATGAAAAACCAACATGAGAATGGAGGTTTTTATGCAAGTCCTCCCGGGACACGTTATCCGTTTATCTATCCTCGGGATCACTCTATGGCTATTATTGGTGCAGTAGATGCAGACTTGATGGATCAGGCCAGAAAAGGGCTTGATTTTGTGCTGAGTTCCCAGAAACCACTTGGTGAATTTTCCCAGCGTTATGACGTTGACGGGAATGATGCCAGCTATAAAGATTTACAAATTGATGGCAACGGTCTTGTCCTGTATGCTCTCGGGAAGTATTTTGAAGGCACAGGTGGCTCTTTTTTTGAGGCAATGGCGGATAAGGAGTTTTTGCTTAAGCACTGGGAAGCTGTTGAAAAGGCGGTTGGTTTCATTCTCATGAACAAGAATGATGAAGTCGATCTCATTCATACTGTAAACAGTATTCATGAGTATCCTGCCTATGAACATGGGTTTGAGATTTATGCAAATTCCACATGTTGTGCAGGCCTTTTTGCAGCCGTAAAAATGGGTCAAGCTCTTGGAAAGGATGTCTCCCAGTGGGAAGAGGAAGCCAATAAGGTCCGTGCCTCCATCATGACCAAACTGTATAGTGCCAGAAGACGTTCTTTCATAAAATGCATACGTGTTAAGGATAGAACCAGCAATCCAATTGGCTATGATGCTTTTGCTTCCAGTGTTATCGATGTGGATGCAGTAGAATATGCTCCTGCGTTTTTTGGGTTGATAGACGACACCGATATCAAAGTAAGATCAACCGTCAAGCGGATTCATGAAAAACTCTGGGACAAGGAAATAGGCGGTCTGAACCGCTATCCTGAAATGTGGGATCGCAACAACGGTGGATATGGTCCTTGGTGTCATTTTACCTGCGAGTTAGCACATCATTATATCCGTGTTGATAATCAGGATATGGCAGACATGTATCTTGAATGGGTAGTTGATATGGCTCACGAAAACCTGTTGCCTGAGCATATTTCAACCATTGAAAGATTTGAAATGTGGCATGAAGATTATACCAGTGCAAGAATCCTCAGGGATAGTAAATTAAAAATGATTGAGAATACCCGCAACCATCCTAAATGGCAAGACGGTCTTGCTTATGTGACAATTCCATTGATCTGGCCACATGCGGAGTTCATATCAGCATACCACAGCTACATGGCTAAATACGGCTAAGTGAGTAATTGTTTCAAAAACTGAAACAGGAAACTACCCAATTGCCAGCTGCTTTTGTGAACATTTCAGCGAAGTCTTTGAATTCGGTGTGTTCAGCAATAAAAGTGACAAACTTTTCATCGACTCCATCGATTTCGCTGAAAGCTACACCCATTACTTCTTCACATGTGGAAATGAAAGCTTCGGAAGTTTCAAAATTAGTATTATTTCGGATGAAATCATCGGGGAACAGATCCTGTGCTGTAGGATTGCCTTCATTCATTTTTGAATTTTCCGAGTTGATAAATGATTCTTCTGTGTCCATGGATTTGTCTTTGTCCTGAATCAATAAAAGATTACCCGCGGGTGATTAAAAACTTCAGCTCCAGAACTGTTTCGTTTTGGCATAGTTACGTTCAGCTTCCATGATGTCCCTGTAGAATTCATCCTCTTCGAGTCGCATTTTCTGAATTATCCTTGAAGCAGTTTCAGGTCCTACTCCACGGCTTGCAAGAGCTATGACGGCAACCTTGCCATGTGTCATCACGATATTCGCATTCCTGTAAACCCGTTGGATGCGTTTTTTGTCTTCCTTTGTTGTGACTTTATCTTTCTTCCGGACAAGTTTGATATCTTCATCTTCCCATGGTTTTAAGGCTGCAATCATTTTGGAGCTGCATAGGGGGCAGATGATATCATCGGGAACATTTTTCACTTTCTTGCGTGAGACCCATTTTGTGCAATGGGCACAGAATAGTATGACCCTGTCATTCTGGATTCTCTCTTTCATGGTTTCAAGAATTGCACCTTCGGGTCTGTCCGGTGCAATCAGATCTTTCTTGGCATCAAATCCAGCAGATCCGATGGGTGATGCCTTGCCGGTTAGTATCACTATTTCTCCGGATTGTATTGCTTTTAGGACTTTCCCAGCTTGTCTCACATCAAGGAGGTTCTGGAAAATATCCCTCAACACTTCATCATACATCGTTGTGTGCTGATAAATTTCAAGCAGCTTTTTCATGCCTATTTTATCATAATCTATCTGTTTGCTGAGCGCTCCGAATTTTCGGGCTACCTGAACCATCTTCCATTTCATCAGAGACGTATTCTTGAGGGTCATCTCAATAATAGGTTTAACATGTTCAGGTTCGATTTCCTCGATTACCGAGCGGAGCCTTTCGGCTCGCATGCGTTTTGTAAAGCGAAGGCGTATTCTGTAGGGGTCGGTTTCCTGTCCAACACTGCTGCCGCTGCGTGCTGCAAGCAGGGCTGTGAGAACTTTTCCCAATGTATCATTGGTATTATGGCCAAAGCAGGAATTGATTACCAGTGAATCGCCATGCTCCTCGATTACAATGTGTTTGTCATCCGGCACAGGTAAATCTGCATCAAGTTGTTCCTTAATCATTTCTGTGAAAACAAGCAGTGCAGCTTCATCAATGGGATATTTTTGCCTAATTTTTTCCGAAACTTCGGTTTCATTTTTCCCTGCTTGCAGAAGGTCCGCTACCTTCCTGCGTAGACTTCCGGCATGTTGTGCGACATCAAATGGTACAGATATTTCCTCGCCAACCCAACTCGGAACTTCACCGAGGCTTTTTACTGGTTCGACTTTGATTCGATCTCGGTCAGGAAGAAGCTCGATGACTCTCCAGACCTCGCCCTTTGTTATGAATATAGCTCCGGGAGTTGCAAAGTTCACTACAAAGGCTTCATCCAGATTTCCAACGATTTTACCGGATACGATGTCGAAGATCTCGAACTTTCGTTCATCGGGAATCATGGATAAGTTTTCGTAGTAATACTGCCAACTTTTCCGGCGCCTTGAGATGGAGGTGGATCCTTCATCCTGCCAGACAAGGCGGTTTAATACTGTTTGGTCCACAATTCTGTTCAGGGTCTCGGGAGTGAGATTCCTGAACGGATAGGTGCGTTTCAGTATCCTGTAAACTTTTTCGATTTCCACATCCCCGAAATCAAGCACAATTCCGGAGAGCTGGTTGGCGATTACATCCAGAGAATTGTTCTGAGGACAAACATTCTCAACAAGTCCCAATGTTGCATCATGAGTTATTGCCATACTTTCCGCAATGTCATCAAAATCCATTGCGATAATTGTTCCTTCGGAAATCTTGTGGATTTTATGACCTGCCCTTCCCACCCTCTGCAAAAGCCGTGAAACCTGTCTGGGGGAACCGTATTGGATTACGTGATCTACGTCACCGATATCAATTCCAAGTTCCATTGAGGAAGTACAAATAAGGCCCTTTAGATCTCCACCCTTGAATGATTCCTCCGCTTCCAGCCTTGCTTCGTAGGAAAGTGAACCGTGATGTACTCCGATAGGCATTTCAAGAATCCTAAATCCAGATGCCAGCATTTCTGCACTCTGGCGTGTGTTGACAAAAATGAGCGTGGATTTTTTCCGTGTCACGATGTCTCCAACTATTCTCAAGTGAGATGCGAGTTCGGATGAACAGCCGATGTTGCGAGCTGCTTTAAGGTCATCTTCTGTCACTGAGGGAGTAACTACGTTGAAATCCAACAAACTCAGCATTTCAACCTTTACGATGCGAATATCTCTTTCAGCCCCTGCGAGGAATTTAGCCACAATCTCCGGGTTTCCCACGGTTGCCGAGAGTCCTACTCTCTGGAACTCACCTGAGAGCTCCACAAGTCTTTCAAGTCCGATTGCAAGCTGTGCTCCCCTTTTGGAGGCTG
>CAZHNA010000117.1:0-5302 GCA_964532775.1 uncultured Methanosarcinales archaeon
TCACCTAAACTTCACCACAGGACAGCTGTCAATACAATTACCGCAGCTTGTACAGTTCTCATCGACATAAGCCTGCTTTTCCTTCAGGGAAATAGCACTAACGGGACACCTTCCGACACAAACGCCGCAACCTACACACCCCAATGCTCGTAGCACTGTTTTTTCGGTTTTTGTCAGCAGTGCTTTTGCCTCATCCTCAGTTTTTGCTCTTGCGATGATGTTGCCGGATGAAAAAAGCTGGACAGCGTTTTCACCGGAGCGGATATGAGCCACTCCTCCGATGTATCCGGTTTTTCCCACTGTAATTGTCATGCCGGTATCTTTGATGAGATCGAGATCAATGGCTGATGAAAAGCTTCCCTCAGCAGTTACTTCCCCGGTCTTGCATGGCCTGTATCCTGAGCTTGATTTGAATGTGAGTTTACCACTATCTTTCCGGGTTGGGAGGATGGTTATGTTCAGTTTTTCAGCCATTTCCTGTATTGCAGGAGGGTGCTTTTTCCATCTCCACATCCCATATTCAGCCCATCCGGGATCAAGTCCCATCTTTTCCGCATACTTGAGAAGCATTTCGTAAAGCTGGCGGTCAAGTTCTGGATGCGTTTCCTTAAGATTCATAAGGTCTGCGAGCGAGGAAGACGGGCAAAGCCAGCAACCAATCCTGTCGAATCCTTTTCCATAAAGGGGATTGTAAGGCAAATCATTCTTGAAAATGTAAAGCCAGACGTGCAGGGCAGTCCAGTCCTGAATTGGGGATGCTGCCGTCTGGTTTGCAACCCATGGATTTTTCCAGATGCGATTGCTTCGTGCACGGGTGGCAGATTCATATTTTCGCTGACCCACAAATGTAAGGCATCCTTCATCGTAATTCTCATCAATGAGTTGAGAAATAGGCCCAAGTTTGCACACTTTGCAACACCAGCGCATTTCGAGTGACGGAGGTCCAAAATCATCTACGGCTTCCCAGAATGCATTTCCAACACTCTTTATTGTAGCATTCTTGTCGTAAAACTCTGCAACATCTTCTACGTTCTGCAAAGTTTCGGGAAACTCCAGTCCGGTATCTGCAAAAATAATCTCGTAATCGTTAGTACACTCATGCACAAGGTGCAGTGTGGCAAGACTGTCTTTTCCACCGGAGTAGGATACTGAAAGTGGCCTGTCCACTGTCTCCACAGTATTATGAATAAATGCATATGCTTCGTTCTGGATTCTTTCCAGAATACGGGAATTAGCTTCAACCACATCATCCCAATTTTTAAGGGCAAGCTTTACTTCAGGTGTTTTATTGCCTTTATTTTTCTTGCGAGGCTTGACTGCAATGCCCTTCTTTGCTTCTGCCATTTCAGAGCCACTCATTCGTGCTCTTCCGGTTGCAACAACTCTCCTTTCAGGGTTGATAACAATCACTTCATCTTCCGGCAGTATAGAGGGGTCTGCATCAATAACACCCGGTGCAAGCAAACTGGCTCCCTTAAGCAGAAATTTTTCCACATCATCTTCAATTAAAACCCATTTTTTCAGATCATTTCCCTCGGTTGCAACAATCCGTTTTGCACCCTCTATTCTTGGAAGCATCATCCATCTCAGCTTCTCGGTTTCATACCGGATGCTTGCGATTACCTGTCCGTCTGCAATGATTTCATCCATCCGGTCATCATAAGGAGCCTTGTTGAGTACAACAACACTGTTTTCAGCAAGAAGCGGGCGATTAAACTGCTTTTCTGAAATCCGGTTAATATGATTGATATCGTGATCAAAAGCTGGGCGAATGTCCCCCGGGGGTGTTATCTCAACATGGAATGTTTTCGTATCACATGCACATTTTTTTCCAAGCACAGGTACATTACAATCCGGGCACCAGTAAAGCAAAAGGTCTCCAAGATAGACGGGTTTTGACATCAAGTCGGGATGAACCTTTGATTCTAGATATAGGTTTTGCCACGTCAAAACAATCTGGAGGCAAAAGATGTAGGCTCACTGATGCAGCTTTCTTGAAATTCACAGCTCTCACAAAGTGGTCCTTCTTTTTTCTCCGGCATCTTGCCTTTCTTTATTTTTTCTATCTTCTTAATGACATTGATAGCATTACGACGATCAGTAGTATGTATTCTCACTTTCCTGATGTTTCCGAAAGCGGCATATTCCACAATACCTTCGGTTACAGGTGTTCCGGTATGCTCTTCTGTCAAAAATGCACTTGCAGCAAGGTGTATCCTGTCGTTTTTCCAGATTCCCCTTTCAGGATTTTTTCCGGTTTTAATTAACATTGGGGATAACTTTTCTCCAAGCATGACTAATGCAGGAATAGTTCCTGTGATTTTGAGTTTTTCATTTGAGAGAATAATTTCGGTTTCGAAGGGCGAGATATCTTTGAGTCCCATCTCTTTTCCATTCTCATCGCAATACATGGATAAATTCGACGCAATTTCAGCTAATGATTTTGAAACTTCTGAGCTCACATTCTGCATTTCAGCATTGCTAAAGGCTTCCAGTTCAGCCGCATAGATGTGAATAATTTCATCTGGCAGTTCGTTGAGTTTCTCTTTCATCAAGATTATCAGTTCATCCGTTTTGGGTGCTTTTCGCAATAATTCCGGGAATGAAAAAGCCAGCTCTTTAATCAGAATGTGTTTTAGAAATGCAGGTGATATGTTTTGCTGTATCCCGTTTTTTGATCCAAAATATACTTTTCGAGGACAACGTAGGTATTGTACAACATCGGAGAGTTTGGTAAAACCGCAAGAAAAATTGTCTTTCATAGATAAATTTAACAAAGTATGGAAATATAAAACCATTCATCGACAATAGTCGAATTGCCATTCGTTAAATATATATGCGTTCTGGTTATTATCTAAAATAACCCATGGACGAGGACATATCCAAAGAAAACGTTAGGAGACGTCTGGCTGAGAAAATGGCAGGTGAAATTACCCTGTCAGAAAAACCCGGCGAGGCACTCAAAAAGTGGCGGCTCAATTTTGATATTGCCCAGACTGATCTATCAGGTTATCTGGGAGTTTCACCTTCGGTAATCAGCGATTATGAGAGCGGGAGAAGGAAATCTCCCGGGACAATGATCGTCAGTAGGATAGTAGAGGCGTTGTTGGATGTTGACGAATCTAACGGAGGACAAAAGATCCATGCGTATGAAGGGATGCTCTCCAATGAGATCGCTTCAAGGGCAGTTTATGCAACTTACGAATACACATATCCTATGCAGCTGGCGAAATTGGCTACGCTGATAGATGCAGATTTTGTTAACAAAGGGAGCGAAAAACCCCTTTATGGTTTCACGGTAGTAGACAGCCGGAAAGCAATAGTTGAGCTGTCTTCCCACGAATTCCAGAAATTATATGGATGGAGCACAGAGAGGGCAATGGTTTTCACGAAAGTGAGTACCGGGAAATCCCCGATGGTTGCCATCAGGGTAACAACCCTGAAACCAGCCGCGGTTGTGCTTCACGGGATTTCGGCAAAGAACGTGGATCCTATGGCAAAGAAAATGGCAGAGGTTGACAGAATACCTTTGCTCGCAACAACGAAAGATCTTGATGAACTTGTGGATGTGCTTAAAAAGTACAGCCAGTACCATGTGATGGAATAAATCACATCTAATAAAAAGGTGATTTCAACAATGACTGTTGGGATAGTTTCTTACGGGGCTTACGTCCCCAAATATCGTATAAAAGTTGAAGACATAGCCAGGGTTTGGGGAGATGACGCCGAAATCCTGAGTGCCGGTCTAATGGTTAATGAGAAGTCAGTTCCTGATCTTGATGAGGATACGGCTACCATTGCAGTTGAGGCGGCACGTGCAGCAATATGCAGGGCAGGAATTGATCCTTCCCGCATTGAAGCAGTTTACACCGGTTCAGAAAGCCATCCTTATGCTGTCAAACCGACCAGTACTATAGTTGCAGAAGCAATAGAAGCCACTCCAGTAATGACTGCAGCGGATTTTGAATTTGCCTGTAAAGCCGGTACTGCTGCTATTCAGGCATGTATGGGTTTAACTCAGTCCGGAATGGCAGATCTCGGAATTGCAATTGGTGCAGATGTTTCACAAGGTGCTCCGGGAGATGCTCTTGAATACACTGCCGCAGCAGGAGGTGCTGCTTTCATTATCGGAAGCAAGGAATCCGAGATGGTAGCGGTTATCGAAGACACATTTTCATTTACTACCGACACTCCTGACTTCTGGAGGCGTGAAGGAATGCCATACCCCGAACATGGGGGGCGTTTTACCGGAGAGCCGGGTTACTTCAAACACGTGACTGGTGCCGCAAAGGGTCTCATGGAAAAGATGGGAACATCTCCTGATGATTACGACAATGCTGTATTCCACCAGCCAAACGGTAAATTCCCCGCAAAGGTTGCAAAAATGCTTGGTTTTAACAAAGAGCAAATTAAGCCGGGTCTTGTAGTTTCAAGATTAGGAAATACTTACTCCGGTTCATGTATGATGGGAATTGTTGCAACTTTTGATCAGGCAAAACCGGGAGATCGGATATTTGCAACTGCGTTTGGATCAGGTGCAGGTGGCGATGCTTTCAGTTTCCGTGTTACCGATCGTATTGATGAAGTAAGGGATAAAGCCCCGAAAGTAGAAGAATTGCTTGCAAACCCTGTTTACATGGACTATGCCATGTATGCAAAACACAAAGGTAAGATAAAGCGCTGATGAGGGGATAGATATGAGAGACGTAGCTATTATCGGTGTAAAAACCACCAAATTCGGAGAAATGTGGGAAAGATCCTTCAGGGATATTGTTGTAGAAGCTGGTGTAGGGGCCCTTGAGGATGCTATGGTTTACGGAGAGGCAATTGACAGCATTTTTGTTGGGAATATGAGTGCAGGACAGTTTGTGGATCAGGAGCACATCGGCGCCTTGATTGCCGATTATTCCGGGCTTGCGGGTGAATTGCATGTTCCTTCTACTCGTGTAGAAGCTGCCTGTGCATCAGGAGGCCTTGCTCTGAGGCAGGGAATATTGGCGGTTGCATCCGGTCACAATGATATAGTTGTGGCAGCAGGGGTGGAAAAGATGACTGATGTTTCTTCAAGCAGTGCTTCCACAGCTCTGGCGGCAGCAGCAGATCGTGAATGGGAAGGCCTGATGGGTGCAACATTCCCGGGACTATATGCAATGATAGCCCGCTTGCATATGCACAAGTACGGTACAACCAGCGAACAAATGGCACAGGTTGCAGTGAAAAACCATGAAAATGGTTCAATGAATCCGATTGCCCAGTATCGCAGCAAGATATCTGTTGAACAGGTACTCAAATCCGTAATGGT
>CAZHNA010000118.1:0-5284 GCA_964532775.1 uncultured Methanosarcinales archaeon
TGTGGTATTACATGAAACAACTCTGACAAAATCCTTCCCAAAGGCTTCATCATAGTTGCTTATGGCATTAAATGAGCATCCTGCAAGTTCGTGATCTTCGCCACCCTGCCAGATTGCTTTTGCGCCTGCTTTTTCGAAGAGTGCTTTGTTGGTTTTCCCTACTCCACCTGGGGTACAATCAACAACCAAGTCAGCGTTTGCTGCCATGTCTTCAATGTTACCTGCAACCTCAATTCCGCCTTTCTCCATCCCTGCAATCTTCTCTGCCGGGGTGTAGACGTCAAAGCCTTTTTCCACTGCTATCTTTGTCTCAAAATTAGGCCTTGTCTTTGAGATACCAATAATCTCCATGTCATTCTGGAGGTTCACTGCATCTGCAACACGCTTTCCAATGGTTCCGTATCCGTTTATAGCAACTTTAATTCCTGCCATGATAGTTACCTTCTTTGAATAGTACAATAAGAGGGAGTTCCACTTAGATAGTTATGAACAAAATACCCCGGTCTGTAGTTAGGCCAGAGCACGATTTATTCATTTGCAATAATTATGAGTTCTCCTTTTGAGAAGTCAATTTCACGTATTTTGCCTTCAATAACTTCCTTTTCGCCAAAGATTCCGGTCATCTCAATAAGGGAATCATTTACAATTACTCTTGTAACAGATTCCATGATCTCGCGACTTTCATTTTCTCCGGTTTTGAAGATGGCTTTTAATTCACACATGTATATCACTTCATGAAGAGTTTAGCGACAGAGCAATCCTTTTCCAACCCCATATCTTCTGCAACAGCATCGCATTTTGTCCTTAACAGGTATGCGATTGGGCGCAGTTTCCTTTCAGAGATGGTTTCGTAGTTTGCCATTCCTTTACTAATAATAATACTGGCACTGTCAAATGCTTCAAGCAGTTCTGCTGGTGCTTCCTCAAAGGATACTCCAACTGCATTGCAACCTGTTGTAATTACTTTGTCTACATGTTCTTTGATTCCAAGCAACTTAACATCTTCCATTGTGACATCAGTTAGCATTGGTTCGCCACGGATGACAAGAGTGATTTTTCCTCCCATTTTCCGGATGATGTCGAATACAAGTGTGTCCAGGATTATTTCTCCACAATTGTCCGCTACATATACGGTATTGCCGATCAAATCAAATATCTTGTCGGTATCATCAACGTCAAGTCCCTTTTCAAAAGTACTTGTAAACGTAGCTTCAAAGTTATCTTCTCCAACTTCCAGTCCCATGATGCCGAAATCAAAAAAGTTTCCAATCACTGCTGCAAGAATGGCTCTTCTGAATGCTTCTTTGTTGTCCGGGTTTCCTTCGTAGACAAGTGCTTTTGCAATGGGAAGCACGTCTGAAGCTGCACGATTGCTGAGTTGTTTTAATTCGTAGTAAGGATCAGGATCATTGAGAATTTCGTAAGCTTTCCTGTGAACTGCTGTTGAAACATGGCCTGCAGCTACTCCGGGCAGGTATTTTTCCTTCATGACGTCCATGCAGGAAATAATTGCTTTGTAAATAAGCTGCTCGTTTTCAGTTGATAGCTTTGCTTCGTAGTGTACTCTTGAGAGCAAACAGTATGTGCAGCGTGGATCCATCTTCATGATTTTTTTCCGAATTTGTTTTTGAGAATGTTGGTTAACTATGAACTACAGTATTTTAAAATTTTGATTAATTCCATTTTTAGGCAAGGAATGCGGATGGTTTAGGTTTGCTATTACTCTCTGAGCTTACATATTCTGTTCAATTATCAACAGTATTTTTTTTTTGATTATTTAATCTACTTATGTAGTTACACTTTTAACTAAGAGACTTTATTATAAGTCTTACTTGTTTTAGCGAATACTCCACGTCAAATTTTTCTTCTATATATTCGCTAATCTGTCGTGTTGTTAAGTTTTCATTTTGTACGAGATACTGCTTAAGTTCAGCCTTTTGTTCAAGGTTTAATTTAGATGGCCTTCCACCTTTATACCGTGGTAATAATCCGGGATATCCATCACGATTCCATCGTCTTTGCCAGATGTATCCCATTCGTTTTGTAACCCCTACTTTCTTTGCTGCTTCTTCAACTGAATCCCCCATATACCTGTGCCTGACAAAATACAATCGGTTCAGTATCTTTATCAGTGTCTCAATGTATTTGATCCTTTTTTCTAGTTCCACAAAACTCACTTTTTCTTGAATTGGATAGATTTCTTTTTTTGTCATGTCTTATGATTGTGTTTTATATGTATAAAACATTTGGTTCGATGCGGAAAACACTTAAATAAAATAACTTGATACATTCCTCTGTTTAGCATACCACCCATGCTCTATTATTCAAGGGTTGGTTTGCTCTGATCATCAGAAAATATTGGATAAATTAGGTGATGAAATGGGAATGACAGAAAAATTAAGCGAGACCATCGTAAATCAGAATGTAGATGGTTGTGTAGCAACAGTTCAGGAAGCTCTTGATTCAGGTATGAATCCGGTTGAAGTAGTCAGTGCTCTTTCCGCTGGTATGAAAGTTGTTGGTGACAAATTCGAAGCAGCTGAACTTTACCTTCCACAGATTATGATGTCTGCAAAGGCAATGAAAGGTGCAATGGAAATTCTTACTCCTTTGCTTGCAGAAGGTGCCGCTGAAAGGGTCGGTACTGTCATCAAATTCGTTCAGGAAGGTGACATCCACGACATCGGTCACAGGCTTGTTGCAACCATGCTCGGTGCAAACGGCTTTGAAGTAATTGACCTTGGTGTTGACATTCCAAACGAGAAAGTCGTTGAGGAAGTTGCAAAACACAAAGGCGAGAAACTTATGATCTCAGGTTCAGCTCTTATGACCACTTCTATGCTCGGCCAGAAAGACGTTGTACTTCTTCTTGAAGAAGAAGGTCTTCGTGACTCAGTTAAAATCATGTTCGGTGGCGCACCTGTCACAGATGCATGGATTGAGGAAATCGGTGCAGACGCAACTGCAGAAAATGCAGCAGAATCCGCAACCGTTGCTTTGAAATTAATGAACGCATAATTGGGGGTTTTCACATGACATTTACAAAATCAGTAACCTGCTTCGATTTCTACGACAGGGCAAAGAAAGGCGAGAAATGCACCCAGGATGACTGGGACTTAATGACCATCCCAATGAAGTCAATGGAACTCAAACAGAAATATAACCTTGACTTCGGCAACGAGTTCATTCCAACCGACAAAGACCAGATGGAGAGACTCTTCAAAGCAGGTTTCGAGATGCTTCTCGACTGTGGTATCTACTGCACTGACACCAAGAGGATCGTCAAATACACAGAAGACGAAATCTGGGATGCAATAAACAATCCACACAGGGAATTCCAGCTCGGTACTGGCAGAGATGCAGTACAGATGAGGAAGAGGACTGTAGGCGACAAGAAGAAGCCAATAATTCAGGGTGGTCCAACCGGTTCCCCAATTTCTGAAAATGTTTTCATTCCACTTCACATGAGCTATGCTCTCGAGAAAGAAGTCGACACTATTGTAAACGGTGTAATGACCTCAGTTCGTGGCAAGCCACCACTTCCAGGCAGCCCATACGAAGTTCTTGCAGCAAAAGCAGAAACAAGACTCATCAGAACTGCAGCATCTATGGCAGGTCGCCCAGGTATGGCAGTTTAGGGCCCAGAGACCTCCCTGTCCGCTCAGGGTAACATCGCTTCCGACTGTCTCGGTGGCCAGCTTCCAAGCGACAGTCACGAAGTCTCCCAACTCAACGAACTCAAGATTGACCTCGATGCAATCGCAGTTATGGCTCACTACAAGGGCAACAGCGACATAATTATGGATGAACAGATGCCAATCTTCGGCGGATACGCCGGTGGTGTCGAAGAAACCACAATTGTAGACGTTGCAACTCACCTTAACTCCATGGTCATGAGCAGTGCCAGCTGGCACCTTGATGGTCCTGTCCACATCAGATGGGGATCCACCAACACCAGGGAAACATTGACCATCGCTGGATGGGCATGTGCAGCAATCAGTGAATTCACAGACTTGATGTCTGGTAACCAGTACTATCCATGCGCTGGCCCATGCACAGAAATGTGCCTGCTCGAAGCAGCAGCTCAGTCCGTCACTGACACAGCATCCGGCCGTGAAATCCTGTCTGGTGTCGCAGCCGCAAAAGGTGTTATCACTGACAAGACGACCGGTATGGAAGCACGTATGATGGGTGAAGTTTCACGCGCAACCACTGGTGTAGACATTGACACAATCAATGGCATTCTTAACAATCTTGTAGCAAGCTACGAGAAGAACTATGCAAATGCACCAGTAGGCAAGACATTCCAGGAATGTTATGATGTTGCAACCGTAACACCAACTGACGAATACGTCAAGGTTTACGAAGGCGCACAGAAGAAACTCGAAGACCTCGGTCTCGTATTCTAAATCAAATATTTCGGCTGGCAATATGCCAGCCACCCACTTTTCTTTTTTTGTCTTACTGCATAAACCACTAATATTGTTCATCTCCTCGAAGCTCTTCGTCTATGGACGCTGAAGTATGAACTCCAGTAGGAGAATCTGATACGGCAGTGAGAGAGGCACTTTAAGAAACTTTATATCCAATCCTGTCTTTGAGGAAACCGATTCAGATGATAGATATCCTCATTCTTTTCATTTTGAGTTTTCTTCTTATTACAAAGGGTGCGGATTGGTTTGTGGAATCCGCAGTTGCAATTTCCACAAAAAGTGGGATTCCGAAGGTAGTCATAGGTGCAACAATCGTTAGTTTTGCCACCACTGCCCCTGAATTCACTGTTTCTGCCTACGCTGCTTACTTAGGTCAAACCGATATGACTGTTGGAAATGCTGTAGGTTCTGCAATTTGCAATATCGGATTGATATTAGGTGCAGTCATTACCCTGAAAGCAATTGAAGTAACTGATGACTCCTTCTTGCAGAGAGGCCTTTTCATGCTCGCTTCAGGTGTAATTCTGGTTATTATATCTCTAGATGGGGCTATTTCCAGGATTGATGGTCTCATCATGCTTCTCTTCTTTGCCGGGTTTTTGTACTATAATTACAAAGCACAACCTGCGATTTTTGATGAATCTGTGCAATGTGAAGATTGCGGCAGCATGAAAAAAGACGTATTGTACTTTGTAGCCGGTTCAATTTTTGTCGTAGCAGGTAGTCGCATTCTGATTTATGCAGGTACGGAAATTGCTTACTGGCTTGGAATTCCGGAAATGATTATTGCCTTGACTCTTGTAGCATTTGGCACATCTCTCCCGGAACTTATTACTGCAGTTTCTGCAACC
>CAZHNA010000119.1:0-5194 GCA_964532775.1 uncultured Methanosarcinales archaeon
TCTTTCCATAGCAAGAGACATTCATCGTGAGCAATTTTCCAATAGTGGGAATGAATTACACCTTATGGAAAGAATTAAAGAAATCATTTCTTGTTTGAATCCCCGAAGCAGGATATTATTACTAGTTTTTTACGAGCTTGTGTATGGCAAATTTTCTAATTATTTTTCTGAAAAACGATTAGAAGGAATTGGACAATTTTATATTGAGATTAATGTGCCGGAACAAGGAATCTGGCAACATAAAATTGACTTAACTTCCAAATCAGAAGATTTTCAAGAACTTAGATTTCAATTTGGTCTTGGAGATAGTAAGTCCTTTGTAAAGCAGGTATACATCGAAAAAATACATTATCTTGATATTGATGAAAAAAATGTGTTATTCCTTGGTATAGAAATTGACGATATCTCAGCACATCGCTAGTGCAATTAATTTACACATTTATAATCCTTCATTTCACAAATTGGTTTTGCACAAAGGAATAGATTCTTAGTTTCCTGCAATTAAAACAATAAACTATGTATGGATTCGGGAAGTATTATCCATAATTTTTCCATTTCAAAGTAAAAATTGCATCTATACTTATAAACACCTCTTATGAAAAGATGTCTTGATGAAAACGAAATAGCTCAATATGCTTAATATCTGAATGGAGATAATTCAGAACCGGCCCCTGAAGTTACGGAACATGTTGAATCCTGTGAGAAATGCAAGATGTAGATATTGGAGGTCAGCGAAATTATATCACTTGATATGGATTAGCAAGCCAAAATTTCACTTATACTTCACTTAACGAAAAAAGCAGCTACACTTGACATTAAAAATCTTATATTGCAATATAAAACCCATTTGGATGTACACATTATGTACACAGGATAGAAAAGAGAAATCGAAACTACTGTATAACAATAATTTCGACTCTTTCTCTGTGATCCCGGCAGGATACTCTTGTAAATTACGTAACCCTTATAAATAAAGGGATGTAGATTTAATCGTGTGCTAATTTGGCGATAATTTGGCGCTTACTTCTTCTCCCCCCCCCTTCGGCACTACATGTGCCTTCTTTTGCCATAATTACTCCTAATTCTAAACTGCATCTGAATGATATACATATAATTTAACCCGAGGTATTGCAAACCAAAATTTATCATGGTCAGACTCTCCACAAACCACACCCTCTTGAATAGTGCCAGTAGCGTAGTTGAAAAACGTAGCTGTACTGATAACCACGAACCCGTCATCAGGATGACTGATTCTATATTCATTTAGAGCTGTAACTATCCCTCTATAGCCACCATCATGCGGAGTCACACCTAATCTAAAAGATGGTGTGTACGTTTGCAAGTGCTTGACAATTTTTACATCTGTGCGATTATCACCAATAATAAATTTTACCATAGTTTTTAAAAGCATAATATCATGTTTTGGTTAGTTGTTATTTATTCTCTTCAACAAGCACATCATACCCAGCTAACACCATTTCAATACCCTTCCTTTCATTATAAGTGAGTTTTCTATCCTTGGTGTACTTCCCTTTAAATCTCATTTTGGCATTCGGCGATTTGCAAAAATCTCTTAGAAATGCGATTGTGGTTTTATCTGGTGTCACATCTATCCACTCCCAAATTCCACTATCACTGTCAGTGTCTTTGTCATCATATTTATCAAAGACTATTTCCTGAGTTACGCCATCATAAGATAAGTAGGCCTTTTCGAAGAATATCCAATCTGACCCGTTGTAAGACATCCTTAACCTAAGCCACACGTTTGAAGGCTTTTGACCAATATATATTGAGGTAAGCCATCGATTGTAATAATGTGTGAAAAATGGTTGGTGATACCATGTAATCCCAGCAACATCATCATGTTTTTTTTTAAGTTTCTTTAGTGCTTGTAATTTCGCCTCTTTTGCTGCTTCTTCGGCTTTTCGCTTTTCCTCTTGGATGGCTTTCTCTTCGGCTATAGCCTCGGAATACATTTTCCCCACTTCTTTCATTAGTTCTGAGTCTGGGTGACGCGATCTCATCTCTTCATACAGGGATTTACAGGCCTCATAATCCTTGTCTGAAAATGCTATTTTCATTTTCCCATGGATCTTTTCAGCACCCATTAGGCATTCTTCTAACTGAACCTCAAGGGAAGTTATTTTTTCTAATAATTCAGTTTCTCGAGTTTTGGGAACACAGCCTATGATTAAAGCCAGCGAAACCACAAATGGGATGTAGGACCATTTTTTCATAGTAATATTAGTATTTAGGTTAAGCCTATTATTCTTCCCATCACCTCCAACCATATCTTCTGTCCAACTCTTATCCTACACGGGCAGCGGAGTCTTGCAAGTCCTGCATCGATCCTCCTGGATTGAGCTTATCAAGCTGCCATTGCATACACTTAACTCTCTCTTCCAGGGCACCAACTTCCTTCCATGCTTTCTCAAGCGATGATTCCGCTTTTTTATAATCAGCTGCCGATTTGTTCAACTCACTGCTACTGGATACTTCAAGCATCTCCCCCTCCCCGGTGATCAGCCAGCGGGCATTAATTTCCGGAAACCTTATAATTATATCTTCCAGCACCCGTAATCCAGGATTACTTTCTTTTTCTTTTAATAGCCTCCTGATGTTTTCACGATGTGTGTTTTTAAGCTCATCTCCAAAACGCGTTGGATTGAATCCACTCCAATTAAGAATTTTTTTTAGCCTGATATTGAATGACATATGGAATCTTTTGTAATTTTTATCACATTCCCCTTGGATTATTCCAATTGATTTATGATGTTTGTTCTAAATTTCTTCTATGAAATTACTAATTCTTTTCTAATGAACAAATATCGAAATGTAATGACAAAAAGTGATTTAAGACGACTTAGGAATAAGCTTCCACGTGGTTATAATAACCTAATTATTGAGCGTACTGATTTATCCTTGGCCACGGTTTCGGCGGTAATGAATGGACACCGAAAAAACCAATTGGTTTTGGATACTGCTTTTAATATTCTGCAGGAAGAATTGACAAAAGAACAACAACAAAAAGAACTACTGGCTTCATGAAATCACCATCCATCCCCGCCGGCCTTCTTAACCGAAATGTAGAGCTCTTTGTTCAGGATGATGAGCTATATGCTGTTTACAAGGGTAAAACCTATCCTTACCTGGAACTTCCTGAGACTATCAGAAATGTTTTTCAGGTGGAATTAATAAGAGATAAAAAGGCTCAGGAGAGTCTGAAAAATGATATGGCTATAACTGACAGCACTGAAATGGAGCTGCAGTTTGTGAAATGTCGATACGGAGGTTTCGATAATAATCCCGACCTGGCGGCGAATGGAGAGACTCGCCCGGAATGTTGGGATTGTGGTGTTCATGGCTCCTGCGATGCAGAAGGGAAGGTCTGTCATCTACCTGCAGGAGCCCATGGCACCCTCACAAAAAGGGAATATCAAATAGCTGTTCTGGTTGGAAGGGGATGTTATGATTATGAGATATCAGATCAGCTTGATATTGCTGAATCTACTGTGAGGGAATACCTGAAGCGGATCCGCTCAAAGATTGGAGCTAACAACCGCCAGGAGATCACCATGTTCGCACACAAAAATGGACTACTATGATAGCGGATAGTTTCAGCAAAAGGGCCGATGAGTTTATCCGAGCGGTTATCAGACAACGGATCTACCTGGTTAGGAACGAGCTTTCAAAGAAGCCAGGCGCTGAACAAATGATGGAGGCTAATTTCGTTCTTTCACATCTTAACGCCTACCCTTACCGCACAAATAAACAGATGGCCGGCTTCTGGAATAAGAATGCCAACAGGATCTTTCTTATGCTCCCGGGTTTGGGATCCCCTGTTCACGAAAGCATGGTGAAAACCTACATGGAGTTGAACCAGGAGGCAAAATCTCTGATCATAGCCAACCTGGTGAAGCCTCAGGTCATTATTCCTTTTTAAGATACCACACATACCGGTCTGTGTATAAATGTCCGGAGCGTTCTTATCGATTTTTAATATTACCCGGACCGGGAAATACAAATTTCAGTATTAACCGCAAGTTAGACAATGGGCCCGGTCTGGGTTTTTTACTCATTAATCTAAATACTATGAAAGTCATAGTCTACACTGCGGCCAATAATCAATATGTGCAGGATAATTACAAAACCAAGAGCTATAAGGAGATTGGTAACCATATTTTAAGATCTGCCTCTAGTGTAAGATGTAAATGTAGAAAAATGGGTTGGTTACGTAAAAAAGAAGAGTCAAATGCAATACGGGAGAGGTGCAAGGCAAAGTTTTCTAGTGGCCACACTCCAGGTAATACTTTGTATGATGGAGCCATCACTATCAGGTATAGTAAAAAGCTCAATTACCTCAGGAAATACATCAGAATCTCAAAGATGGTATGGAGAGAACTCCAAATAGTTTACTGGGAATCAAAATATGGATCAATACCTAAGGGAAAGATTCTAAGGTGTAAAAGTGATGATCCACTAAACTGTGATCCATCAAATTGGGAATTAATAACAAGGTTGGAAAATGTGGAGAGGAATAGTGGCCGGCGGGATTTAACGGATAAGTATATAATAGACATTTTATCCAGGAAGATGCCGGAAATAAAAGAAGAGGTTAGTTCAATGCCTGAATTGATCGAAATGAAAAGAGCTCAGTTAAAACTTAACAGACAACTAAATGAAAGGAATTGAATCCATACATCAGATGATAAGGTCAAACAACAAGTATCTATATAAAGGTAAAGTTGTAGTATTTACAGGTTTATCTGAACATCAAAATAGTAATGAAATCTCAATAAATGTTCTAATAGATGGAAAACCAGAAACATTCGTAAAAGAGAATAGTAAAAAGTTGGACCTGTTCCTTATAAACTTCAAACCAATTAAGCCTGATAAAGTTGCCATTTCAGGCCCGATATCAGAACTACCTGCCAAAGTCGAGCCAGTCAAAGGACCAGCTATACTACAAAAACACACCAATACATTCTCCAAGCTGGCCAATATGCTGATGGATGATATGGAGAAAGTTCGCGAAAAGCCCGAATATGTTTCTCAAGCAAAGCAATCAGCAAATACCGCTAATGCTATAATCAACCTGGCAAAGCTCGAACTTCAAATGCTCACTAATGGATAGATCCAAACCAAACCAACTATGATCCCACAACACATTATCGATCAAATCCTCCAGATCCCT
>CAZHNA010000120.1:0-5177 GCA_964532775.1 uncultured Methanosarcinales archaeon
ATAGATCCCGGGTGATTCCAGAGTGCATCAAATTCTTCCTGAACCCATCGGATGCCCTCTTCTGAATCATCTTCCCACAGCAATTCATAGTTGAACTCCCAACCTGACTTTGTTTCGTTGGTACTTCCTAAAAAGGAAGTCTTAGAGCCATCAGATAAAGTTATAACTCCGGCTTTTCCATGTACCAGACCAAACTTCTCTGATGGGAGGACTCTAACCAATAATTTCCCTGAGGAAAGTAGATTGTATAATTGTTGAAACCTGGGTTGTGCTTCTGGACTAAAAGTATTATCAATTTTTGTACACCATTCCTGACGCATTGCCATCTCTGCTGAACGTGCGGTTTCAACATCCCGAATATCAAGGTCGGAGTTGCAAACAATTCTCACCTGCCCCTGAACACTTTCAATGGTTTCACCTGCTACTTCGAGCAAAGAAGAGCTGAAATATCCCGCAATACGATCATATGACTGTGCATTCCTGAGTTTTTCGTTCAGAAAAGTGGTGCCAATGTGTTGCCGTCGTGATGAGAATCGGTTTATCATTATACATGATCGTTTTCAATATATCCTATCAGCAGTTTCACTGCATAAATGTCTTCAATCCAATTGTCAATATGTGATGCTGTTTTAGAAATGTATTGCAAAAAATGAATAATTCGTTGCTTTACATTCCAGTAATCAGGTAATTCATTATAAAGCCAGTTTCGACCGGTTTGTGGGGAATCTTCTTTCCTTGTTTCCCTAATTGCAAAAAGTATATTTCTTAACAAGGTCCTTCCGAAGGTATCATCATGTAAGCCTTTTGTTCCATATTCGGTTGCTGTCATTAGTCTGGTTTCATTGGCTTTTCCCGATTTCAAAAATTGCCCGTATTGTCTTATCCCAAAACCACGAGCTAATTCCTGAAATACACCATTACGAAATTCTCCATGTGATTGTATTTCAAGTCCTTTGACAAAAAACCGTTCTTCTGGAGAAAGCATCCTCCATATTCCTGGATCAAATCCTGCTGGAACCAAGTAATCACATGCAACAGCTACAGCACTGACAATAATTTTTTCAATCTCACTTTTCTCACCAATTCTTTTTTCTTTAGATAGTTCATATTCAAAATCTATCTCATGTGATTTCTTATAAGAAGTCAAAACTCGTAATGCAGCAGCATACGCTGCAAGTTGGTAATCCGTGTCAGAGAAATTAGGATCTTCCTTATCATCGAGCTTGGTCATATATTGAAGCTGTTCTTTAACTTCATATTCAACATCAGCCTGAATATCACTAAGGAATACTACTTCCTCTGAATCCTGCTTTTTCAATACCATGATTACTGTTCCTTGTACATAATGTCCTTTCTTAATACCTACTGTGTCTGTCTCAGTTTGTATAGTCCAGGCTGATTTAACTTGAAGACCAGATGCCCAAAGAATAAGAGCTAAATCTGCCCATACAGAACTATCTTGATGAGTAAACATAATCACCTGGGCTCCATTATCGTGCATATTAAGTGTGAAGTTGCTGTAACAATCCACCATGCTTTCTCGAAATCCTTGGTCATTTCCTTTTACTGCTAAAGCTGATTTTGATTCAAAATACCAATCAGTGAATAATTTTGGTAATTGCTTTTCATACCATGCTAAAAAATAATCACCAAGTTCATGGTAATTTATTGCATCAGCATAGGGGGGATCTGTAATCCAAAGGTCTAATAAAGAATCATTTAATCTTGCATCTAATGGCTTAATATTTGATTTAGAATCTATTTTATGTTCAGACCATTCATTTAAGAAAAAAGTGTTTTTTATAGTTAAAAAAGCCCTGGTTCCATAGTTTAAATGGGTATTTAACGCTTGATTGTAAAATGTTTGTTCAGTTGAACCAGGTCCTTTTGAAATTCCGGGATTCCATCTGCATAATTTCGAATTGTAATCGCAAATACCTCCTATTCTTAAAAGATTAGCAACAAAAGTTTCAGTACTTTGTTCTTTTATAGCATTAGTTTCCATGAAAACACCAAGCATTAGTAACTGCCTCGGATTAAACAAATGGTGCCAATGGGTCCAGCCACGTTCTCGAATTGGTTGCTCAGTATTATATCCAGGTTCTATTCTCTTTGATGGTATATAACCCATTCTCTGCCATTCATAGAATCGTTCCTTTAACAATTCCAGAACTCTTTCTTCCGTTTTCAGGTCATGGGTATCAGGCTCAACATAATGCCTGATAATTTCTTCTTTCCCCTGATTATTAATTTTAGTTTCAATATATCTGATGCAATAAAGCCTTTCCTGGAAAACATCATCTGGTATTGGCACTAAATCATCATTCCCCCATTTTCTTAAACCATAAATTATCTTTCCGTTTTCTTTTTTATCTCTACGAAGTGTAGATATGGGAAACCGTTCCCCGGTTTCAGGGCATACCATTTCACCACCTTGAACAGTACCTGTTTGTGCCTGTTTATAGGTAGTTGCATCTGCTCCGGTAATGACCCGGATATGGTACCTTTTATTTGCATGATCGGGCTCCAGTTTTGAACATATACGGTATTTTTCACTGATGATCCAAGAAGGAAGTAGTGGTACCATATAACCTGATGCAGGACTTTTTACTTCTACACAATACAAAAAAGCATCTGCCCTCCAGCCTTTTTCGTTGTGTTCAATTCGCCATTCGGTGATCTTTTTGTCTATTTCATCAAACACTTCATTTTGAGCCTTTGCGACTTTTTGCTGCACTTCCTTTCCACCACCTATCAAATGAATAGATGCCCAGGTTAAAAGTGCAGCTACAGGATTAAGATCGGAGCCATAGACATCGCACCCCATTCTTGCTGCTTCGAAGGGAATAGATCCGCCTCCGCAAAATGCATCACCCACCCTGGGTCTATGTCCGAATTGTTTTTGACCGAGCTCTTCAATTAATTCGTTTAGGGAACGAGCATTGGTTCTCAGATATGTATTGATTTCTATCCATGCTTCCGGTAAAGGTCCCTCAACCTGCTCCGGGCGAAGGCAGTACTTTAAACGGTCATCATAACCTAAATTCAGAAAAACTTCTTTTTGCAGTTGTTCTTTTTTTTCTGGACTTAATCCATAGCGTAAAACAGGCTTTTTACTTGTAGATTTAACAGCGAAATATTTGGTCTTTTGTTTTAAGGTTGCATTTCGATATAATTCTTTCAGGAGGATATTTTTGTCTTTTCTCAACAGCATGCCTTCATCGTCCATAGTAAGGATCTTGAGAAAAATTTCCCGATCCTTTTCTGGATTATCTGAAGCCGGTAGGAGCAATCCCAATATGGTAGCTCTAACTAAAATAAGAGGTTTTCGTCCCCACCATTTTCCCAGCCCTGTGAGTGTTTGACTGGCACCAGCTTTACGTTCTTTATAACTTTCTTTTGATACTTTTGAAACCGGGAATTGAACTTCTATAAACGATTTATTCATTTTAATCTATTTTCTGCTTCCAAATTTTTTCAAATCAACATCATTTGCAAACAAAGTTGGGGGCTCATTATCTTGTAAATAATCCACAGTTAATCGTTCTGCAATAACCGGATTCTCTGTCAGTGCATAACGTAATGCTTGCCTCCATCCTTTCCCTTTACCCTTGATGGCATGTCCGGTAGCTGCATTGGTCATAGTAAATAGCCACCAACGCTCTTCAGGTTTCAAACCCAGCCAATTTTGTATGGCAAGGGGAATTGTACCTGGATCAGCTTCCTCTATAGCCCAGGCAAGGACTAAAAGTTCCTTTCCCAGTGTTCGGTGTAAATAATTAAATCCCTGTTTCCATTGACCGGTTGGAAGTTTTACTGATTTCAAGCGTTTGTTAAACTCTGCTCTTAGCTCATCTTTGATCTTATTCCATTTAACATATTGCAGGATACAACGTGCAGGGGAACCTACAGAAGTAATCTTATATGCCAATACGTTATAGTTTATTTTTTCATTGTATTCAGTAAGCTCGAAAATAACGACCTCTTTGCTGCCTGATTTATAGTAAACAGCATAGTGGTGTTCAGATTCTTCTGGGTCAAAACCAAAACCTATGATTTTATTATTATTGCTCAATTTCTTCCTCCTTTAAAGTTCCTCTTATTTCTCTAATATAATCAAGCAAGTGCTGACCCTTCTCAAAGTGCAGTTTTTCGACCTCAACACCCACTTCAGCTTTCTCGATTAGTATTTCCCGTAAAAAAGCTATGGTTTTTTCAATCTGATCAGACGAAACTAATAAACCTGGGTCAATATCAAGAGTCAACCATGGATTTCCGTTGAGTGAAATGGTTAGACCGGAAACTTTAACAGAAAATTTCTTCAGAATTGATAGCCATTTGAAGGTATCAGCTGTAGCCTGGTACTGGATTTTCTTTTTCAACCGGGCAGGTTTTTCCTTATCCAACTCTATTTGTCCAGGCAGTAGTGGTACCCTTATGTTTTGTACGGCAGATTTTATTGAATCGCTTTTTGCTCCGGCTAAGACAATAGTCACACCAGCCGGGACCTCGAATGGGGCTTTATAGCTTCCTCCAACCGAGAATGGATCGGAACCATCTGTTGTGTATGTGATCACACCTTTGGGGAGAGCTTTCAACTCCAGCATACGATTATCCCCATCCTGATATATCCGATGTTTTATAGTTATCCTGTTTTCAAAAAAGACAGGAGCCCCTTTATCGTGTGTTCTTTTGCTATCGATACAAAGAAAACCAATCTTTAATTCACTTGTAATGAAGTTCTCAACAATATCAAGTTTAGCTGATGCTTCGGTAGGTTTACCTCCTATTTCGTAATAAATGGTATCTCCATGAAGAGGTTTAATAGATAAGGTTACTTCTCCAGTATTATCATCACGGAGCAGCTCCCGGATCTGTACAGAAGGTGGAGGAGGAGGGAAAGGTCCGATTTCGATCCAGCCTCCACTTTCTCTCCACAAATCTTTTTTCAGCATGGATTCCTTTAACTGATCCAGTGCATCAGGCTTATGCCATATCCAGTCGGCATTAGTCGCAGCCTTTTTTCTGACATCATTCCATGGCATACTTTTTTGTGTTCCAAAGAGTTTTTGTTCGACATATTTTTGGAACATATTTGTAGTTATGTCAACGGTAAATTTCCTTTTATCTTTGAGGGTCTCCTTAATCTGCACCTCTCCGTTATAGTCATTCCCCTG
>CAZHNA010000121.1:0-5169 GCA_964532775.1 uncultured Methanosarcinales archaeon
TGTTTTTTTGTGTTGAGAAAATACTTCTCAATTCATATACAATGGAAATAAGATCATTCACATTTTGTTAGAATAAGTGTTTGCAATAAGATCCATTTCTTCAATAGCCTCTTTTATCTCTTTCAACGGACAGTTTTCCCTATAAAAAAGATGAGAAGAGCAGGAGCAATCTGAACATCCAAACCCAACCACGCCCAAATTAAACTTCTCGGCAAGAGCACATTCAATCCTTTCTTCGGATTCCACATATACAGCCTCTTCAAGATCAAAATGCGGGCTCAGGAGCAGATAATCAATATGCCATCTAGGCTTTTTAGTAAAATCCTTCCCCCGATTTTCAGATAAAGAAATATGACGATGCATTCGTTTTAGTCCACCCGGGCCAAGCGCGGAGCCAACAGAAATGTAATACCCAGATTTGAACACAATTTTCCCAAGGCTGCCAACAACTTGTGTGCAACCATCTGTTTTCAGGATGAGACAATACGTCCCTTTTAGAAAACTATCGACCAAACTCAATCCTCACAAAACATTCTTAAACTTATTGGAACAGCGTCTATTGATGCAGAAATGACGGGCATCACTACCTGTTTCTTTTACGCGAACAATGCGCCACCCACATTCATCACAGATTTCATCACGAAGAGTGACTCTTCCTTTTGAAGGATACGAACATGTGAAGCCACATCTATCAATGCAGCCCACAAAGCGGGATTTAGCTGTCTCAATTAATATCATTGATTTTCCACACTGCGGACATTTTCCTATCACAGTTGGAGGGTAGCATTCTTTTTGTTTATCACAGGTAAAACAAGGTCCAATACCTACAGCCCAGAAATATTTGCCTCCGCCGACCTTGAGAACAGACGGACTTCCAAGCTTGCATTCACGAGATCTCATTACGTCAAGTGTACCCTGTTTGGGAAGAGGATAGGTGTTCCTGCAGCCGGGATAGCCACTGCAACCAACAAATCGCCCTTTATCAGTACGTATGATGGTAAGTGCCCTGTCACATTTGTCACAGGTTCCGATGTAGTTGCGCTTATCTTCAGAAATCGTTTCATCCTGAATTGTACCAGCAATCCTTGAAACCAGATCCTGCTTCCTGCTGGCTAGCTGACCATACATCTGTTTGATAAGAGTGACACCTTCATCCAGCGCTTCATCGAGGGATTTCTTTCCATCTTCCACATCCTGAATTAAATCTTCAATTCTAGCCCGGATTTCAGGTTGTATGAGAATAGGAACACTTGAGCCCAGAGCATCCATAAGAGTGTAGCCAGTATCCAGCATGGAAATTGTCTTGCCCTTTGTCTCAAAATAGCCGCGTTTCTTATTGGTTTCAATATGAGACGGAGCAGTTGCTTTAGTCCCGATTCCATGTTTATCCATGAGAGTCAGAAGCTCGGCTTCTGTGAGACGTTTGGGAGGAGAAGTTGCCGATTTAGTGTTTTTTAATTCGTTTATACCAACAATGTCCCCTTCTTCAACTGCAGGAAGAAGTTTTTCCATGGAGGTCTCATAGGGATAAACTTCCAGCCAGCCCATTTCTCTGAGAACGGAACCCTTGGAATCAAAAGGTTCATCCTTAATATGAATTTCAAGACGGGTTTTCTCAAACATCGCCGGTTTCATGAGATTGGCAAGGTAATGCCTGACAACCATATCATAGACTTCCCATGCATTCGGAAGCCGGATAGATTTTCCAATTTCTACTTTTGAAGCTGCTTTTGTTGGATGAATCGGCGGGTGGTCGTGCCCATCTTTTTTGCCGTTTCGTGGAGAAATCTCATTTTCCAGCAATTTGCTAATAAAATCACGATAATCTTCCAGCTTGTGAAGGGAAACAAGCATTGATTTGAAATCATGCCCATCTTCATAGCGGTTTGTTTCAGTCCTCGGATAACTGAGAAAGCCTGAAAGGTATAGCTGTTCTGCAATTTCAAGAGCTTTATCCGGGCTTATGCTGAAATACTTGGATGCACGTTTGAGAAATTCAGTGGTATTTAGCGGATATGGAGGATTTGTGGGTTGTTCCCGGACCTTTTTTACCGTGACCTTTGCAGAATTGCAACCTTCAAGTTTTTTGGAAATTGCAGATGCTTCTTCTGGGTTCCGCATATTCCCTTTGCGGTGCTGCCCTTCAAACGCGGTTCCATTGGAGTCAAAAATAGCTTCGATTTTCCAAAAATCCTCAGGTTTGAAGCTACGAATCGCTTTCTCTCTTTCATACACAAACCCACAAGTAGGAGTCTGGCATGGACCAATTGAAAGAATGTCCTTTGTCCGGGCTTTTTCCCGAACTGAAAGAGTAACAAAACGAGTAAAAGCTGCACCCATCTTAAGATCAAGAATTTGACGAGCCTCTGCCGACATAGCAAGGTTTGTATCAGGTTCCACGAGATTGTCAAAGGCTCTGTTGACTTCTTTCGCAGAAAGAGACGAGAAACGTGCACGTTTTACCGGGAATTTACCCATTTTTTCGGCAATATCCCGTGCTTCAAAACCGATATTCTCCCCTTCACGATCATAATCGCAGGCGAGAACTAAATTATCAGCTTCCTTTGCAAGGCTCATGACTGCATTTGCATATTTAACCTTTGTAATCTGTTTTTGTGGCTCTGCCACAAGCAATGAACCCGGATCAACAGCTCTCCAGTCTTTGTAGGAAGGATCAAAATCATATGAAGTAATATGACCTGCAAGGCCCATGATTTTCCAATCTGATCCTTGTTTGGTAAAAGTATAAACCGGAAGGTCATTGACATATATTCTCTTACTGGATCCCTGACTTAAAATTGCTGCAATCTTAGCCGCAGCTTTGTTTTTTTCCGCAAATACAACAGTAGTCATAGTAATGGCAGTTAGAAGTATTTGAAATTACATAAAGATAGCTGGAAAGTGAACCGGATATTGGCACAGCTTTTGTTTTTAATTTGCCATAAATTGTTTGACATTTAAATAAACAAAATCAATGTCAAAACCATCTGTAAAATAGATGTAATTACTGTTGCTACCAGAATAAAAGCAGACACTGGTGTTTTGAATTCATCTTCTCCTTTTAGCATGAAAACCCCACCAACAAAAAAGAGTTTTGCCGAAGTGGCCTAAAACACTCATAACTTGTTTTTATATATATGCCATTAAATTTTAATTTTAAATTAAAAAGCTTTATATCTATAGAATTGATCATATCTGGAAGCGGCTATCACAGACTCTCGTGTGACATTGATTCAGCAAATATTTGAAGTGCTGGGGGAAGAATTGGAATGAGGAACAAGGTTGTTCATGTAATCTACAATTCAGATGACCTTACTGTTAGAGGATTCTGGAAAAACCTGTCAATTACAAACGATCATTCCAAACCGAAATATCAGGTCGGGCAACTCTCGTTAAAAATAGTGGCTGAGAAAACAGATGTTAAACTTGATGAGAATTTTAAAATTCATCTGGAATTAACAAATATAGGAAGCTCACCAATTAACGTTTGGAAAATGCATGAGCAAATTAGCTATGACATAATTTTCTGCTATCCGGACGGTTCTGATATCCCATCTGATTACGGCATCATTCACAAAGCTCCGCTTAAAGATACCGATCTTGTACAACTTTACCCGGGGGATTCAATGATTGCCACTGTAAACTCCGATTGCTGGCACTTAACAGAAGGCAAATACCAGCTACATGCTGTTTACAGGATCATGAAAGATAAAAACATGAAATCTCCATATTGGCTTGGAAGAGTAAAATCCAACTCAATTGGAATTGTGGTCTATTAATTTGATCTCTTTTTTTAATTCCCATCAAAATTATTGCAAGGCTATTTCAAAATCGATTTTTTACCTGTGAAACCTATATATGCAAATACCGTATTATCCATTCCAGAAACTAAGAGGCAGCGGGCGTTACCATGACACTGATGGACGAGGCAAGAAAAGGAATTGTTACACCTACAATCAAAAAGGTGGCTGAAAATGAGCACATCGACCCGGATACCGTAAGGAAGTATGTTGCAAAAGGACTTGTAACAATTCCACAAAACATCAAGGGAAATTCCAGAGCCATGGGCGTCGGGAAGTCCATGAGTATCAAAATTAACGCTAACATCGGAACATCCCGGGATTTTGTTAATGTTGATGACGAAATAGAAAAAGCAATCACCGCTGTGAAATACGGTGCTGATACCATAATGGATCTTTCCACCGGAGGAGATCTTGACAGCATCCGTAAGCGCATTATGGAAGCTGTTGATGTACCTTTTGGGACTGTACCAATCTATCAGGCAGCTTCTTCCAAAAAAACTGTTGTTGACATGAGTTCAGATGACATGTTCAATGCAGTCCGCAAACATGCTGAAAGCGGAGTCGATTTTGTTACCATTCATTCAGGAGTAAACCAGAATGCCCTTAGTAGACTGCGAAAAGGCGAACGAATCATGAATGTTGTGAGTCGAGGAGGCTCATTTACAATCGCATGGATGATTCACAATAATCAGGAAAATCCCTTCTATGCAGAATTTGATTACCTTACTGAACTTGCAAAGGAATATGAGCTAACGCTAAGCCTCGGTGACGGAATGAGACCGGGATGCGTACATGACGCTTCCGACAATGCGAAATTTATGGAATTCATCACATTAGGAGAACTTGTAAAACAATCCCGTGAAGCAGGAGTCCAGACATTTGTAGAAGGACCTGGACATGTAACTGCTGATGAAGTTCAACTAAGTGTAACAAGCATGAAGCAACTCTGCCACGGTGCACCCCTTTATCTGCTAGGGCCCTTGGTAACTGATATTGCCCCTGGATATGATCATATAACCGGTGCAATCGGAGGAACGATTGCCGGAATGTACGGAGCTGATTTCCTGTGCATGACAACACCCGCTGAGCACCTTGCGCTTCCAACCTGTGACGATATAAAAGAAGGTGCAATTGTCACAAAAATTGCAGCCCATGCCGCAGATCTAACACGTGAAGGCCAGCGTGAGAGAGCAAGAGCTACAGACAAAGAGATGGCACACGCAAGAAATGATCTTGACTGGGAGAAGCAGTTTGAGCTTGCTATTGATAAAGAGAAACCTCGAAAAACACGTGAGAGTCGAAATACAGATAGTGATGCATGCTCAATGTGTGGAGATCTCTGCGCCTTGAAAATCGTGCAGCAGGC
>CAZHNA010000122.1:0-5162 GCA_964532775.1 uncultured Methanosarcinales archaeon
TGTTTTGTTGAAAATAAGATGGATTTTGTGATCCAATTTAAGGTTGCTATGGAGTAAGTGAAGTGGTTTGTATATAAAAAATTCGTTTGCAACAGTGTTTGTTCTATTTGGAAGAGAATTGACTTGAAAAGTGCTCTATTTTAATTTAAAAAAAGATTCGGTTTATTGCTTTTTCTTGTTTTTCTTTTTTACTAGAGAACCAGAACCAAAAACACAATCTTTCTTCTCTTCTTCAGACAAGTTATCAAAGTTCCTCCTTCCATCAGTAGTCAACATTTTATTCGCTTTTCCCTGCAATGTTTTCGGACCATTTTTATCAATAAGTGGCCCTAAGAATTTTGAATTTTTTGTCATCTAAATATTCCACCGTTGAATCTATTGCTAAAATCTAAAAAAATATTTGACTAGCTTTTAGCATTCAAAAAAAATGTGCCTATCGCATATAAAATATTGTAACATGCAATTTTCGTTCCATTGACATAATCTCAGCTTGCTATGCAAGAAACAAAAATCTACTCCAATCTTACATATTCCACCCATCCTCCTAAAAAGCCACAAAAGGAATACTTTTATAAACCGGGATGCCCATTTATGGCATGGCAGGCTAGTCCGGGTAGCTCGGCGTTATCTGTAACCCGAAACCGTCGATAAGCGGGGGACGAAACCAAAGGAAGGTCTCCGGATCATCTTCAAACCTGTAATCTCAACTGCGAAGCCCCGTCCTGTCTGGATGGTGCTGATATGGAAACTGGTTGGAGAATCTGTTTCTGCATCTTCATCGTGGGGATCGGCCGAGGCCCGGAAGGGAGCAGGCTTACCGTGAGCATTCATCGCTTTCAGGGTAGCGGAGTGGAGGAGAGGTTGCAGACCACTTGTTGATGTGAAAGATATCGACCTAAGGTGTGCCTGCCAACTTATACTGGAAAAACATTAAATATCAGATTGTCTTTATGACAGGTGCGTGACGAGATAGCCAAGCCCGGTATGGCGCAGGATTGCTAATCCTGTGGTGCTTTGCGCCTCGGGGGTTCGAATCCCCCTCTCGTCGCTCTAAACTTTTGCCCTAGCCCTTTTTCCTAGCCTCTTACCAACCTTTTGTCGTCACTTATATCAATAAGAATTACAGAGTGTGTTCCATGTCAGAAACCATGAATGAATTACCCGTCATTCAAAAAACAACTGAAAAAGAAAACAAATCTTCCGGTTGCGATGGATGCGAAACAAAAGGATGCTGTGGAGCCCTTGGAATTCGTGCAGGCGCAGAAAAAGAAGAAGTTTACCGAAACGTAGCTATTTACATTACAATGGGAGTTGTCGTAATTGTCGGCGCCTATGTTCTCAAAAACCTTATTTCATTAATCGTATCCTGAATCAACGTTTGTGAGGATAGCGCATTGCTTTCCCACATTTCAGGCACGTAATACAAATATTATTTTTTTGCAACCTAACACGGGAAGTGCTTCCCGGCACAAGATATGAATTGCAACTTCTGCATACTTTTTGCCTCAATTCTCTCGGAAGCCGAACACGGTGGCGCATCCCCATTCTGCGTGCAAGTGCAGCATATCTGGAACTCCTTTCCGGATGAGTAGCATACTCTGCTTCCGCAAGCTCAAAAAGACGGCCTATACGCTGTGCAGCCATTTCTTTTATGAGATTCTTCTGCTGTTTACGGGAACGAGACATAGTGCACCTGATATTCTTTATCCTTCAACAATGTTTTCGAGGATTACAACCTCAACATCCGGTGCTTTCTGCTTTACAAGAGATATAAAAAGATCAGTATCCCCATCCATTCCTTCCAGAGTACCATAGTGCATCGGGATTGCAATGCCCGGTTTAATCAAAGCAACTGCATCTGAAGCAGCTTCTTCATCCATCCCGTAGCCGGCAATCGGCAAGAGAAAGACATCTGCTTGAATGCCCTTCATTTCATCAATAAGATCGGTATCTCCTGCATGATAGATTCTTTTACCACCAATCTCGACAATGTAACCAACACCTGTTCCTATTGGATGATTTGATTTTTCGACATTGTAAGCAGGGATAACATCTATGTTTAACCCTTTAATGAAAAGCTCATCGTGCAACACATCCCCTGCTTCAACCCTCCTCGCATCTCCACGAAACTCAAGACTGCAACTTTCAGGAATTAAAGTAGTAGCAGTGCTTTTTCTCACTTTCTGAATCGATTTAGGAGAACAATGGTCATGATGCTCATGGGTAATCAGGAGGACATCGGCTTGATCATCATATCCGATATAACGAGGAACTTTATATGGATCAATGTAGACAACGTGTCCTTCATCCCGAAGGACAAAACCTGCATGACCCAGCCATTCAATTGTAGCAGAACCTACATCCAATTTTTTCATATGCAACCTTCCAGTAGGCTGATAGTTACCAATGCGTATAACCTTTCTGATTAAAGGGAAATACGTGATCGAAAGGATTTTTCTACCCCTCGTGCAGATGGTGAAACTACCCCGAATTAATCTTTTGCGCTATCGAATAAAATTTATATAGAATAGTATCTGTATATACAGTATAGCATCGGATCTGAAAGATTTTTTGTTAGAAAAATGTGTCTTTAACAAAGACAGAAGGGACCAAATATGAAAATTCGCGTAGTTAGCTCAAAAGAAGAAATAAACACATTAAACGAAGATGAGGAAATTGTGCACTTGGCATTCCGCCCCTCAAACACGGATATCTTTACCCTGGTGTTGAAATGCCCAAAGGTAAAAGCCTTGCATATACCCAGTTCTTACAAGAGAACAATATCATCTTCCGCAAAAATGTATCTTGAAATGCAGGAAATCGACCTCCTTGAAGGAGATGTCTGGGGACACCGGAAAGACATAAACGAATATTCCGAAGTATCCAAAAATGTCTATGACCGCATTGATGAATACAGAAAAGAAGGAATTTCCGAAGAGAAAATTGCCGACAAAATGGTAAAGGAAACCAGACTTAGCCCTGATTTCATCAACTTTATTATGAAGCAATAAAATGGAAGTCCACACGGACTTCTTTTTTATTTCAATCTCCAACTACCTGAACTATTACTTTTCTCGTCCGCGGACGATTATCAAGATTTAAGTAGATTACCTGTTGCCATATTCCCAGCGGAATATTGCCATCTATTAAAGGAAAAGATACGCTTTGCCCGATGAGTGATGCACGCACATGCGAATGCCCATTACCATCGTGCCAACGTTCATTATGCCGATACTCTATGAACTCAGGGATCATTCGCTCAAGGGCACTTCCGAGATCATGAGTCAAGCCTGGCTCATACTCAATCGTTGTTATTGCACCAGTAGAGCCGGGTGAAAAAACACAAACAATACCGTTTGCGATGCAGGAAGATTTGATTGTGTCCAGAATGCGGGACGTTATGTCAACAATATCCGTACCTTTGGCCGTCTCAAAAGAGAAACTGTCCGAATAAACGGCCATTTAAGATCACCGAATTAATTATTTCATATCCACAAGTTTAAGACCTGCAGCCGATACAAAGAATACAAATATAATTAAGACGCCCACATAACCGAATCCTTCATAGTTGGTAGCACTTTCAGAGCCACCAAACGTTGAATGCACAACTACAAGCATCAGAGTGAAAAGGATAATAGATCCAATTGCAAGAATTATTTCAATAGGTTTCTTGTCCATGCTAAATAGAATTGCATATCTCATACATGAAACTAACGCAGTAAAAGGATGAAGGTAACATTTAAGGAGCATCCAGAGAAAACTACACTAAACTTTCTTCAGGATACACATGACAGAATTTGAAAGAACGCTGGTGCAGTCATTCAACCAGTTTTTTGTAAAAAACAATACTCGCGCCATTGCACACCGTATCAAGCAGCATCGATTTACACCACAGTTTTTGGATGTCCTTGTTGATTCACTCAACCCGGATTATTATTTGGGAATCGAGTGCAAGAGCATTTCCGTGGACAAAGGAGCCAATGCCCTGTATTTTAGTCAGCATTTCACTGTTGACAAAAACGGAGCGCATCAGGTAGAGAGAATCGGTGATTATATCAATCGATCCGGAAGAAACGGATTTCTGGCTGTGGAATTACGCCATGGGATTGGAAAAACACGGGAAGCACATGCAATACCCTGGGCGGACATAAGAGAAAGATATGGTAGCGGAAAGCTGAAGTACACCATTTCCGAGATACAGGAATATCCTGAGATCAAGAGAAATGGCAAACTGTACTTAATAGAACCGGAATGCTGGAAAAAAGGAGATTGCGACATTGGAAACAAATGAAATGGACAATGTGTTTGCGCAAATGAAAAAGGCAGCGTCTTTCTGTGCAACTGAAATACAGAAACATGACTTTGTATCCGTGATCTCGCATATCGATGCTGATGGCCTGACGTCTGCTGCTATAATATGCACCGCACTGGACCGAGCCGGAATTGAATACAATGTGCGATTTGTAAAGCAGCTTGATGAAGCAATAATAAAAGATATTGCAAATGCCAATCCCGAAGTAGCAATTTTCACGGACCTTGGAAGCGGAATGCTGGATATTATCAACAAATATGGTATTAATGCAGTTGTATCCGATCATCACCAACCACAGGGAACTGGCGAGTTTCACCTTAACCCGCATCTTTTTGGAATTAACGGCTCTTACCAGTTGAGCGGATCAGGCACTACATACATACTTGCAAATGAGCTTGGCAACAATCAAGATCTTGCCGGCCTTGCTATTGTTGGCGCAGTCGGGGATTTGCAACACCTTAAAAAAGGCGAACTCACCGGAATTAACCGCATAATACTGGAAGAAGGCAGCATAAACGGTGTTGTGAGTCATAACAAGGACATTACGCTCTTTGGCAAGCAAACACGTCCTGTTTTCAAATTATTGCAATTTGCATCTGATCCATACCTTCCGGGACTCACAGGAGATGAAGATGCCTGTATGAAATTCCTTGCAGACATCGGAATCAGATTTAGCGGAGATGAGCGCTGGAGACGCTGGATAGATCTTGAAATTCCCGAAAAACAAAAAATTGTGTCTGCACTTATGCAACATTGTGTCCAGTCAGGAATACCATCCTATAAAGTGGAAAGAATGATCGGAGAAGTTTACCTCCTGTTAAATGAGAAAGAGGGACAGGAAATGCGGGAT
>CAZHNA010000123.1:0-2133 GCA_964532775.1 uncultured Methanosarcinales archaeon
GGGAAAGATACTATTAAGAAATTACTTTAATAAGTATCAGATAAGTAATATACCTGAAATAAGATACATTGCCAATATATTGAATATTGATGTGCCTGATATTGAGAAGGCAGCACCTGCTTTTGAAGAAATTGCAAAAGATTATTTAAAGCGATTACTTGTGAAAGATTATCTGGGATCATTGGATTTGCATTACTCAAAAGATATAATCGAAAAAGATGATAAATGGAAAGAGGATTATCTGGAACAATTGCAGAGTGACAAGGTGATCAAAAAGCTTAATGATATCAAACTGGTTTCATCAGCAATGAGTGAAGACCGTAAGCAAGCGGTGGTATATTTTTCTATTAACGGGAAATATGATCTAACCTTAAAATTGATTGAGAGTGATGGCTGGAAGATATTGCAGCGTATCATGGGAAAAATGGAGATCGTAAATTCAGAAAATGAAGCAATCAAACACGTTGCGGTATTGCTTTCAAAAAATCAGCTTGGTCAAGCTTGTGAGCTTTTAGATAAATATCTGGCATTATATCCTGATTCATCAGATTTTCAATATTTCAAGGGCGTTTATGAGCAATTGCACAAACGATTAGGCAAAGCTAAATCATATTTGATCAGAGCAATACGTCTTGATCCTGAATTTAAAGATGCTGTATTCAATTACGGTTATTTGATCCATCAGGAAGGAAATCTGGATGAAGCATTGCGTATTTACGCAAAAGTAGAAGCGCTTGATGAAGATGATATCAGGATAAAAAATAATATTGCAGCAATCTATATCGACAAAGAGGAATTCTCTAACGCAGAAGCATATTTGCAGAAATGCCTCAAAATGGATGCGAAATTTG
This sequence comes from uncultured Methanosarcinales archaeon, assembly GCA_964532775.1. Classification (GTDB taxonomy): domain Archaea; phylum Halobacteriota; class Methanosarcinia; order Methanosarcinales; family Methanosarcinaceae; genus Methanohalophilus. The sequence goes on from CAZHNA010000123.1 coordinate 852, forward strand.
AACCTGCTCTACGAAATATAGAGAGACTCAAAGAAATAAAAGCTAACCAATAAGTGAATTATCGTTATACTTTAGGAAATAGAAAAGAATTTTGAAGGAGGACAATATGAAGAAGTTTTGCAAAACGGGATTTCAGATTGGAATTGCACTATTGCTATTAGGAGTTGGAATCAAATTTCTCATGCACTTTCTGGGAGACATGGAAGAATCTGACGAAGAAGAACATCGCGAACCTTATCAGGCAGAAGAGGAATAAGTCAGGAATGGGTAAACCGGAGAAATATTTCAGCAAAGCAATTGAAATCGCAGAAATTGGGAGAGGTAAAACCTCTCCCAATCCTTTTGTGGGTGCCATTATTGTAAAAGATGAAAATATTATAGGAAGCGGATATACTCAACCCTGGGGAAGTGATCATGCTGAGATTCAGGCACTGAAAGCAGCAGGGAAAAATTCCAGAGGAGCAACTATGTATGTTACGTTGGAACCATGCTGCTCTTATGGAAAAACACCACCTTGTACTGATGCAATTATCAAAGCTGGTATAGCGAAAGTTTATGTGGGTATCACAGATCCAAATCCGAAAGTAAATGGTAATGGTATAAAAAAGCTCAAAGAAAACGGGGTAGAGGTGAGCACAGGTTTTCTGGAAAAAGAAATAAGACAGCAGCTGGAATATTTTATTACCTGGATAGAGAAAAAAAGACCGTTTGTAATTTTAAAAACTGCTATGACCCTTGATGGTTATATTGCCGGAGCAGATGGAAATTCCAAATGGATTACAGGCTCAGAATCAAGAAGGCGTGTTCATGAATTAAGGCAGGAATCAGATGCAATAATTTCCGGGATTGGGACAGTTCTGGCAGATGATCCACAATTTAACAGCAGGATTGAAGGCGCATTTTCACAACCGTTAAGAGCCATAATGGATAATGAGTTACGTATTCCTACTTCAAGTAAAATAGTCAGCACTGCAAAAGAACAGCAAACGGTGATATTTTGTACTGAAGGATGTGATGAAAAAAAGATTGAGAACTTGAGACAGAAGGGAGTGATGATTGAACAGCGCAAACCAGGTGATATTACACCGCAAACTGTACTGGAATATTTATATAAGAGAAATTTGTATTGTGTTATGGTGGAAGCAGGTAACAAGCTTAGCAGTGCGTTTATCAGAGCAAAAGTGATAGATAAATATTTTATTTTTTTGGCACCATCAATTATAGGCAATGGATTAGAAGCTTATTCGTTAAAAGAAAATGATTCCCTTGCGAAAAAAGTTGA
>CAZHNA010000123.1:2233-5064 GCA_964532775.1 uncultured Methanosarcinales archaeon
CATATAGGCAAAGATACCAGATTAGGAATAAATGTAATTATTCTTGATGATGTGGTTGTTGGTGATGATTGTCAGATTGGTCACAATGTGGTAATTCATGCAGGCAGCAGGCTGGGAGATGGTGTGAGAGTAGATGATAACAGCATCATAGGTAAAGAGCCATTGAGATCGCCGCGGAGCATATTTAAATCTGACAAGAAATTTGAAGCAGCAAAAATCGGTGATAATTGCTTGATAGGTGCACTTGTCACAATTTATACAGGCACTAAGATCGGAGAAAATAATCTAATTGCTGATTTGGCAACGATCAGAGAAGACGTTGAAATTGGCAATTATAATATTATCGGTAGAAACGTGACAATTGAGAATTTCAGCAAAATAGGGAATCGCAATAAACTGGAGACAAACGCTTATATTACAGCATATTCCGAATTAGGTGACTATTGCTTTATCGCACCAGGTGTAATCACCAGCAATGATAACTATATTGGCAGAGACCCAGAGCGATATAAACATTTTAAGGGTGTAACAGTGAAAGATGGCGGCAGAATTGGAGCAAATGCCACGATATTACCGGGCAAGATCATAGAAACAGACGGAACTGTTGCAGCTGGCAGTGTAGTAACTAAAGATGTTGCGGCCGGAAAAGTAGTCGTGGGATCACCGGCAAGAGAAAGAGGAAATGTTCCCACTGAACAATTATTAAAAAATAATCTGGATAAAGGAAAGAAATAACTATGCGAGTATTAGTAATTATTCCAACCTACAATGAGATTGAAAATATTGACAACATTATTGCAGCAGTACTGAAACAGAATGAAGATATCGAAGTATTGATCGTGGATGATACATCGCCGGATAAAACGGCAGATGCAGTCAGAGAAATTCAGAAACATGAAAAGCGAGTACATCTGATAGTCAGGAAAGAGAAAAAAGGCTTAGGACGTGCTTACATAACAGGTTTCAAATTTGCCCTTGATATGGGGTATGAGTATATTTTTGAGATGGATGCGGATTTTTCACATGATCCTGCTGACATAAATAGAATTATTTCCGAAGCACAGACAAATGATCTTGTTATTGGATCCAGATATATAAAAGGTATTAATGTGGTTAACTGGCCCCTATCAAGATTAATTTTGAGTTGGGGTGCATCGGTCTATGTGCAGCTTATTACACGGATGCCGTTAAAAGACCCGACTGGTGGATTTAAATGTTTCCATCGCAGAGTTCTGGAAGCGATTCACTTTGGAGAAATACTCTCTGACGGATATTCCTTTCAAGTGGAGATGAATTATAGAACTTGGTGCAAGGGCTTTAAAGTAAAAGAAATACCCATAGTATTTACCGATAGAAGAGTGGGAGAATCCAAGATGTCTAAACGGATTATCCGCGAAGCGATATATATGGTCTGGAAATTGAGATTAATGCATTTACAAGGGAAAATATGATACAAAGAGAAATTACTACTCCAATAAAGATTGAAAAGAAAGTATATCAAGGATACGGTTTAACAAAGTGGAAAGATACAACTCTATTTGTGCATTATGGTGTGCCGGGTGATGTTGTGGAGGCAAAGATCATACTCAGAAAACGGGGATTTTCATTTGCTGAGATAGATAAACTGAAAGAAGCATCTCCTGCGAGAATTGCAGTTGATTGCGATGCGTTTGGAAAATGTGGTGGTTGCGACTGGCTTAATATCAGATATGAAAACCAGCTCAAATATAAAGAAGAAATACTGAACGAGTTCTTTTACAAATATCCCTCAGAAGTATTGCCTATGTATGGATGCAAACAGCCAGAACATTATCGTAACAAATGTTTTTATCCACTTGCAATGAAAAATGGCAAGCCGGAATTCGGAATGTTTGCCAGAGGTTCTCATAGTGTAACAAGCCATGAGAAGTGTTTTTTGCAGCCGGAGGTTTTTGATGAATTGGCAAAGGTCTTTTGCCATTATATCACGAATTCTAAAGAGACAATTTATAACGAACATAACGGGATTGGAAATATCAGGCATATAGGATTTCGCATGGCACCTGAAACTGGTGAAGTACTCGTGATAATAGTCACAACCAAACGTAGAATTGCATTTTCAAAACAACTTGTTCGTGCCCTGCATGCAGTGTATGGCAATATAAGCGGAGTAATCCAGAATATCAATGCTGAAAAAGGAAATGTGATCATGGGCAGGGACTATAAGCTGCTTGACGGCGAAGCTTATATGAATGGGGTTTTGGCAGGAAAGAAGTTCAAACTAAGCTATGATGCCTTTTTTCAGGTAAATAACGAAACTGCAACTGCCATGATTGAATATTGTAAAGAACAGGTGAAAGAAGATGCTATATTGATTGATGCTTATTGTGGAACAGGGACGATTGGCATAAGTCTTGCTGACAAGGTACAAAAAGTGATTGGCATAGACTTTTCACTGGCAGCGATACGCAATGCAAGGCAAAATACCCTCATAAATGAAATAGGAAACTGTGAGTTTATAAGAGGAGATGTGGCAAAAGAGATTTCCGAAGTTTTGAGTAACTCTAAGTCGGATACGATAATATTTGATCCGCCACGCAAAGGATTGGAACCAGAGACAATTGCTGCTGTTACAGAATCAAAAATACCTCAAGTTATCTATATAAGCTGCAATCCTTCAACTCAGATTCGCGATATCAAGCTTTTTATCGAAGCTGGATATGAATTGAAATCACGGCGCGGATTTGATATGTTTCCTCAAACCTGGCATATCGAGAATGTAGTGGTATTGGAGTGTAAGTGACAAGGATTTTTGTTATAGTCATTTTACTTACCATCTTATCTTGTGATAT
>CAZHNA010000124.1:0-5011 GCA_964532775.1 uncultured Methanosarcinales archaeon
TATTATTTCTGATGAATGATAACAAGGTTGCTATTGCTTCCTGTCCTGATTATTCAGCTGCAAAAGAAGCTGTCCGAAAAGCAGTTGCTGGACTCGGCGGGATGGACAGGTTTGTAAATGCAGGAGATCGGGTGCTGATAAAACCCAATTTGCTTGCTGCCTGTGTGCCGGAAGACGCAGTTACCACTCATCCGGAGGTAGTGGCAGCAGTTTGTGATCTTGTAATAGAAGCCGGTGGAATCCCTAAGGTGGGGGATTGCGCAGGAATTACTCATCCGGGTGCAACCGCAGAAGCGCTGGAGGTTTCAGGAATTGCTGATGCCACTCGTCGCACTGGTGGGGATGTTCTTAATTTTCAACAAAACGGATTTGTGAAGGTTGATGTTCCGAATGCACGGCATTTTCCTGAACTTTATATTAGCAAAGATGTTCTGGAGGCTGACGTTATTATCAATCTTCCCAAGCTGAAAACCCATGAACTTACGCTCATGACAGGGGCTGTCAAAAATATGTTTGGCACTGTTCCCCTGAAAATACGTAAGGAAGCACACCTTCTTGCAGATCCTGATATTTTCAGTGAAGCAGTCCTTGAGATATTTTCCGCTGCAACTCCACAGCTTTCAATAATGGATGCTGTTCTTTGTATGGAAGGACATGGTCCCTCCCGCGGTACCCCTGTTCATGTAGGTGCAGTTATTGCTTCTGCCAATTCCGTGGCTCTTGATATGGTTGCAGCACAGGTGATGGGCTATAATCCAATGGATATCCCCACAAACCGTGTCGCTGCTAATATGGGGATGGATGCGGAACCGGAAGTTTTGGGTATCTCGGTTGAGGATATGGTGGTAAAATTTAAACGTCCTCCAAAAGGCGTTCTTCGTCTTCTGCCACCATGGCTAACTGCAAAAGTAGGTCAATTCTATACAATTAACCCTGAAATGCCAACTTTGTGGAGCATGTGTAAACAATTGTCCAGCATATGCAATTGATAATCATAAATCATTTCTTAAAATAGATGACAGCAAGTGCATTCTCTGCTACTGCTGCCGCGAGTTATGTCCCTACGAGGCAGTGGACATCAGGAAATCTCTGCTTGCAAAACTATTATCGAGGAATTAAAGTTTGCAGATCGGGCTTGTACGAAGCCATTCAATGTCTGATTGGTAAAGATCCCTGAGGTCTTTGAGTCCAATTTTGAGCATTGCAACCCGGCTGACACCAAGGCCCCATGCAAGAACGGGATAATCAATGCCCAGAGGTTCAGTGACTTCTTTCCTGAATACGCCTGCACCGCCAAGTTCTACCCATCCCAAACCTTCAACGTATACTTCCGGTTCTACACTGGGTTCAGTGTATGGGAAGTAACCGGGCCTGAAGCGTACATTCTCAAATCCCATGCGGTGATAGAATTCCTTCAGGCATCCCAAAAGGTTTGCAAAGGACATGTTCCGATCCATGATTATTCCTTCAAGCTGCTCGAATTCAGGTGTATGGGTGGGATCAATAGTTTCCCTTCTGTATGCTCTGTCAATACAGAACGCTTTCACAGGAGGTTCGGTGTGCTCTGAAAGGTAGTTGATGGTAACTGCTGTTGTATGCGTGCGCAAGACGTTACGCTGGGCAATTTCGGGGCTCCATTTCCCTCCCCATCCAATGGAATCAAGATTTCCTCCGGTTTCATGCATGGAGCATACAGTCTCGACATACTCTTCCGGCAATTCTGATGTAGTGTCAAGGTGGAATGTATCCTGCATTTCCCTTGCAGGGTGATCCTGTGGCTGGAAAAGAGCATCAAAATTCCAGAATGAACTCTGTATGATATCGCCTTTGATTTCAGTGAATCCCATTTCCAGAAAAATTTCCCTCATTTCATCAATCAGGCGTTGGTAAGGATGCGCTTTTGCAGCGTAGATTTTTCGAGGAGGTTTTTCAATATTATATGGACGGAATGTTTTTCCTTTCCAATTTCCACTTTTCAGCATCTGGCCGGTAAGCTGGGTGATATCTTCTTCAAGACTGATTCCCTGCGCTGCAAGAGCCAGACCTTCTTCATTGATGCTGATTGTACGCTGCTTTGTCTCGTTTTTCTCGAGAAGCTTGCGTTTGATCAGGTCGTCAATCGTTTTCTTTGAAGCGGTGGTGTCTTCTGCTGAAAATTCGCCTTCCTCTGCATTTTTCAGGAAAACCTCATCTTCACCTTCGGTGACATCGGCATTAGGAACAATCTTGCCCTGTTCAATGTTTCCCCATCCTTTTCTCTTGAGCCATCCGGTTGCAATTCCTACAAGTTGGGGTGAAAGCATCTGCTGTAATTCCGGGATTGGTGTAGGTGCATCAATTGCATTTAGTACCTGTCTTTCGGGAAGGCCTTCTTTAGCATATGTTTTTCCTTCACCGGTTAAGCTTAAACTTTCTGTAGATTCATCCTTTACATTGGCAAACCCTTTTTCTTCAAGGAGAAATGCTGCTTGTGTTGCATTCTCTACTTTCAGGGATGCTTTTTCTGCCAGAGTTTCAGGAGTAGTTTCCTTAAGATCGTTAAGTGCGAGCAAAACCTTCCTTTCATTGAGTGTGAGATTGGTAGTCATAGTAAATCCCTTCAGAGTCCGTATTCGTCTAGTTTGTCACGTGCCTGTTCCCTGAGTTCCTGATGTTCTTTGAGGAAATCGGCCATGAGTTCGGCGGCATAAACCTTACAATGTCCGCACATGCGTGTTCCTTCAACGCATTCCGAATGGATTTCCTCCAGTTCCTTGTCATCATCAATAAGATGGAACATGAATAATTCGTAAACCGAGCATTTGGTTGGCTCTCCGCCAAGTTTTTTCTGCTCTTCAAGAGTTGTGCGACCGCCGGTCTTTGCACGCTTGACCTTCTTAGCAGCTGCTTTTGGTTCTTCAGTAAGGGAAATAACACTTTCAGGAATGCTACTTGACATTTTGCCACCCTGCAACCCTGACATGAATCTGTGATAGGTGGATGCAGGCGGAAGGAATGCATATCCTCCAAGATCAAGTTCTGCCTGTCTGGCAATTTCCTTGAGTTTAAGGTTGTCATCCACTCCGAAAACATCTACATGTCCTTCGAAGACCTTTGTTTTCCATGGCATCCTTTTCGCAACTTCCTGCAACGCACCTTCTGGTGCAGCTTTGCTACGAATGCTCATGTATTGGTTTCCTTTCTGGTCTTCTCTTTTCTCGACACGGAACATATTCATGCTATTGGCAAGACCACGTGTGAGGCGGATGTGTGGATCTTGATCAGAACCGACAGGAATTACTGTGGGCTTTGGGCCACTGAATTCTTCAAGTTGTGGCTGCAATATATCAGCACTCTGGGTTAGGGCACTTACCATGTGGGCCACATTTGTCTGCCCATTGAATCCGTAGATTGCACTAAGTTCGGAGAAATTTGCTTTGACTCCAAGCTCAAAACCAAGGTCTTTCACATTATCGGAATCAGATTGGAAATAGATGTGACCATCTGGCTCAAAACCAAGGGCTATCAGGCTGAGTATATATTGCTCAACACCAATATCCCTACATTTTTCCCATGAAAATCCTCTGACTGCATGGGCTTCTCTGTCCGCAATGCCTACAAATGCATCTCCTCCCATTTTCTGGTGCCAGATGATTTCTTCCATCACCATTTTGTGGCCGAGGTGAACCATTCCGGATGGCATAAATCCGCTCATAACTGCAAATGGTGAACCATTTGCCATTGCTTCTGCAACTCTGTCATAACCCCGGTGGCCGAATATTATTTTGCGGCGCATGTAATGGCTGGGCTCAGGTACATTATTGTAAATTTCATCAAAAGGGAGAATTCCAAATTCATCAAAGAGTTTTGAATAATCATCAATGTTTGATGAACCCCACGGATCAAGTTTTGAATTCATAGGTAGCCTCGGTTCCTTTTCATTGCTTCCCTGCCCGTTATGGCAGTCCTGTTATTTTATCATATCGAAGGGGTATGGAATCGGCGCATCTTCTGGAATCTTTGCAGCCATATCAAGGTAGTGTGGGTGCTGCATTACACAGAATCCTGTTCCCTGTTTGGGATGTGTCAGTACCTTCATATCTTTCCAGATTTCTTTTGCTGATTTTTCCCTTACATTCCCAAAGCTGAATGGCATATATGGGCAGGGTTTGACTTCCCCGTCAACACAAACATGCATCCAGCGCTCTCCTGCCATGCAACCAAGCATTTCCCCCTCGAAATAGCTGTTTGCAAAAATACGGGGACCTTCAGGATCTGCATTTATCCGCTGGTACATTTCTAGGATAGTTGCTCTTTCGCTTTCGCTGATGATGGGGTCACCTTTCTTTTTAGGGACAGCTTCCCATATTGAGAATTCATGAACTCCGATTTTTTTTGCCAATTCATAAAGGCCGGGTAATTCATGAAAACTGGAAGGGGATGTATGGGTGCACATTGTGACAAGTAATCCTGCATCAAGTCCCATTTTCATGGCATCAATTGCCATATTATGCGCGCCTTCAAGCCTACGAATAGAGTCGTGTTTTTCAGGATCGGTTGAATAAATACTAATAAGTAGATTATGGAGGCCAGCTTCCTTGAGCTTTAATGCAACTTCTGGAGTCATTTCTGTTCCGGGAGTGTACATGTTAACAACAGCCTTTTCAGGATCTGCGTGGCCTATTAGTTCAAAAATATCTTTCCTGAGGAGTGGGTCACCTTCGGTAAATACAATTACAACAGCTCCCATTTTAATGACTTCATCAATTGCATTTTTAAGAACCGGGGTTTCAAGTTCACCTTCGCCATTGCTCATGAAGCAATGATCGCACTTGCAACCACATTCCCTTGTTATTTCAAAAGAAACGGTTTCAGGAATTCGCTTTCCAAGTGCCATTTGCACTTCTGCGGAAATAAGCCGTTTGAATGGTCCACTGGGTATGGGTGGCAACCAAGTTGAAGCAATTACACTGTCTTCTTTTACAAGAGCAGGCTTTTCATCTCTAAGGCGATCGTTAATGCGTTTTAAAAA
>CAZHNA010000125.1:0-4982 GCA_964532775.1 uncultured Methanosarcinales archaeon
AAAGGTTAACACAATTGTCATTAGGTGCTTTTGCAGTTACTGAGTCTGATGATCTGTTGGGTGACGAAGTAGAGCCTGGTGTCTTCTTTTGCCTTCACAGTGAAAATGCCAGGGTTAAGATGGATAATACTTATGCCCTTGCACCATATTATCTTGTCTATGTGAATGATAATGGCGAAGTCTTGTTGAACTTTCCTCATGCCAAGAAAATTCTTGACCTTTTCAAGAAACTCTCTCTAGGTCGCTCAAATCCTAATATTGGGGCAGTTCATCGTTTCAATGTTGCCACGCGTGAAGCTGCCAAAATGAACCACTATCAAAATCTACTAGCCAAGGCGGTGGCAGCGATCACCGGTAAGGCTGAAGAGAAAGATGTTGAAAGTCTCTTTCATCGTGGTGGAACAATTGTGGATAAGGAATTTTTCCAGGGAATCAATGACTTTGAAGTTGTTACATACCTCATTATTATGAAAAAGGAATCAGAGATATGATTGAGGTGTTGTACAAAAAAATGGAAATTCCAGAATCGTGTCGACTTGGCAAACGTATATACAAGAAGCTTTTCCACGAGAACGCTAAACTGAGTGCAGCCGATACTAAAGCAATGCGCGATGACGTGGATAGCATTTTCTGGGTGTACTCGTTTAAACCATCCACCATCCCAATACAGTCCTATAAAGATATGCAGCGTGAGTATCTGGAAGTAGCTCTTCTTCAGGTGAAACTGAAACATAATAACCGCATGAGTCGGTTAGCTGAGATCGTACACAGAGCGATTCCTTATCCGCTTATTGTAGTTTTTACTTCAGGTAATACGTGCTCAATCAGTCTTGCATACAAAAGATTTTCACAGGCCGAGAAGGAAGCAATTGTCGCAGATGATTTTCAATCAACTGATTGGTTGGATTTGAATAATCTGACAGATAATCAGGATGCTTTTATAGACAGTATGGATATTTCGAAATGGCCCCACACTAATTTTTTTGCATTTTACAGGGCTGCCATGGAACGGGTGATTGCTTTATCATGTACCAAGCACGGAGGCCTATATTCATTTGAGAGTGTGCATGGTCTTTCAGCTAATGATCGAGTGAATATGTTGACTCAGGTTGAGAAACTTCTGAATGAAAAGGCTGAAATACAAGGCAAGCTAAAGAAAGAGAAGAACTTAGGTAATCAGGTTCTTCTGAACACTAGAATCAAAGAGATCAAAAACCGTATTGAAGTAATCAAAAGTGAATTATAAAGAAAAAAATCGGTAATTTATCCGCGATGAAAGTTGAACATTTAGAAAAGATTTTATCCTCCAAAGAAGGAGAGTTCCTGGAGTTTAAGGAAGCCAAAGAAAACTTTCACTTTGAGACTCTTGTGAAATATTGTGCGGCATTGGCAAACGAAGGCGGCGGAAAGATTGTATTTGGTGTAACCGATAATCGCCCCAGAAAAGTTGTGGGTTCACTTGCTTTTAAGCAACCTGAAAGAACAAGAGCTGGTCTTATCGATCAACTGTATTTAAATATCGATTTCAGCATTGTTGATCATCCCGATGGCAGGGTTCTGATTTTTCATGTTCCATCACATCCTGTTGGGAAACCTGTTAAATATAAAGGGATTTACTGGCAGCGCCAGGGAGACAGCCTGATAGCAATGTCAGAAGACCGATTACGGAATATTTTTGCAGAAGCAGGACATGATTTCTCTGCAGATATATGTGCTTCCGCAACTATTAATGATCTGGATCCGGTAGCTATTGAAAACTTCCGTCAACGTTGGATAAAAAAATCGGGAAATGAAGGCTTAAGTACTTTTAATCAGGAGCAATTGCTAAATGATTCTGAAGCATTGGTTGATGGCAGGATAACCTATGCGGCCTTAATCCTTTTTGGCACCAAGAAAGCCATTGGACAACATCTTGCCCAATCGGAAGTTGTATTTGAGTATCGTATCTCTGCCGCCAGTGGTCCTGCTCAGCAAAGAATGGAATTTCGACAAGGTTTTTTTAGTTTCTACGATGAACTTTGGAATCTGATTAACCTTCGGAATGATATCCAGCATTTTCAGTCAGGTATGTTTGTTTTAGATATTCCGACATTTTCTGAGCGTACTGTTCGGGAGGCTGTTTTAAATGCTGTTAGTCATCGGAACTATCAACTTGGTGGTAATATTTTTATTAGACAACAACCTCGTCAATTAACACTTGAAAGTCCGGGTGGCTTTCCTGTTGGTATTACCACACAGAATATTCTTGACCGTCAATTACCGCGAAACCGGCGTATCTCGGATATTTTTGCAAGGTGTGGTCTGGTGGAGCGCTCGGGGCAGGGTATGAATCTCATGTTTGAATTGAGTATTCAGGAAAGTAAACCTATGCCTGATTTTACGGGTACGGATCAATATCAAGTCATTCTTAATCTCAATGGAGAAGTTCAGGATCCTCATTTTTTGCAGTTTCTCGAAAAGGTAGGGCGTGAAACTTTAGACCTTTTTAGCACAGCCGATTTTTTGTTGCTGAATCATATACACAGGGAAAACAGGGTTCCTGATCAGTTTCAAAACCGATTGCAGTGGCTTGTTGAACGAGGTGTTGTAGAACGTTTCGGACGTGGACGTGGGGTAAAGTATATACTCAGCCGGCGGTATTACAGAATGGTTGATGAAAAAGGCACTTATACACGAAAAAAAGGACTGGATCGAGAAACAAACAAGACCTTACTCCTGAAACATATAAGGGAAAACAGGGATAGTGGCAGCAGGCTGAAGGAACTTTTGCAGGTGCTGCCAGCCTTGTCAAAAGATCAGGTGCAAAAATTAGTAGCTGAGCTTAAAAAAGAAAAAAGGATTTATATGACCGGATCTACAAAGGCAGCCCTATGGTATCCGGTAAATTCAAATATTATTGCGCCATAATAAAAGAAATGGCGCAATTGTGGCGCAATTACCAGCATCTAACTGTCAGAAATACAATGATTTATAATAAATCACTATTAAATATTAAGTGCAATCCAGATTCAATGCAATCATTGTGTTATTGTTTATTTCTAATGTCAATTGAAACACAATAATACTGGAAGCTCTTTTTATGGAAAAAGAAACAAATATGATTAAGTATCAGAATAGTTTTATAGCTTTTTTGGATATCCTGGGATTTAAAAATAGAGTTATCGAGAGTCAGAATAGTCAGGAAACGCTGAAGATTCTGATAGATTCTTTGAATATCTGTGGTGCATTCCCATCTGGAGGCAAAAAAGTAAGCACTGCGTCAGGAATCCCAAGAACAATATCTATACAAAGCCGATTTTTCTCTGATTCGATTGTGTTTTTCATGAAAGAAGACTCAACGGATATTTCTCAATTATTCTTCATAATTCGCTACTTGCAGGATCGTCTCTGGGAAAATGGAATTTGTCTACGTGGTGCTGTAACTATTGGTGATATGTATTGGCCTGCCGAGGAAGAATTAAATGTAACACTTGGCCCCGGACTTATAGAAACCTACAAACTTGAATCTGAAATAGCCATTTATCCTCGCATCCTCGTTAGTGAGAAACTTAATAAGTACATTAAGACTGAGATTATTTCTGCAAATCCTTTTGGTAGCGAAAGTCAATTAAAGGACTTAATTCGTCAGGATAATGATGGCATGTATTTTCTTGATTTGCTTAATACAAATATTACACGTGCTGAAGATGAGATACTAACCAAGATCGACAGTATGTTCTCCGTTATTTGGTCAGCCGACCCAGGGTCCAATAGCCTGAAAATAAATACTATCGTTGATCAATTAGTTTCAGACAACATAGATTCTGAAGATGAAAAAACTCGGCAAAAATACCAATGGCTAAAAAATTATAAAGATAGTACCCATGGATAAAATGACAGAACAAGACGGCAAAAGCCTTGATATTGTGAACGAAAATCTCGAGATGCTCAAAAATATCTATCCTGAAGCTTTCACAGAAGATGGCGTGGACTTTGAAGTTCTTCGCCAACTTCTTGGAGATGCGATTGTTGATGGTGAAGAAAAATACGGCCTTAACTGGCATGGAAAGAAAAAAGCACGTCAAATTGCGCTAACGCCTTCATTAGGAACGCTGCGTCCATGCCCGGAAGAAAGCGTTGACTGGGAAACAACTAAGAACCTATTTATCGAAGGTGATAATCTGGAAGTGTTGAAACTCCTTCAAAAGAGTTATGCAAATAAGGTCAAGATGATCTACATCGATCCACCTTATAACACAGGGAAGGAATTTATATATCCAGATAAGTTTCAGGATAATCTGGATACCTACTTGAAATATACTGGACAAAAGGACGATGAAGGATTCAAACTTTCCAGTAATACAGAACGTTCTGGACGCTATCATACGAACTGGCTCAATATGATGTATTCAAGGCTAAAGCTAGCTAGGAATCTTATGAGTAAAGATGGGGTGATCTTTATTTCTATCGGTGATGATGAGGAGCACAATCTTAAAGCTATCGTTGGCGATATCTTTGGTGAGGATAATTTCTGTGCAAAATTTGTTTGGAATACAGAGGGTAACACTGACAATCAGTACAAAGTAAAGGTTAATCATGAGTATGTATTGGCCTACTTCAAAGACGCTTTTTACAGCGAATCTGCAATTGGTAAGGTTATTGACCCAAATACACCTGAAGCAAGCAATCTCAGGAAAGGATATGCTGATAACAATATCAACAAAAATAACCCAGAAAATCCACCTTCTATTGTGGAGTTACCAGTTGGTTTCCCATGTAGTGAAGAGTCTCTTTTCTATATAGCAAAGAGCGTTGATGAGGATTTTTTCAGGATAACAAAAGACGAAAAGTACGTTTCTGATACGATCAAAGAGAAGTATCAGATAGAGAATAAGTCTGGTCTTCCTGTAAAGCTAGATGATATGGTTGTAGTGAACTACAAACTTGCCAAACCTTGCAGGATCTATGTCGGAATGGCAAATAAAAATAAGCTTCTTGAATTT
>CAZHNA010000126.1:0-4980 GCA_964532775.1 uncultured Methanosarcinales archaeon
TAAGTGCTTGTCTAATTCCTATAGTTGGGCTATGCTAAGATATGGTTGGGAACCTTTATTATTGTCTTCCAGCAAACTCTCCACCCCTTGGGCAAAATATTGGTTCCTGTATTTACGGATAGTATCATCGTCAAGTAATAAGATCTCTCCAACCTCCATACAGGAAAGCCCTTTGTCAAGAAGGAGCAATGCTTTTAATTTATCAGCAAACCTCCTTGTAGGGCATTTGCTATGCAAATGCCTAATTTCTGCCTCCTGTACCTGTGTCAACTTTAATTTCATATCCCTGAACTACAATAAGTTAAAAATAAGAAAATTCCCCTATGAAAAGACATAAATGTGGTGTAAGTAATTAACAATCTGCATGTTAATTACTTAAAATACAATGAGATTTGACTATTTCCCCGAAAAGCTATTTGGGTTGGGTATATATTAACATTCATCTTAATAATTCAATCTATTTTTGTAAATATTCATCACCTATTTTGTAACCTGCAGAAATATATTAAGACTATTTTCTTATTTCCGAGGTCTGACCTCTATTCAGTTGAGTGCTCCAGAATCAGTCCGTTAAAGCCGAAAGATATTTTTTACCTTTAGTATCCTTATTTTCTATAGTCCAGGCTCTTAGCAATTCTCGGTAATTTTCAATAATCTGTGAATGGGAAGCCTTCTTTGCCAAATTATTCATTTCTAATCTATCACTGTACATATCAAAAAGCTGTTCTTCGGACTGCCCGTTTCTGTAATAGACAGCGTATTTATACTGAGCAGTGCGAAGCATTCGCCCGGTATTATTCTGAACCACAATAAAATCCCGATCTAATGGCCTCCCTTGGGCTGCCGAAAGAAAACTTACACCGCGCAATTGCTCCGGAGCCTTGATATCCGCGATATCGCACAAGGTCGGAATCACGTCCAGTCCGTTAACAACGAGTGTTGTTGAATCTACTGTTCCAGGGGTGCAATGACCTTTCCAACTGACAATCAGGGGAACGTTCGCGCTTTCTTCATAGAAAGAGCGCTTCATGGTCAGCTGATGAGCCCCATCATGGTCGCCGTGGTCACTGGTAAAAACAATGACCGTATTATCCTCCAATCCAGCATCTTTTAGCCCTTTCAGCATAACACCAAGCTCTCTATCTACAGTTTCCATATGCCGACGATAAGCCCATCGATATTCTCTCCAAAACTCTTTATCCCAATCTTCTGCAGATGAACCAAAGATTTGATTGAGACCACTATTGTCAATTTTCCCCTGACGAAAGTTCTTCATTCAGGCGATTTCATCATCGGCTAATTCATAATTTTCAGGAAGTGGTGGCAATGGTATATCCGGATTCGCTTCATGCAGCTCTTTTAAAGCGATCTTCTGTTTTTTATAAGCCGCAGAATTCCTCTCGGCATGAGGGAAATAGCAAATATCATGCGGATTAATATAGGATGCCCACATTAGGAAGGGTTTATCCCGGTTTTGTTTAAAGGCCTTAACTGCCTTCTCTGCCAACTCCATCCGGGCATTAGCTGTTAGTGCTGTAAAATCAAATACCGATTCCAAATCTTCATGGTAATACAAGTTGCCCTCAACATGCAATTTCCCGCCATATAGAACATCATAGCCAGCATCTTTAAAGATTGTCCCCAAGGTAGGAGTATCAATAAAATCAGAAATCGTTGGCTTTGCCTTAGTTGTCTTACGGTTTGTTTCTAAGCCGTCAAAGACATGCGGCATGTATCCTGAGATCATACTGTAACGGGATGGGACACAAACCGCATTTGCAGCATAGGCATTTTCAAAGCGGATTCCGCTGGCAACCAATTCGTCCAGATGAGGTGTATTAACATAGGGATCTCCTGCGCAACTCATCAAGCGGGCATGCTACTGATCGGTTGTGATGAACAGGATATTCGGTCTGGAATTAGACTGTTGTGATACAGATGCAAGAGAGATCAACAGTAATGTCAAACTTGTTAAAACGGTAATATTAGTTCTCATAAATTTTCTCTTATTCATTTTTATATCTCCTTTTCTAATTGGTTAAATCGTAGCTAATAAGAAAATATTATTGTTATCCCTGAATTGCCACAAAATCATTTCAATCTACTCCCATTTCATCTTGAATATATCTTACTTTTCAAATACTGATACCAAATCAATATCAAATCGACGTTGACTTTCCGGGTAGATCACAACTTCAACAGCTATCACATTTATTCCATGCTTAAGCAACTGAATAGATGATTCTCTCAACATTATACAAGACAAACGATTCTCTGCCTTTCTATGACGAGCAAGACCATCATGCACCAATGTTCCATTCAAATAAACTCTTCCATAATTAAATTCATTTACAAACTGTCCATCAAGATAAACTTTAAGAGCAATTTTTTTCGGAATCTGTGCAAGATCAAATGCTTTTCGCATAAAGAGCTCTTTTGTTTCCCAGGCAGTCCCTACCTCCTTTCCTTTCATTTTCCCAAACGGAGCAGCACCCTTTTCCCAAGCCTCTGTATTGAATTCTTCTGTTCTCCAATTATTCTTTTGTGGTTTTTCAGAACTATATGACCAAGACTCATCGCTTAGCAAGCTTTTTGTATTTAAATCTGATTCGTACAGTTTCTTATGTATTTTCTTCAATGCTTCCGGCTTCACTTTACTTATCCGATCGAAACTTAACCATCCG
Organism: uncultured Methanosarcinales archaeon; assembly: GCA_964532775.1. Classification (GTDB taxonomy): domain Archaea; phylum Halobacteriota; class Methanosarcinia; order Methanosarcinales; family Methanosarcinaceae; genus Methanohalophilus. The sequence goes on from CAZHNA010000126.1 coordinate 2,685, forward strand.
TTTTGCTCGTGTTTCATATCAGTCAACTGAGTATAAACAGCTGCACACAAACCTTGTTCCTTCAGTAAGCAAAGATCATTTATTTGCGCTTCCAGATGTTCTGCCAGTGCTTTTCCTGGAGTATAAGTTGGTCGTTTATATTCTTCTACCCACTCATCATCTTTCACAAAATTGGGCCACATTCCACCTCCTCTACCATTCATTGGGGTAATTTCCTTCTGAGGATTTGCACCACCCATGTCGTACCAGTTATGACCAACCATAACACTATTAATTCCTCCATATTCACCAATAACTACAGCTCTTTTTGGTTCAGAGCTAACTAGTATGGATGTATGAAATGTGTAATCATGGATATCCCGGATATCACCAAAATCTTGTAAATCAGTCCAACCACTAACAATGGAAATCAGGCGGGATGAATCGTAATCTGTTGCCCATTGTCCATTTCTTTTGGTGTCGTGCTGCCCCCAGGCTTCGTTGAAAACGATCCACATTACAATAGATGGATGATTATACAATGCATCTACCATTCTTTGCTGTTCTAATTTCCACCGTTTCGATTCCACTGGATTTGGTTTTCCTTTTCCATTGGCACCTTTACCGCCGTTAATAAAATCCTGCCAAATCAATAGTCCAAGTTGATCACAGTAGGTGTACCACTTTCTGGGATTTCGCTTAATATGCAGGCGTACCATATTACAGCCTATCTCTTTAAGGTAATCCAACTCCCATTTCATTGCCTCCTCTGATGGTGGAGTTAGCCCTCCCTGTGGCCAGTAGTTTTGATCCAATGGTCCAAACTGGAAGATTGGTTCTCCATTGAGACAGATGCGCTGAATTCCATCGATCTCCTTTCTTTCAATTTTTCTAAGGCCAACGTAACTATTTACTTTATCATCACCCCAGGATAATTTTACGGGATAGAGATGAGGATTTTTCGGTGACCAAAGTTTAGGTTGATGAAATTGCATGACAACACGAGTTGCACTCTGCTCTATAACTTCAGCACCGGATATTTCAACGGACAATTTTTTGTCAGTTGATTTTAAACTCACATTAGCTTCAACTATCAATTGCCCTTTATCTACGTCTGGAGTCATTTTAACTTTCTGAATGTAAGATAAGGGAACTGGCTCCATCCATACACTTTGCCAAATCCCACTACAGAGTTCATACTGATCGGGTGCATTTTTTTGTTTCCCCTGTGATTTGTATTCTGTCAGACCCGGATCCCATACACGAATAACTATTTCTTGCTCTTTCGTTTCAGCTAATTGATCAGTAATATCGAAATTAAATGGATCATATCCTCCCAGGTGCATTCCCGCTTTTTCACCATTTACCCAAACTGTAGTTTCCCAGTCAGATGCTTCAATATGAAGCAATACCCGTTTTCCTTTCCAATCACCTGGCACTTCAATCTTGCGATGGTACCAAATTGCTTGTTTCTCACTTACCTGCTCACCGATTCCTGAAAGCGGTGCCTCAATACTGAATGGAACCAAGATCTTTCGGTTGTAGGTTTGCGGAGCTTCAACTGAAACATCGGTAACTGCCAAATCCCAGAGTCCATTTAAATTTCGCCACTCCTCACGCACCATTTGTGGACGTGGATACTCCTTCCAAACATTATCCGAGGTAACTTTTTTCCCCCATGAAGTAACCACATTTTGAGATTTAGGACTCCATTTCTTATTTATCCTTTCTTTTGTCCATTGCTCTTTTACAGGTATACGGTAATCTACTGACTTCTGGGCACTAATACTCAAGCTTATAAAAAAGGTAATCAGAGCTAATGTTAATTTATTCATTTTCTATTTGTTTTTTAGTTTTAAAATGTTCCATTCTTTTCAAATGACGATACCACGATAGGAACATTCGGAAGAAATAATGTCTATAAATCACCTGTTGTTAGCAACATTTAGTGTAAGTATCTTAATACATGCATATGTTAAGTTTATTTTTTCAATAATTTCATTCTGAAACCTGAAGCTTCAGAAACTCTTTTTTTTTACCGTTAACAATCAGATAATCAATATTGAAAAACAGCTGCATCAAGTAATTCTATCTTTGGATTCTTATCTGTTTTTATAGAAATAATATTTTCTCCCTTCTTCAGATAGTTTAATTCATCATCAAAAAGTGCGTAAAAATTAATTACTGGCTCTCCAAACCGTGCTGATAGTTTTGTCTTCCTGAACAAACTACCATTTAAGTATATTTCTCCATCCGTAAAACCTTTAATGGCCACCGCAACATTTTGAAGAATTTCATCGAGATGAAAACTTTTACT
>CAZHNA010000127.1:0-4831 GCA_964532775.1 uncultured Methanosarcinales archaeon
TCATTTCTACGTTTTTGTGGGTGATCATCATCATGTCCAGCATTTTAGAATATGAACTTACCAACTCTTCCCTGTCTTTTAGTTTTTCATATAACTGAAAATAATCGGGCTTTTCATCAAGATAAGCAATGACTCTGAATTTGCTCGGATCAGATGGGCAGGGAAGTATTTTTTCTATCTTGCTGATTTCCATTTTTGTACCCTCAAATGTATGTTCATTCTTCATCAGAACAAAAATTCTTTTTGAAAAATCGCTTTATACTATATTTTGCAATTAATAGCATTTCACTTTTAAGTAGATAGTACATACAAGTTTTTATCTTTGTATGTTTCGGCAATGTCAAGTTTTTGTCTAAACCACGTCCCAAACAAACCCTTCAGGATAAATGAACAAAAATCGAGAGGCTTTGGAAAGCAAATCATGAAAACGGAAAATGCATTTTTTCAGGAAAAGTTGATTCTAGCTCCAATGGCAGACGTCACTAACAGGGCTTTTCGTGTGCTTTGTAAAAGGCATGGAGCTAACTATTGCATTACTGAAATGGTGAATGCAGATGCAATTGTTCATGGCGATTTCGGGGCATTGGGAAGAGCTGAAAAGGCAGTTGAGGAGGGTCCTTACGGTATACAGCTTTTTGGTGGAAATCCTGAAACAATGGGTGAAGCTGCTTCTATTCTTTCCGAGACTTATTCTCCTTCGACTATTGGCATTAACTTTGGTTGCCCGTCTCCTGCCATCAGGCGCTGTGGGGCAGGTTCGGCTCTCATATCGTCTCTCGATAAAGTTGCTTCCATTGTAAGTTCAGTTTCGGATTCTACCGACATTCCAGTTACAGCAAAAATTCGTCTGCTTGATAGCATTGAAGATACATTAGAAATAGCTCGTACAATTGAATCATCAGGTGCCTGTGCTATTACTGTTCACGCCCGGACTGCTAAAATGGGTTACTCGGGGGTTGCAGATCACGAATTTACCCGGAAGATATGTGAGGAGATTTCAATTCCTGTAATTGCTAATGGTGATATTGTGGATGGTCTCTCGGCGTCAAATGTGCTTGAATCTACCGGTTGTGATGCTCTTATGATTGGGAGGGCTGCGATGGGAGATCCCGGGATTTTCAGACGAATTCAATGTTATCTTGATACTGGTGAGATTATCCCGGATCCGGATTGTAAAGAGAAATTGGCATGCCTTTCTGAATATTTCGATCTACTTGAAGAGTTTAATCTGGTATCTCATGTAAATTTGCAAGCACATGCAGGATGGTTTTTGAAAGGGCTTAACGATGCGAGGAAAATACGCTCCTCACTTCTCAGGGTGAAAGATCCTGATATGGTTCTAAGCAATCTTCGTCAGGTCTGTAATAGTACATCTTGAATTATAGGTGCAAATTTATATGTTTTAAATTTGAATTATTTGTTAGGTATATTTTCACCGAAAGATTAAATAGTATAATGATTGTACACCATTAAACATTGTAGATAGGAGTCCCTCACATTTTTTGATATGTAGCGAGACTCCGATGTAATAATTATCAATCTAATTTCCGTTATTGTTGTGGAGAATTAATATGAAAGAAATTCGGATACACGGAAGAGGAGGACAGGGTTCGGTAACTGCTGCTGAGTTACTTGCCGTTGCTGCTTTTGAAGATGGCCAATTCAGCCAGGCTTTCCCAGCCTTCGGTGTGGAGAGGCGTGGTGCTCCGGTTCAGGCCTTCACTCGTATAAGTGATGCTCCAATCAGGCTCAGAAGTCAGGTTTACGAACCAGATTACGTAATTGTCCAGGATCCAACTTTGTTAGAAGTTGTGGATGTTGCAAGAGGTACCAAAGACACTGGTGTGATTATCATTAACAGTGATTTTGATCCAGAAGAATTTGACCTCAAAACAAATGCAAAGGTCATGACTGTAAACGCGACGAAAGTTGCTCTTGATATTATTGGTAGGCCGATTGTTAACACCGTTTTGCTCGGTGCTTTTGCAGGTGCTACAGGTGAAATCCAGCCTGATTCCATTGTACGTGCAGTTAAGGAAAGATTCCCTGGCAAGATAGGGGATAAAAACTCAGAGGCTTTGCTTGAAGCTTACAACCAGATCAGAGGTGATGCATTATGAGTATCAGGCTTGGCGGAGTTTGTGAACCTGGTTCTACCCGCGTAAACAAGACCGGTGGATGGAGAACATTCAGACCGGTGTATGATTATGACAAGTGCATCAAATGTAAATTGTGTGAATTGTTATGCCCGGACATGTCAGTACTTGAGTGGGAAAACGGTTATTTCCAGTTTGACTATGATTTCTGCAAGGGATGTGGCATTTGCGCCAATGAATGTCCAAAAAACGCAATATCCATGGTACTGGAGGAGAAATAATGGCAGTTATTCGTGATCTTAACAAGGATAAGATGGATGTTGTGGAAGGTTCCTATGCGGTTGCTCATTCTGTAAAGGTGTGCAAACCAAATGTAATCTCAGCATATCCAATCACTCCGCAGACTCACATCGTGGAAGATCTGTCACAATTCATGGCTGATGGTGAAATTCCAAATTGTGAATATATCAATGTGGAATCTGAATTCTCTGCACTTTCCGCACTTGTGGGTTCATCCGCAGTCGGTGCAAGGTGTTATTCAGCTACTACTTCACAGGGTTTGGAACTCATGCATGAGATACTTTTCAACGTATCAGGTATGAGACTTCCAATCGTCATGACAATTGCCAACAGGGCAGTCAGTGCTCCAATTAACATCTGGAATGACCAGCAGGATTCAATCTCCCAGAGAGACACAGGCTGGATTCAGCTTTATGCAGAAGATCTCCAGGAAGCTTCTGATATGACTGCGCAGGCATTCAAGATTGCTGAGGACAAGGATGTTATGCTTCCGGCAATGGCTTGCATGGACGGTTTCATTCTTTCTCACGTGTACGAGCCTATGGTGCTTCTTGAGCAGGATCTCGTTGACGAGTATCTTCCTACATATGCACCTGAATATACACTTGATACGAAAAACCCACTGACTTTCGGTGCTTTTGCTGATCCTGAAATCTATACTGAATTCAGGTATCTTCAGCAGAAGGCAATGGATAACGCACTCCCCAAGATAGAGGAAGCTGCAAACGATTTCCATAAGGTATTCGGTCGCTACTACGGTGGTCTTGTTGATGAGTATGAAACAGAAGACGCTGAAATCATACTGATGGCAATGGGTTCTGTTGTAGGAACAATCAAGGATACAATTGATGGTCTCAGAGCAAAAGGTGTGAAGGTCGGTCTGCTTAAAGTTAGATCATTCAGACCTTTCCCGGTTGAAGCTATCCACAACGCTATCAAAAACGCAAAAGTCGTTGTTGCAATTGACAAGAACATCTCTCTTGGTCTTAATGAAGGTGCTCTTTTCACTGAAACAAAGGCAAGTCTTTACAATACCAACATCGATATGCCGGTTATCGGACGTATGATTGGTCATGGTGGTCGTGACATTCCAGTGAGTACCATTGAGAAGATTGTCGATGAAGCAGCAAACGTTATGAAATCAGGTATATCGGTCGAGAGCCAGTATGCTGATTTGAAGGAGGAATTGCTATGAGTTTCCTTTTTGAAGCAGGGCACAGAGGATGTGCAGGCTGCTGTGACGCAATGGTAGCCAAGTTTGTACTGATGGCTGCAGGCGAGGATTGTATTATCATTTCCCCGACAGGATGTCTTGAGGTTATGACCACTCCTTACCCTGAATCTTCATGGGGCGTTCCATGGATTCATTCATTGTTTGAGAATGCTGCGTCTGTGGCTTCAGGTGTTGAAGCTGGACTTAAGGCATTGGGCAAGTTTGAGAAGACAAAAGTTATCGCAATGGGCGGTGACGGTGCTACTCTCGATATCGGTATACGTGGAATTTCCGGTGCATTCGAAAGAGGACATGATATAACTTATGTCTGTATTGACAATGAGGCATACATGAATACCGGTGTCCAGAGAAGTGGTGCAACACCATTTGACGCATCCACGACTACCAGTCCTGCAGGTTCCGAATCTTTCGGTAACCAACGTCCAAAGAAGGATATGCCTGCTATTTTGGCTGCACATGGTGCACCATATATCGCAACATGTTCACTTGGTTATCCAAAGGACTTGATCAAGAAAGTCAAGAAGGCTCTTGATGTTGAAGGTCCGACCTATATCCACGCACATGCTCCATGTACAACAGGATGGGGATTCGACACTTCCAAGACTGTGGAAATCGCTAAGTTGGCAGTTCAGACTGGTCTCTGGCCATTGTACGAGATGGAAGACGGCGAGATTACATCCGTGAAGAAAATCGGCAAGCAGAAAAAGCCTGTTGAGGACTACCTCAGGATGCAGCGCAGGTTTAAACACCTGTTCACCAAAGAAGGTGGCGACGAGGAACTCAAGAAGATTCAGGTACTTGCTGACAAAAATATTGTTAAGTTCGGGTTGGAATAAAATCGGTAATGGGATAATTCCTAAAGTGGTGGCCAAAAAAACGTTGTTTTGCGCCGCCACATTGATTTTTTATATTATTATCTCAAATCTTTATAAGTGATAGGACGTATGTTATTGCATGGTTCCTGACAACCGTTCTAATTTTCCCGCTATCTGGGAGATTCTGAAATCAGAATATCCTGATCCACAGCTTGCTCTTCATTTCAGTAACCCGCTAGAATTGCTTATTGCAACTGTTCTTTTAGCCCAGTGCACCGATGCGCAGGTGAACATGGTTACCGAGAAACTATTTATAAAATATAGGACAGTTGAGGACTTCGCTAATGCTGATCAGGAAACCCCTGAGAAGGAAGTTTATTCCACCG
>CAZHNA010000128.1:0-4739 GCA_964532775.1 uncultured Methanosarcinales archaeon
AACAGTCTACAGTGGACGAACTCCACGAAACCATCAGCAAAGAATTCGATGTTTCTCGCAGTGCTGTAGCCTCAATGGTAGGCTATATTCACTCAAGGCTTGGAATCCTTCGTTCACATAAGGAATCTTACAAGACACCAACTGTATACTCTCTTAAAGAAGAATACGTTGATTTGATTCAAAACGTCCTTACATCGAAAGACCTTTCTTCTGCCTGAGAATTTTTCATGGTTTCTGTGAAAGATGCTCCACGTACTTCTACTACAATAGTTGTACGTTCGGATGCCGCTTCGCGTGTAACTCGTTCCAGGGATCCATACTATAGCCTTATGAGGCGAATTTTTCAGGAAGATGTAACTGCCACAAGAGGTCAAAAATTCCTTGATCTAATTGAAAAAAGACAGCATAGTGGCAATCCTCTTAAAACCAGCGAATGGCAACTAATAATGGATGAGTTAGACGTTGGGCGATCCTCATTTTACGCAATGCGTAACAAGCTTTTAGGTGCGGGACTTGTTACAAATAGAAAAGGTGAGTACCATTTATCCGGACAATTCAGCAAAGATCTGATTGATATGGCCAATTGGTGGCTTACAGCCGTGCTGAATCAGGACTCCGAAGAAGATTAATGGCGATAATTTTATATAGAAATTATTCAATCTAGAGTACGCTTCATTGCAGCCCGGTAGTGTAGTGGTCAATCATGCGGGACTCTGGATCCTGCAACCTCGGTTCGAATCCGTGCCGGGCTACTAAACTTTTTTTAGTCTTTATTAAACAAAAAAGGAAAAATCCGAACCCTTATTTTCAATCTTTGGGGGTTGTATGAAGGATTATTGGAATCCAAATTAAAACTGTTCCTATAACAATGACAAAAAAATTAAGTTCCGGATTTGCAACAAATTCATCGATACTGGGATTAATTTTTAAGTACTCGAATAGCCAGTAAGCACAATAAAATAAAATGGTAATTAGTGCACCAGCCATCAATATAAGCCCATTGTTTTTCTTCTCATCATCCATTTAGTAGAGCCTCATTATCTAATCATTCTTTCTTTTATAAGTATTTGTTTTAGTTTCCCATAAAACGCAACACTAAAAATCATATTTTTGTGATTAAGACAAGCAAAAACATTATTAATTACTTGATATCATAGATATTAGAGCGCTTGATTTAACCAATATTCGTATAAGAAACCAAGTTTCAACAATGGAATCCTAAAAATGGTGGTTGGGAACCCTAAAGAAAAAAAAATCATACCTAATTTACGATCATTGTCCTGTTTTACTTCATTAAACAGAAGTATATTGATGCATAATAATTCGAATTCATCTGCATCCCTTAAAGAGGATAATATAATAAAAGCAGTTGATTCATTCTATTTTTTTGTGAATAAATTCATTGAAAACAATGGTGAAATTGAAGCAATACTTCCAGATCTTGCTTCTGGAATAAAAACAATTTTCCCGGAAAGCAATAGCATAGCTGCTGTGCTAAAATATGATAACAAAGAATATGTTTCCGGTGAATCAACCGGCCTGCTGGTATTTTTCGATTATAGTGTCTTTTTTTCTAATGGGGAAACCTTATATGTTCAACTATTCAGTACAAAATAGGATTTCCCCAATTCCTTTGAACTGAGATTATTGGAATCTTTTTTATCGCATCTGGAAGACCTAACACCAATTAAGAAAAATTCTATCGACTCTTATTCGCGCTTGCAATGTGCAATGAAAATAGGTAACTTTTGGTGGTGGGAGCTTAAATTCCCAAATTGGGTTTTTGAGTGTGATAAATCATTAATTGATTTGCTTGACATGCCAACAAATCCAAATTTATCAAAAAATGCTCAACTGTCTTTTGATAATTATATGAATTGCATCTATCCTGATGATAGGGAATTCATCAAACTTGCAGTTGACCGCTGCATGAAAAGAGAATCGGATAAATTCCAGACAGATTACAGAATCATTACTAATGGGGATAAATTGAGATGGTACTCCATAAGGGGTAAAGTCGTTGAATTCGACAATCAGGGATCTCTAACTAAAATAAAAGGTGTAATTGAAGATATTACTGAAAGAAAGGAATCAGAGCAACTTCTTTCTGACACATTGGTCAAGAAAAATTCTGAAAATCAGGCCAAAAGTGAATTTCTTGCAGCAATGAGCCATGAATTGCGCACCCCCCTTAATTCGGTAATAGGCTTTTCCCACATACTCTGCGATGAAAAATTCGGTTCTTTGAACGAACAACAACTAAAATATGTTCAGAATATTTCAGGGAGCGGAAAACATCTTCTTAGCCTGGTTAATGAACTTCTTGACATCTCAAAAATAAAAGCAGGTAAGCTCAAATTAGATCTACAACCTGTAAACATAAATGAAATTTTGTCAGAAGCCAATCAAATGATATACCCTCTGGCTAATGAAAAGAAGCTGAATATAAATATCAATTTTGATAATTCTTTACCTTTTGCATATGCAGATAAAAAGAAATTACGACAAATTTTGTATAACCTCCTTAGCAATGCGGTCAAATTTACAGAAGCCAGAGGTCATATTATCATAGATTCTACAATTAATAATGGCTTTCTTGAAATATCAGTGTCAGATGACGGCATTGGTATTCCAAAAGAAAAGCAAAGTCAAATTTTTGACCCCTTCATACAGGTTGATGAATATGGTGCAAGAAAATTAGGCGGAACCGGTCTCGGCTTATCTCTTGTTAAAAATCTAATTGATCTGCATGGAGGCAATATTTGGTTGGAGAGCACAATTAAAAAGGGCAGTACGTTTACCTTTACAATTCCAATCAATGTTGAAAACTGAAATAAATTTTTTTATTTTTATTTGCATGAAAGGGCTTAACTATTTATTGTCTTATGAGTTACCCGTTAGTATCCGATAGGTTTTTCGGACATGGTTAACAATTTACCTTTTATAACAAACATCCGGAGGATTACATGCTAGAAGTGAAAGACCTTACTGTTGAGGTAGGTGGCAAAATACTACTTAACGGAGTTAGCCTCAAAGTTGAAAAAGGCTACACAAATGTTCTTTTTGGCCCGAACGGTGCGGGCAAATCTGCCTTTCTCAGGACATTAATGGGATTTAGCGGCTACAATATAGTCAAAGGCCAGATAATATTTAATGGCGAAGATATCACTCACCTATCCGTTGATGAAAGAGCTAAACGTGGAATCGGTATCATGGCCCAGAGGCCTCCTAATATGACCGGGCTTAAACTCAAGGATCTGGTAACTGTAGTTGCAAAAGAGAAAATAAACGTTGAAGAAACTGCAGAATCATTGGATATGCTCAGATTTATGGAAAGAGATGTCAATGTTGGTTTTTCAGGCGGGGAAATCAAACGTTCTGAACTCCTCCAGTTATCCGCACAAAAACCATGTCTTTTCCTGCTCGATGAACCAGAGTCAGGTGTCGATCTCATGAGTATTGAAATCGTTGGTAAGACTATTAATGATCTTATACATGGGGATTGTAAATGCGCCGGTGATAGGATAGAGCATGGAAATTCTGCTTTAATTATTACTCACACCGGTCAGATAATGGACTACGTTGAAGCAGATCGCGCTTATATCCTCTGCAACGGGACAATAATGTGTTCAGGCAATCCAAGAGAATTGCTTCACGATATTAAAGAAACAGGCTATGAAGGGTGTATCACATGCAAGCTGAAGAAAGTCTGAGAAAAAGAGCCGAAGCAGCTCTTCGTAAAGATGCTGCTTATGGGGAAAAATTTGAACTTGATGAATACGATATTGCCCCAAAAGACCTTGATTACGTTGAAGATCTAAAAGATCTGGATGAACAGACACAGCGAACCTTGCTAAATGCAGGAGTTATACCAAGTGGCGAAGGCCGTATCGGCAGCCTTGTGATGGTTGATAACACTATCACTCACAACTCAATCACAGACGAGAATATTGAACTGATGCCACTCCATCTTGCACAACAAAAACATGAGTGGCTTAAGGATTACGTTTGGAATCTGGTTCAAGTGGATACTGACAAATATACCGCTCTTAGCTACCTGGAAAATGCGAATGGATATTTTATTCGTGCTCCGAAAGGAATCCATACGCAAATGCCGGTACAAACCTGTCTTATGATGGGATCACAGAACGTATCCCAGACTGTGCATAATGTTGTAATTGTTGAAGAGAATGCTTGTCTTGATGTTGTTACCGGATGTACAACAGGTGTTGGAGTAGAAAAAGCACTTCACCTTGGCATATCTGAAATGTATGTCAAAAAGGGTGGAACTTTGAATTTCACTATGATTCATAATTGGGCAGAACAAATTGGAGTTCGTCCGAGGACAGTTATTCATCTCGAGGAAGGGGCGACTTTCATCAACAACTATGTAACGCTCAAGGCTGTCAAATCGATTCAGAGTTATCCCACTGCTTTACTTACCGGTGAAGGCGCATTTGCTCGCTTTAATACAATCGCTGTAGCTCATCCTGGATCTGAACTAGACCTTGGAAGCAGGGTCATTTTTGATGCACCCGACACAAAAGCTGAATTGGTTTCCAGAACCATTACAACCGGCGGTACAGTAACTGCAAGAGGAGAAATGATTGGCAATCAACCTCGTTGTAAAGGTCACCTTGAATGTCATGGACTTGTCCTGAGTAACAAAGGTACCCAGAGAGCCATTCCTATTCTTGAAGCAAATGTGGACGATATTGAATTAACTCATGAGGTTTTCT